>NZ_VMNX01000520.1 GCF_009377235.1 Streptomyces acidicola
TTCCGTGAGGTGGCGGGCGAGTTCGAACGGCCGGTGATCCTGTTCTCCGGCGGCAAGGACTCCATCGTCATGCTCCACCTGGCGCTGAAGGCCTTCGCCCCCGCGGCGATCCCCTTCTCCCTGCTCCACGTCGACACCGGGCACAACTTCCCCGAGGTCATCGAGTACCGGGACCGTACCGTCGAGAAGCACAGCCTGCGCCTCCACGTCGCCTCCGTGCAGGACTACATCGACCGCGGCGTCCTGCGCGAACGCCCCGACGGCACCCGCAACCCCCTCCAGACCGTGCCACTGACCGAGAAGATCCAGTCGGAGAAGTTCGACGCCGTCTTCGGCGGCGGACGCCGCGACGAGGAGAAGGCCCGGGCCAAGGAGCGCGTGTTCTCGCTGCGCGACGAGTTCTCCCAGTGGGACCCGCGCCGCCAGCGCCCCGAGCTGTGGCAGCTCTACAACGGCCGCCACGCCCCCGGCGAACACGTCCGCGTCTTCCCCCTGTCGAACTGGACCGAGCTGGACGTCTGGCAGTACATCGCCCGCGAGGGCATCGAACTGCCGGAGATCTACTTCGCCCACCAGCGCGAGGTCTTCCAGCGAGCCGGCATGTGGCTCACCGCCGGCGAATGGGGCGGACCAAAGGCGGGCGAAACCGTGGAAAAGCGGCAGGTGCGGTACCGCACGGTCGGCGACATGTCCTGCACGGGCGCGGTCGACTCCGACGCCACCACGCTGGACGCCGTGATCGCCGAGATCGCCGCCTCCCGGCTCACCGAGCGGGGCGCGACCCGCGCCGACGACAAGCTGTCCGAGGCCGCGATGGAAGACCGCAAGCGCGAGGGGTACTTCTAGTCATGAGCACCACCACGGAACTGTCCGAGACCACGCTCCTGCGGTTCGCGACCGCCGGATCGGTCGACGACGGCAAGTCCACCCTCGTCGGGCGCCTCCTGCACGACTCCAAGTCGGTCCTCGCCGACCAGTTGGAGGCCGTCGAGCACGCCTCCCGCAACCGCGGCCAGGAGGCCCCGGACCTGGCCCTCCTCACCGACGGGCTGCGGGCCGAGCGCGAGCAGGGCATCACCATCGACGTGGCCTACCGCTACTTCGCCACGCCCCGCCGCCGCTTCATCCTCGCCGACACCCCCGGCCACGTGCAGTACACCCGCAACATGGTGACCGGCGCCTCCACCGCCGAACTCACGGTGGTCCTCGTCGACGCCCGCAACGGCGTCGTCGAACAGACCCGCCGCCACGCCGCCATCGCCGCACTCCTGCGCGTCCCGCACGTGGTCCTGGCCGTCAACAAGATGGACCTCGTCGCGTACGAGGAGCAGGTGTTCG
>NZ_VMNX01000521.1 GCF_009377235.1 Streptomyces acidicola
CAGTGGAGCAGGGACGGGGTGCTTCAGCTGCCGTATGCGACGGGGGTGGTGCCGTGTGGGGTGTCGTGGGTGGAGGTGCCGGGGGCTGTGCAGGAGTGCATGCCTTGTGCGTCCGCAGGTGCGCCTGGGGATGTGGCTGCGCATGTGGGAGTGCCTGCGTCTGCGTCTGCGTCTGCGTCTGCGTCTGCGTCTGCGTCTGCGTCTGCGTCAGGTGATACGTCCGCGCCGGAGCCACTGCCGCTTCTGGAGCCGTCGGAGCCCGTCGCCGCGCGTCCGGTGCCGTTGCGGGAGGCGCCGTTGAGGGGGCAGGTCGGGGCGGAGGCAGGCTGCCCAACACCCGTGTCCGCCACCACAGTTGTCACACCGGCCCGTTAGACTCACCGCTTGTACGAAGATCTCGCTGACGGGGTGAACACTTCCACATGAGCGACGCACACACCACGGAACCGCCCGCCGCCGACGCCTACGCCCACGAGGCCTCCGGCCACGGCAAGCATCGCGGACAGGTCTCGGTGAACGACTCCGAGGCGACCCCTCGGGGCCGGCACCGCAGGCAGTCCGAGCAGACCGAAACGGCCGCCTGACCGACGTTCGGCTCTGCTGAAACGTCAAGCCGGCCAAACGTCGAGCCAGCCGGAGGAAAGTGCACGCCGTGCGCCTCGCACTGTGCAAGCAGTGCGAGACGCACGGCACACAACCCCGCCAGCGCGATGCTTCCGGGGCCGTCGCATGGTCGTCCACCCCGTCACTCTGCCAGGCGAGGCCTCCGGCGCCTGGCCTTACAAGACGTCGAACACGTCGGGCAGTGGCGGGAAGTGGGACGCACAGTCGTCGCACGCGTACACGTTGAATCCCGGCCCGGAATTCTGGTGCACCTCGGAGACGAGAACCGGAGTGTCAGTGATCCGGTCGCAGCGCACGCACATCCGCACGGGCGGACGTACGACGGCCGAGGCATCGCTGCGCGCGCACCCCTGGCAGACCTGCCGGTGCCGTGCAGTTCCGCCGCTGTCCGTGGTGACGGTCACGTGCGGCGGCTCAGTCGACCCGCACTTCTCGCACACACCGGCCCCCTCGCGGTCGGCGACGTCATGATGCGGGCCGTAGTGCCCCACGATCCGCAGGCAGAGCCCCGCCGCGCCGGGGAGCAGTGCCCCGCATTCCGCCACGCCGGACCGCTGGAGCCAGGCGTGGCATCCGCAGCAAGAATCGCGCCCGCCGCGACGGCTCGACCAACCCGCCGCCCGGATTCGCCACGTACGCCCAACAGCAGCCGTACGGCAACCAGGGCCCGCCCCCGAACCCCTACCAGCAACAGCCCACACC
>NZ_VMNX01000522.1 GCF_009377235.1 Streptomyces acidicola
CCCCTGGGCCATCCCCGGCACCCCCGGCCTGGAACACCGCATCGGCGGCATCGAGAAACAGGACGGCACCGGCAACATCTCCTACGACCCCGCCAACCACGACCACATGGTCCGCACCCGCCAAGCCAAGATCGACGGCATCACCGTCCCCGACCTCGACGTCGACGACCCCCACCGCGCGAACACCCTCGTACTGGGCTGGGGATCGACCTACGGACCCATCACCGCCGCCGTCCGACGCCTGCGCACCACCGGCGAAACCATCGCCCAGGCCCACCTGCGCCACCTCAACCCCTTCCCGAAGAACCTCGGAGAGGTACTCGCACGATACGAGCGCATCGTCGTACCCGAGATGAACCTCGGCCAGCTCGCCACCCTCATCCGGGCGAAGTACCTGGTCGACGCCCGCTCGTACAACCAGGTGAACGGAATGCCGTTCAAAGCCGAACAACTCGCCGACACACTGCGGGAGACGCTCCGTGGGAACTGAACTCCGACTCCAGGCGAAGGACTTCAAGTCCGATCAGGAAGTGCGCTGGTGCCCCGGCTGCGGTGACTACGCGATCCTCGCCGCCGTCCAGGGCTTCATGCCCGAACTCGGCCTCGCCAAGGAGAACATCGTCTTCGTCTCCGGCATCGGCTGCTCCTCCCGCTTCCCGTACTACATGAACACCTACGGGATGCACTCCATCCACGGCCGCGCCCCCGCCATCGCCACCGGACTCGCCACCTCACGCCGCGACCTCAGCGTCTGGGTCGTCACCGGCGACGGCGACGCCCTCTCCATCGGCGGCAACCACCTCATCCACGCCCTCCGCCGCAACGTCAACCTCAAAATCCTGCTCTTCAACAACCGCATCTACGGCCTCACCAAAGGCCAGTACAGCCCGACGTCCGAAGTCGGCAAGATCACCAAATCGACGCCCATGGGATCACTGGACGCACCCTTCAACCCGGTGTCCCTGGCGATCGGCGCAGAAGCGTCCTTCGTGGCCCGCACCGTCGACTCCGACAGGAAGCACCTCACCCAGGTACTTCGACAGGCAGCCGCCCACCCCGGCACCGCCCTCGTCGAGATCTACCAGAACTGCAACATCTTCAACGACGGCGCCTTCGACGTCATCAAGGACAAACAACAGGCCGAAGAAGCCGTCATCCGCCTCGAACACGGCCGGCCCATCCGCTTCGGCACCGACCTCACCAAAGGCGTCGTACGCGACCAGACCACCGGCGAACTGAACGTCGTCACCGTGACACCCGACAACGAGGCACACATCCTCGTCCACGACGCCCACGCCACCTCCCCCACCAC
>NZ_VMNX01000523.1 GCF_009377235.1 Streptomyces acidicola
CCCCCGACTCCCCCGGGCCGCAACAGCCAACCGTCCGGCGTGATCATCCGCGTGGAGATCGGCCACCAGCGATACATCGAGATCTTCGACGAAGGGCTGGCGCGCTACATCATCAACGCGCATCTGAAGGAAATGGGCCTTGGGCATGAGTAGTCACCCTGACATCGATCCGGAGACCCAGCTCCGGGCCGTCGAGATCCTGCGGACGCCACCGGACACGGTCGCCGACGCCGAGGAAGCCGACCGTGCCCTGCGACCGCTGGAGAAGGTCCTGCCCGCGACCCAGGAGGGGCCGCTGCGCGCGACGATCCTCTCCAACCTCGGGCTGCTGCGGCTGGCCCGGTTCCGGCACAGCTCGGACCCGGCCGACCTGGACCAGGCCATCGCCCATCTCGCGGAGGCCAGCACCGGCCTGCTCACGCACGGCAGCCCACCCGCGCTCAGCGCCACGATCCCCAACCTGATCAGCGCGCTGCACACCCGTGCCGAGGTGACCGGCAACACGGACGATCTGGATGCGGCCATCGCCTGGGGGCGGTCCTCCGTGGTCCATCTGCCGGCCCGCCTGACCCAGCGGGCCGCGGCCCTGGCGAGCCTGAGCAGCGCGCTGCGCGTGCGCTACGAGCGCTCGCGGTACGCGCAGGCGGAGCACGAAGGCGACCTCACCGAGGCGTACGCGGGCGACCTCACCGAAGCCATCGAGCTGGGGCACCAGGCGATCGCCGACCTCCCGGACGACCACCCACGCCTGGGGTCGACCCTGTCCAACCTCGGCAGCGCCTACCTCCTCGCGGGCCGCGCCGAGGAGGCCATCTCCCTGTTCGAGCGCGCTGTCGCGCAGGCCAGGGCCGTCCGGGACACGCTGGGGCTGGCCCGCACCCTCAACAACCTCGCCGGCTCCTTCCTGCGGGCGGGCCGACCGGCCGAGGCCACGCACACCTACGAGGAGGCGCTGGAGGCCTTCCGTGCGATCGGCGACCGGGAGGGTGCCGAACGGGTCGCCAACAACCTCACGGTCGTCCGCGACCTGCTCGCGCCCCCGGACACGGCCAGTCCCCCAGAAACAGACGGCCCTCCGGAGACGGCCGGTCCTCCCGAGACCTCGGACGGAACCCAGGCCTCCGCAGCCCGACCATAGATATCTGCACTCCGTGATTGTGGCCGAGCAGACCGTAGTCATCGCAGCCCCGGGCCCCTACCGTGGCCGAGTGCGCCGATCACGAGCCCGAACCCAGCACCCCGCGCGGCCCTCGCACCCCTCGCATGCCGCGCAGAACACACCCCCCACAGCCCTCAAC
>NZ_VMNX01000524.1 GCF_009377235.1 Streptomyces acidicola
CGGTTCGGGCGGCGGGGGAGGAAGCGGAGCCGCGAACGCCAAGGGCGTCGACGACGGCGCCAAGTTGACGATGTGGACGCGTGCGGCGACCCGGCCGCAGAGCGAGGCCCTCGTCAAGGCGTACAACGCGAGCCACAAGAACAAGATCGAACTGACCGTCATCCCCACCGACGACTACCAGGCCAAGGTCGGTGCCGCAGCCGGCTCCCGTGACCTGCCCGACCTGTTCGCCTCCGACGTGGTGTTCGTACCGAACTACACCTCCAGCGCGCTCTTCGCCGACATCACCGAACGCGTCGACGCCCTGCCGTTCGCGAAGCACCTGGCCCAGTCGCACATCAAGGCCGGTACGTACGAGGGCCGGAAGTACGTCGTGCCGCACACGCTGGATCTGTCGGTGCTCTTCTACAACAAGGAGCTCTACCGCCGGGCCCAGCTCGACCCGGAGAAGCCGCCCACCAGCCTTCGCGAGTGGGACCGGCAGGCCCGGGCCGTGGACGCGCTGGGCGGAGGTGTCAACGGCACCTTCTTCGGCGGCAACTGCGGCGGCTGCGGCGTCTTCACCTGGTGGCCGTCGATCTGGGCCGCCGACGAGGACGTGCTGAACAAGGAGGGCACTGAAGCCCGACTCTCCTCCGACACCGCGAAGAAGGTCTACGAGACCTACCGCGGCTGGGTGCGGGACGACATCGTGGCCCCCGGCGCACGCGACGAGACAGGCACGACCTGGACCGGAGTCTTCCCCAAGGGCAAGGTCGGCGTGATGCCCATGCCGTCGACCACCCTGGGACTGATGCCCAAGAACCTCGACCTCGGTGTCGCGCCCATCCCCGGACCGGACGGCGGCAAGTCCACCTTCATCGGTGGTGACGCCATCGGCATCTCCGCCACCAGCAAGTCGCCCGACCAGGCCTGGAACTTCCTCGCCTGGTCCCTGGGCGACAAGGCCCAGGTCGACGTGGTCGCCGCGAACAAGGACGTGGTGGCGCGCACCGATCTGGCGTCCAATAAGCACTCCAAGTCGGACCCGCGGCTGGTGACGATCAACCAGCTCGTCGCGCACGGCCGCACCCCGTACGCGCTGAAGTTCGGCCAGACCTTCAACGATCCCAACGGACCCTGGCTGACCCTCATGCGCGACGCCGTCTTCGGCGACGAGGGGGCACTCGACAAGGACAACGAAGCGGTCGGTGCTTCCCTGGCCGACTGAGCGGCTCCAAGGTCCAGGCCCGAGGGGTACGGAACCGTCAGCCGCTGCCCAGGCACCAGTCGGCCCCTCGGCGCCCCCGCCC
>NZ_VMNX01000525.1 GCF_009377235.1 Streptomyces acidicola
CGCTGGCATCCTCGCCCCCGCCGCCCTCGACGACGCCCTCACCCCGCTGCCCCGTCCCGTCCTCGTCACCGCAACCGCCGGCACCACCGACGCCGGGCTCATCGACCCGCTGCCCGACCTCGCCGACCTGTGCGCGGCCCACGGCGCCCGACTGCACGTGGACGCCGCATACGGCGGAGGACTCCTCTTCAGCGCCCGCCACCGCCACCGGCTGCACGGCCTCGACCGCGCCCACACCGTCACCCTCGACCTGCACAAACTCGGCTGGCAGCCCGTCGCCGCCGGACTCCTCGCCGTACGCGACGCCACCGACCTCGCCGTACTGGACCACCACGCCGACTACCTCAACGCCGACGACGACACCGCGGCCGGACTACCCGATCTGCTCGGCCGGTCCCTGCGCACCACCCGCCGCCCCGACGTCCTCAAGATCGCCGTCACCCTCAGAACCCTCGGACGCGAAGGACTCGGCGCGCTCATCGACCAGGTCTGCGCCCTCGCCGCGGGATTCGCCGCCCTCGTGGACATGCACCCCGGCTTCGAGCTGTACGCCCCACCCACCATCAGCACCGTCCTGTTCCGGCCCACCGGAGCAACCGACGCCGCCGTGGCGGACATCCGCCGGGGGCTCCTCCACGACGGCCGTGCCGTCCTCGGGCGGGCCGCACCCGACGGCCGGCTCTGGCTCAAAGCCACCCTGCTCAACCCGCACACCCGGCCCGCCGACCTGGCCGCACTCCTGAAACTCGTGGAAGGAAACACCCCCTCATGAGCACACCCCCACGCCACGAGCCCGAAGCCCCCCGCGACCTCGTCGGCATCGGCATCGGCCCCTTCAACCTCTCCCTCGCCGCCCTCGCCCACCCACTCGCCGAACTCGACGCCGTCTTCTACGACCAGCACCCCGCCTTCCACTGGCACCCCGGCCTCCTCATCGAAGGCACCACCCTCCAGGTCCCCTTCCTGGCCGACCTCGTGACCCTCGCCGACCCCACCAGCCCCTGGTCGTTCCCCAACTACCTCAGGACCCGCGACCGGCTGTTCCCCTTCTACTTCGCCGAGCGCTTCCACATCCGGCGCGCCGAATACGACGCCTACTGCCGCTGGGTCAGCGAGAACCTCCCCGGACTACGCTTCGGCCACCGCGTCGACGCCGTCCGCTGGAACCCCGAACGCGACCTGTTCGAAGTCGACTTCACCCGGCTCCACGACGGCGCAGACGAACCCCCGGGCCGCACCTACACCAAAAACGTCGTCCTCGGCATCGGCACCGCCCCCCACGTGCC
>NZ_VMNX01000526.1 GCF_009377235.1 Streptomyces acidicola
GCCTACGTCTACGGCACCGCCAAGGTCGGCGAGGACTCCAAGGACCTCGTCGTCCGCGTCAGCGGCCGCGACGTCCCGGAGAAGGGCAGCACCCTCCACATCGTCCCCCGCTCCGGCGAGACCCACGTGTTCTCGACCTCCACCGGCGAACGCCTCTCCGACTGAGGCACACACCACCTGACGCACACACCACCCAGGTTGACGGAGAGGGCCCCGCGGACCACCACGGGGCCCTCTTCGCTGCTCGTGGACACTCCGGCAAAACCGGTCATTTCGAGCGATGCACGTCAACCCCCTACCCCGAATCCCGCCCTCCTACATCCCCCGAACCGGTGACTGAGTGTCGCCGAACAACCACCCCACGCTACCCTCGCTCGCGTGAAGCACACCACTACCCAACGGACCCAGCGCGGCCCGGGCCCCGCCCGCCGGATCGGCCGCAGCCTCGCCCTCGTCCTCCCCGTCGTCCTGGTGCTCTCCGGGACCCTGGCGGTGACCCGGGTCAACTGGTCCGGGGACTCCTCCTCGGACTCGGTGCTCGCCGCCGCCGAGGCCCCCTCGGCCACCGGCTCGGGCACCAAGGCCCGCACCAAGGCCCCTGCCGCGCACGAGGCGCTGCGCGACAAGCTGCTGCTGGAGCTCCAGGAGCAGGACCCGGGCATCGCCCTCACCCACCTCCAGCAGGCCGTGAACGGCCGCCCGTCGCTGGCCCGTCACTGCACATCGATCGCCCGCGCCCTGGGCCGCGCGGCGGTCAGGGTGTACGGCCCGTCCCGCGCCCAGTCGTACGCCCGCCCGGTCTGCGACACGTCCTTCGCGTCCGGCGTGCTGACCCAGCACGGCTGAGCACCCGCGGAGCCCGTCCGCCCTGCGCCCATGCGGTGACGGCCGCGCTCCCGTGCCCCAGGGTCGTGCTCCCGCGAACGGGGCGCCACGTACAGTTCCGGTCATGACCGATCCGAACGCCGCGTCGCGCCCCGTTCAAGCCGTCGTACTGGCCGGTGGCCAGGGTTCCCGGCTGCGTCCGTACACGGACGACCGGCCCAAGCCCATGGTCGAGATCCCCGGCACGGGCACCCCGATCATCGGCCATCAGCTCACCTGGCTCGCCGAGGAGGGAGTGACCGATGTGGTCGTCTCCTGCGGCCATCTCGCCGATGTCCTGGAGAAGTGGCTGGACTCGGCCGAGCTGCCCGTCCGCGTCACCACGGTCGTCGAGTCGGAGCCCCTCGGCCGCGGCGGCGGCCTCAAGTACGCGGCCGCCCACCTCCCCCACCCCGACC
>NZ_VMNX01000527.1 GCF_009377235.1 Streptomyces acidicola
CCCCTGACCCCCGTTCACTGCGCCGCGGCCCGTGAACCTGGTTGAATCCATGCTGGGCCGCGTCCGCCGGGGTGACCCCGGACGCGGAGTCGACGATCTGTCATGACCGCCGGCGAGTCGTGCCGCGGGCCAGGTGTGGGGAGAGCATGAACCAGGGGAAGCCCACGAAGGCGAAGTGGTGGAGCCGCCCCCGAGCCCAGGGCACGGAGGCCGACCTGACGCCGGAGCACATGACTGCGGTGAATGTGCCGTCGGGGCCGGAGGACGGCCGGGGCACGGAGCCGGGCCTCAGGGGCACCGAGGGCCCGACAGAGGGTTCCCCGGCCGGCCAGAGTGCGGCGGTGACGAGTTCGGCGGTGGTTCAGGACGGCGTGGCCGGTCCGGCGGAGGCGAGTGCGGCGGTGACGGTGAGGGCGGGAGCAACTGACGTCGGCGGCGGCGACGATGGCGGCGACTTCGAGTTGCGGCGCCCGGACGAGGCGGCTCCCGACGATGCTGCGGCGACCGACGGCGACTTCGAGCTGGCCCGGCCCGAGGGCAGGGCTGTGCGGGGCGAGAGCCGTGCTGCGGTGGTGCGTGAAGAGCGAGGCGGTGAGGGCGACTTCGAGCTCGAACGGCCGGTTGCTGCCGCGACGCCTGCGCCCATGCCCGCGTCCGCACCTGCACCTTTGCCCGCGCCCGGTTCCGAGCCCGCCCCCCCGCCTGTACTCGATTCCAAGCCCGAGCCCGTGTCCGGTGCGGTGACCGAGGCGAGCAGCGTGGCCGAGGCCGCCGGTCACCCCGTACCCACCGATGCCGTACCGGCGAGCGCCGCGCCCGCCGGCGACGCGGCCTCCCTCCCCATACCCGAAGCCGACCTACCCCGGGGCAGCGAGGAAGGCGCCCGTGCGGACGCCCCCGCAGGCGTCTTCGGAGAGCGGCCCAAGCCGCTGCACGACCCCGATCCCTACAGCACCCCGCCCTACGGCGAGCCGGGGCCGTGGGCGCCCGCGCCGCCGGTTCAGCACCCGGGAACTCCCGCGCACGGTACGGCCGTTCCGCAGATGCCCCCGTCCCACGGAGTGCCCGCCGCTGCGGCGCAGGCTCCGGCGCCCGGAATGCCCGGCCCCGCCGTCGGCGCGCCCCATGGCACGACCATGCCGCCCGCTTCCCCTCAGCCCTCGGCCCCGCCCGAGCAGGGAGTCACCCCCGTCACGAGCGGCACACCGGCCCCGGCGCAAGGCCCAGGGGCGGCAGCCCCCGCCCCGGCCCCGGAGGCCACGCAGTCCAGCGG
>NZ_VMNX01000528.1 GCF_009377235.1 Streptomyces acidicola
CCGCACACCCGCCCCCGAAACCCCTGCGTACGCTCGACGGCAAGTGCCGTCCCCCCAGAGGAGCCCCGTGACCGCAGACGTACTACCCGCCCTGACCGCCAGGGCACGCGGCGCGGCTCATCCTCAAGGCGAAGCCTGCGCGCACGACGACACCGTGCTCGCCGAGCGCGACGACGGCACCGTCGTACGGCACGGCGACACGGTGGCCAAGGCGCACGCTCCGGGCACGGACTCCACCGAACTCTCCCCCCGCCTCACCACCGCCGCCGCACTCCCCGACATCCTCCTGGCCCCTCTTCACCCCACCCCGGCCGACCTCGACGGCCGCCTGGTGACCTTCTGGCCGTACGGCACACCTGTCGACCCGGACGCCCCCGAGGACGCCCCCTGGGAGGCGGCGGCCGTGCTGCTCGCCCGGCTGCACAAGGCGCCCGTACCGCCCGGCCTGCCACCCATGCGCGGACCGGCGAGGGCGGCCCGGGCGATCGCCCGGCTCCACGCGGCCGGCCCCCACCCGGCCGCCGGCCCGATCCTGCGGGCGTGGGCCACCCTCCCGGCCTGGGCCAGGGACGAGGCCCCACTCCCGGACACCACGGCTCTGTGCCACGGCGACCTCCACCTCGGCCAACTCGTACGGCTACCCGCGCGGAGCGGCCCCTGGCGGCTGATCGACGTGGACGACCTCGGCGTCGGCGTACCCGCCTGGGACCTGGCCCGCCCGGCCGCCTGGTATGCCTGCGGCCTGCTCCCGCCCGACGAATGGACGCGGTTCCTGACCGCGTACCGGCAGGAGGGCGGCCCGGCGGTCCCGGCGGGCGGCGACCCCTGGCCGGCCCTGGACGTTCCCGCCCGCGCCCTCACCGCGCAGACGGCCGCCCTGGCCGTCGCGAAGTCGGTCGCGGAGGACCGGCCCCTGGACGAGGTGCAGCAGGCCGTGGTCGACGCCTGCGACCGAATGGCCGCCGTCCCACCTGAGTTGCCCCAACGCTCCACGAAGTAGGGTGCAACCGAGTGAAGCCGGGCAGTGTCTGTCCTGGCGATACGCGAAGCAGCACCGAACGGCGAGGAGTTGAGCCGAACCATGCAGTGTCCGAAGTGTCATGCGCCGATGCACACGTACAACCGCAACGGCGTCCAGATCGAGCAGTGCAGCGGTTGCCGCGGGATCTTTCTCGACTACGGCGAGCTGGAGTCCCTGACCCGTCTGGAGTCCCAGTGGACTCAGCCCGCGCCGCCGCCCCCGGCCGCCCCGCAGGCG
>NZ_VMNX01000529.1 GCF_009377235.1 Streptomyces acidicola
GCCCTGGGGGTCCAAGGGGCGCAGCCCCTTGGCGGGGTCGAAGGGGCAGCAGCCCCTGGGGATGGGACGGGTAGGGGCGGCGGGGGCGAGGAAACGTGGGGAACCCGGCCCAGGTCGGCCCACACGCACCGCGGCCCGACCAAGTGACCTCTTCCGGGCCGCAGTTCGAATCTGGCCGTTCTCGCAGGGGCGCCGTCGAACGCGCCCGGCGCACCCCGTCGCCGCCCTCGCCTGCTCGATCGCTGCTCGCGGGAGCGCTAAGGGGCGCGCATGGGGCGGTCGACGGCGCGTTCGACGGGAAGCGCCCCCTCCGCCATGGCTGGTTGCGTACCTCTTTGTGCAATTACGTATTCGCTGAGTAAAGGTAAGGCGTACGCTCGGGCATATGCGGATTGCGGTTTCCTTAGGCGGGGCGCGGCGAGAGCCGAGGGCGGGAAGTGGAGGGGCGCGATGAACGACGGCACGATCACTCTCCCTTGGCTCGTCATACGGCAGGACGACAACGGCAATCGCTACCGCGTGGGCAGGTACGCGACCAGGGCCGAGGCGCAGAAGATCGCGGACAGCCTCGACAGTCGCGGACACAAGCAGCTCTACTGGGTCGAGCGCATCGGGCAGAACGGTCAAAGTGGGGGTAACTGACCGGCTCCCGCTCGGCGTCCTGGCCCACTCCCGTAGGCTCCCGCGCATGACCGAACCGATCGTGGTGGTGGGAGCCGCCCTGCTGAGCGGCGGACGCCTGCTCGCCGCGCGCCGCAGCGCCCCGCCCGAACTGGCCGGACGCTGGGAACTTCCCGGCGGCAAGGTCGAGCCCGGCGAGACCCCGCAGGACGCCCTCGTACGTGAACTGCGCGAAGAGCTCGGCGTGGAGGCGGAACCCGCCGAGCGTGTCCCCGGTGAATGGCCCCTGAGGGCCGGCTACGTGCTGCACGTGTGGACCGCGCACCTCCTCTCCGGCGACCCCCGGCCCCTTGAAGACCACGACGAGCTGCGCTGGCTGACCCCCGACGAGGTCTGGGACGTCGACTGGCTGGACCAGGACGTCCCGGCGGTCATGGAGGCGGCACGGCTGGCATGGGGAAGGGACGGGTCCGGAGTGCGCTAGGGCCTGTACGGAGTCGTGATCAGCGACTTGGCTGAAGGCTGCGGATCCAGATGACGGCGCCTCGTAGGTGGAGTCCGGCAAGGTAGCTCTCGGGGGTCTTGTCATAGCGGGTGGCAATGCCGCG
>NZ_VMNX01000052.1 GCF_009377235.1 Streptomyces acidicola
CTCATAGGGGGCGAGGGCGGAGAGATCGGGGGGTTCGGCGATGCCGGCGGCTTCCACGGAGAGAGCTTCGACGACGACGGGGCGGTCGAGGGTGAAGGAGTACGTGGCGCGATGACGTTCTTCGAAGGCCTGCCGCATGGTGGCGGGCCCCGCGAGCTCGACGGTGAGGGCCGTGTCGGTGCCGTCGTAGCGGAGCTGGGCGCGGCGTGTGACACGGATGCGGTCCTCGGTGACGTCCTCGGCGAGGAGTTCGGCGCGGGCGGCGGCCTCCAGGTCGTCGGCGGTCCGCAGGACGCCCGGCATCGAGGCGGGCTCCAGGGGGGCCTCGACGGACTGTTCGCGCATGGCCGTGGTGTGGGCGAGGCCGATGCCGAGCGCCGAGAGCACACCGGCCATGGGCGGGACGAGGACCGTCCGGATGCCGAGCGAGTCGGCGACCATGCAGGCGTGCTGGCCGCCCGCACCACCGAAGGTGGTGAGGGCGTAGCGGGTGACGTCGTGGCCCTTCTGGACCGAGATCCGCTTCACGGCATTGGCGATGTTGGCGACGGCGATGTGCAGGTAGCCCTCGGCCACCTGCTCGGGCGTGCGGTCGTCGCCGGTCCGGTCGCGGATCTCACGCGCGAGGACGGCGAACCGGTCGCGGACGAGCGCGTCGTCGAGGGGCTGGTCTCCGTCGGTGCCGAACACGCGCGGGAAGTGGCCGGGCTGGATGCGGCCGAGCATGACGTTGGCGTCGGTGACGGTGAGCGGGCCGCCGCCCCGGTAGCAGGCGGGCCCCGGGTCCGCGCCCGCCGAGTCCGGCCCTACGCGGTAGCGGGAGCCGTCGAAGTGGAGGATGGAGCCACCGCCCGCCGCGACGGTGTGGATGTCCACCATGGGCGCGCGCAGCCGGACCCCGGCGATCTGCGTGGTGAAGACGCGTTCGTACTCGCCCGCGAAGTGCGAGACGTCCGTGGACGTGCCGCCCATGTCGAAGCCGATGACGCGGTCGAAGCCGGCGAGTTGCGACATGCGGGCCATACCGACGATGCCGCCCGCAGGCCCGGAGAGGATGGCGTCCTTGCCGCGGAACTGTCCGGCCTCGGCGAGCCCGCCGTTGGACTGCATGAACATCAGCCGCACGCCCCGGAGTTCGTCGGCGACGTGCTGGACGTAGCGGCGCAGTACGGGCGACAGGTAGGCGTCGACGACGGCCGTGTCCCCGCGTGGGACGAGCTTCATCAGCGGGCTGACCTCACTGGAGAGCGAGATCTGCGGGAAGCCCGTGCGCCTGGCCAGCTCACCGACGGCCTGTTCGTGGGCGGGGTGGAGGTGGCTGTGCATGCAGACCACGGCGACAGCGCGGATCCCGCCGTCGTACGCCTCCCTGAGGGGCCCCGCGAGCGCGTCCAGGTCGGGGGCGTGGAGCACGGTGCCGTCGGCGGCGATGCGTTCGTCGACCTCGATGACGCGTTCGTACAGCAGCTCGGGGAGCTCGATGCGGCGGGCGAAGATACGGGGGCGGTTCTGGTAGGCGATGCGCAGGGCGTCGCGGAAGCCGCGGGTGATGACGAGGAGGGTGCGCTCGCCCTTGCGCTCCAGGAGGGCGTTGGTGGCGACCGTGGTGCCCATGCGGACGGCGTCGACGGGGTCCCGGGAGCCGTCGAGAAGTTCACGGACACCGGCGACGGCCGCGTCGGCGTACCGCGCGGGATTGTCGGAGAGGAGCTTGTGTGTGAGCAGGCGGCCGTCCGGGCGACGCGCGACGATGTCGGTGAAGGTGCCGCCTCGGTCGACCCAGAACTGCCAGCCCGTCACTTCTCCACTCCGATTCCGCGCTGCTCAGAGCGCCCGGAGGCCGTTGATCACGTCGCGCAGAATACTCTCGTCGACCAGCTCCGCAGGAGGTACGGGGCGTGTCACGTGGACCAGTTCCTCGTCCACGAGGTCGCCCACGAGGACGCGTACCACTCCGACAGGCAGATCAAGTTCCGCGGCGAGTTCGGCCACCGACTGTGGGGTGTCACGGCAGAGTTCGACGATGTGCACATGCTCAGGGGCCAGCGAGTGGTCCGCCTCCTGGTCGTCCGCCCGGCTTTCCGCCACGACCACCGCGATGAGGTCGAGGCGGTGCTGGACCGCATGGCTGGTGCGGCCCCGCGTCATGGCGTACGGACGGACCACGGGTCCGGCCTCGTCGTCGAACCAGTGGCTTCTTCCCTGACCGTCTCCGTTCATGACATCCCACTACCCGCCCTAGGACACATCGGTGCGCGGAGCGGCACCCAGATGTACGCCGACACGCTTCACGAGGAGCGTCATCTCGTACGCGATCTGCCCGATGTCCGCGTCGGCGTCCGCGAGGACGGCGAGGCAGCTGCCGTCGCCGGCGGCCGTGACGAACAGGAAGGCGTCGTCGAGCTCGACGACGGTCTGCCGGACGTTGCCCGCCTCGAAATGGCGTCCGACGCCCTTGGCCAGGCTGTGGAAACCCGAGGACACGGCCGCCAGGTGCTCGCTGTCCTCGCGGGTCAGATCCTTGGAGACGCCGGTGGGCAGCCCGTCGCTGGAGAGCACGAGTGCCTTGCGGATGCTGCCGACGCGCTCCACCAGATCGTCGAGGAGCCAGTTCAGCTCCTTCGACTGCGAGCCGGCGGCGATGGGCCCTGGGCCCTGCGGTGCGGTCATCGACCGTCCCCCTTAGTCGTTCCTGGTGCTGCGCCGTCCCGGGCGTCGTCGCCCGCGGCGTTCTCCTCGCGGCCGCGCTTCCAGCCCCGCTGGAGCGAGGCCATACGGCTGCGAACCTCGTCGGCGTCGCGTTGGGCGACGTCTGCCCGGTCCGGGCCGGCCTTGTCGGCGGCGCGCTGTGCGGGGCCGTCCTTCAGCTGCGGGGCCAGGTTGGCCTGTCGGACGCGTCGGGGAAGCGGCATGCTTCCTGATTCTGCCTCGCCGCGCGTGGTGTCCGAGCCCGGGGTGCCCCCGGCAGCAGGGCCCGGCGGGGTCGTACGACGGCGCTGGGGCAGCACGGGCGGCTCGTCGGCCGCGCGGGGGAGGGAATCCCTGCTGTCTGCGGCCCGGAGGGCCGACAGCCCCGGCCGGTCACCCCGTCGGGCCGACAGCGGCTTCGGCTCCTCCGGGCCGGCCTGCGCCGGCTCGCGGCTCTCCGGGACCTCCTCGTCGTCGCGTCGGGACCTCTCCGCCACGGGGCGGCCGTGGGAGCTGACGAGCTTGGGCACACGGCGCCGCGGCAGCGGTGCGGGGTCGCCCGGCTGGTCGGTGTCCGCGGCACCGGGGCGGGCGGGCTCTCCCCGGCCCTCGCGTTGCTGCGGCTGCTCACTGGGGACACCGGCGATGGAGCGGCGGGGCCGGAACAGACCGCCGCGTTCGCCGTCCTCGTCGTCGAGGGCGCCCGGGAAGGCTCCGAACGCGGCGTCCAGGCCGACCGGCGCGCCGATGTCGACCGAGGCCTCCAGCTCGATGGGGCCGTCCAGCAGGACGGCCGGGAGGCCGGGGAGCCGCACGGGTACGTCGGCCAGGGCCGCCTGGCGCTCCGCCTCGAGCTCGGCCTCCCTGGAGGGATGCGCCCGGTCGAGACGGAAGCCGATGCCGTTGGTGTCCGGAACGTCGTCCGTGAGCAGGGCGTCGGGGATGAAGACGACGGCGGTGGTGCCGCCGTACGGCGAGGGCTGCAGCGAGACGCGGACATTCTGCCGCTGGGCCAGCCGGCTGACCACGAACAGGCCGAGCCGGTCGGTGTCGGACAGTTCGAACTCGGGGGTCTCGGCGAGCCGCAGGTTCGCTTCGAGGAGGGCCTCGGCCGCCATGCCCAGACCCCGGTCGTGGATCTCCAGAGTGAAGCCGTTGGCGACGCGCTCACCCAGGACCTGTACGGCGGTGTGCGGGGGCGAGAACACCGTGGCGTTCTCCAGGAGTTCGGCCACGAGGTGGGTGAGGTCGGCGACCGCCGGGCCGGTGACGGCGACGCGGGGCAGCCGGCGGACCTCGATGCGCTCGTAGTCCTCCACCTCGGCGACGGAGGCGCGCACGATGTCCATGAGCTGGATGGGTTTGCGCCACTGTCGGGACGGTGCGGCGCCGGAGAGGATGACCAGACCCTCGGCGTGGCGGCGCATACGCGTCGTGAGGTGGTCGAGGCGGAACAGGTCGGCGAGTTCCTCGGTGTCCTCGGTGCGGCGCTCCATCGTGTCGAGGAGGGTGAGCTGCTTGTGGAGCAGGACCTGGCTGCGGCGGGCGAGGTTGACGAACACCTCGGAGATTCCGTCGCGGAGTTCGGACTGCTTGACGGCGGCCTCGACCGCGGCGCGCTGGAGGGTGTTGACGGCCTGGCCGACCTCACCCATCTCGGTCTTGGCGTACTCCAGGCGTGGGGCCTCGGTCTCCACGTCGATCTTCTCGCCCGCGGACAACCTCCGCATCACGCTGGGCAGACGGACACCGGCGGCCTCGCTTGCGTCCTGGCGCAGCCGCCGCAGATCGCGCACCAGGGACCGGCCGATGCGCACCGACATGAAGAGCGAGAACAGCAGGGCGAGGAGGCCGAGGACACCGGCGATGACGGCCTTGAGGACGACGTTGACGACGAGGGGCCGGACCCGCTCCTGGAACCGGTCGCTCGCCTGGACGTTGAGGGCGGCGAGTTCGTCGAGGACATCTCCGGCCGCGCTGTCCCAGGTCTTCGCGGTGACCCCGCCCGGTTTGCCGGGCTCGGCGTTGATGACGGACTGCTCGATCACCCGCAGGGGGCCGGTACCCGCGTTGTTCCAGTACCCCTCGAAGCGGTCGCGTTCCGTGGCGGGCAGCAGCGGCAGGTTGGCCTCGTACATCAGCGTGCGCTGGGCGATCAGGTCGGAGACGTCCCGGATCTCGTCACGCGTGATGCTGCCCGAGACGAGCCCGGAGCCGAGGAGGGCGTCCTCGCGGGAGAGCAGTTCACGGGCGCGGGCCACGTTGACGAGGGCGCGGCCCTCCTTGTCCATCTCCACGTTGTCCAGGACCTGGAGGTTGGCCAGGAGGACGTAACAGGGGTCCACGAGGCGGTTGTAGAGGTCGAGGGCCTGGGAGACGTTGACGGTGCCCTGCTCGACGCTGCTGCGCAGGGAGGTGAGGCCGTCGAGGGCGTCCAGGATCGCGGTGAGGCGTGTGGACGTGGCCTCGCCCATCTCGTCCTGTACGTCGCCGTCCTCCGACTTCTCCCGGATGGTGGCGACGGCCTTGTCGGTGGCGTTACGGCTGCGCTTCAGTGCGGTCAGCGCCTCGGAGGCGCGAGGGTCGGCGAGGTAGACGAGAGTCTGGCGGCGTTCCTCCTGGAGGACCCGGACGGTGTCCTCAGTGGGGTAGCCGACCTCCTCGACGACGTAGGAGACCGTGAAGAGCTCATTGACATCACGGACCGTGAGGTACGTGGCGAAGGCCCAGATGCCTGCCAGGGACAGCAGGGGCACGAGAAGCAGCGCCACGATCTTCCGGCGGATGGACTTCCCGCGAAAGCGCATGGCCTCCCCCAGCTCGGCCCCCTCCGCACCGGGGGCACACACGTACGTCAACAAACTTGCGTGAGCCTACTACTGGGACACAGGTAACTCGAAGGGCAGTCCGGGCGCGCACCGCGCGTGCGGGGAACGAGACATGGGGAGTTGTCCGTTCATTACGGGAGATTGCCTCCCGCTGTCGGCACTGGGGGCGATCACATCCCGTCGGAGAACTTTGCCGGTTGGCCGGAATCCATCGTTCGCCGGGAATCTTCTTCGAGTGTCGGTCGTCTTTCTGTACAGGATTTGGGGGCAGCATCGACCGTCGGCGCGCATGCCGCGCTCAGGCGGCGTAAATCGACGTAAGCCGGGCAGTCGGAGGGGTGCCGGGGCCTGGTGCGCCCGGAGAGGGAGCTGTCTGCCGGCGGTGGGGAGGACAGAGTTGATGGGCACGGCGGAGCGGCGCGTGGCGCCCGGAGACGGCGTGACGGCGCCCGAGAGGGAGCAGGGCCGGGAGATCGGCTCGGATCCGGGCGTCCCGTCGGGTGCCGCGCTCCGGCAGAGCGACCCGGTGGGCGGGCAGGGCGAACGGAGCGGCGCCGAGGGCCGGCCGTACTACCGGCCTTTATGGATCGAGGAGCCCGCGCGGAAGCGGCGGTTGCCGGATCCGGTGCGGACGGCAGCCGTGCGCGCGGTGCTCATCACCGCGGTCACCCTGATCCAGGCGATGGTGGCGTTCCTGTGCACAATGGCCGGTTCCTGGCTGGCGTTCCCCATGGTCCTCAGCAGTGTCACCAGCACCGTCGTGGCGACCTGGGGTGTGCTGGACGTGTGGGTGACACGACAGGTGTGGAACCAGCGGAACGGGGTGGTGTCGGTCCCCAGCAGCACGGCTCGTGCCCTGCGCCGGGAGCGCCGCAGGGCGCGCCGGCAGGAGCGGTCCGCGGCACGGAGTCAGGAGCGAATACGTCGGCGGCAGGCCCGAGCCGGGCAGTTGTCGCACTCGTAGAGCTCACCGGACCGGCGAGACCCTGCCGCCTGTGACCCGTGCCGCCGGTTACCCGTCACGGCACGGCCGGCTCCGCCTCGCTTGCCGTTCGCATCAGTGCGCGTCTCGCCCGCATGAAGGGGCGGGGGCGGTCGACGGAGAGTACGGCTGTCGCCCGGCCGTCGCGTTCGTACACGGCGAGGAAGCCCCCTTCGGCGAGTGCGCCCTCGGTGACGCGGACGGTGTCGCCGTCGTTGCGTCGGCCGGCGAACTGGATGCGGGCTCCGTACTGGTCGGACCAGAAGTAGGGGACCGAGCGGACGGGTTCCACCGTGCGTCCGGCAAGCAGGTTCCGCACGGCGACGCGCGGTTGCTCGGTGGCGGATGTCCAGTGTTCGACACGCCTGCCGCCGACACGGGCGACGTCGCCGACGGCGACCACCTGTGGCAGCCCCGTCGCACAGCCGTCGTCGCAGAGAACGCCGTCGTGCAGGCCGAGCGTGGAGCCCGCCAGCCAGCCGGTGTTGGGGGTGGCACCGATACCGACGATCACGGTGTCGGCGGGGAGGAGGCGGCCGTCGGAGAGTTCGACACCAGTGACACCACCGACACCGGTGACGCGCGTGGCACCCGTGACACCACCGGCGCCGGCGCCGGCGTGCAGTCGGGCCACCCCGGTGCCGGTCACCAGGGCGGCTCCCCCGCGGCGGTGCAACGTGGCGCACACCGCGGCCATCTCCGGGCCCAGTTGGGGCACGAGCGGCAGAGGGGCCGCTTCGACGACGGTGACGTCATGGCCGAGGGCCGTGCACGAGGAGGCGGTCTCCGCTCCGATGAAGCCGCCGCCGATGACGACCACACGGCGCGGGCCGTCGGAGAGTTCGTCACGCAGGGCGCGGGCGTCGTCAAGGGTGCGCAGGGTGTGCACGCCCGTGAGTGCGTCGCCCGGGAGGCGGCGCGCCGACGCTCCGGTGGCGATGACGACGCCGTCCGTGGAGACCGTGCGGCCGTCGCCGAGGAGTACGGTGCGGCCTCTGGCGTCGAGCCCTCGGGCCCGGACGCCCAGCAGCCACTCGGCGTCGAGTTCGGCGACCTCCTCGGAGTCGGTCAGGGCGAGTTGTTCCTCGTCGGCCTTCCCGGTGAGGAAGTCCTTGGACAGGGGCGGCCGGTCGTAGGGGTGGTGTGGTTCCTCCCCGACGATCACCAGCCGCCCGTCGAATCCCTGAGCGCGCAGTTCGCGGGCCGCGTACACCCCGGAGAGCGAGGCTCCGACGACGGTCACCGTCCTCATGAGGCGTGCCCTTCCGGCCGTACGCGCCATGTGTGAGCGGCGCCCCTCACGGTGGTGTCGCTCACGCCGCCGTCCCCTCCTCGATGGTGAGGTGCACATGGACGACGCCGTCCTCCACGCTCACCCGGTGCGTACGGACGGGGCGGCGGGCGGGAAGGCAGGTGGGCTTCCCCGTGCGGAGGTCGAATGACGCGGCGTGGAGCGGGCATTCGACCAGACAGCCCTCCAGCCAGCCCTCCGAGAGGGAGGCGTCCTGGTGGGTGCAGGTGTCGTCGACGGCGTAGAGCTCACCGTCGGCGTTGAACACGGCGATGGGCGGTGTGGTGTCGATACGGACGGACTCGCCCATGGGGAGGTCTTCAAGACGGCAGACGGTTATCACGTGGCCCCCCTCCAGGTCCGGGACGCGCGGTCCGGGACCTTGTTGGTCCATGCAGTCAGAGAGTGCGGACCGTCGTTGGTCCAGAGGTGCAGCGGTGTTCCGCAGGGTCAGGACGGAGCGAATCTGCGGATCTGCTGTGGTTCCGGCTGTGCGGGACCTTGGCGGTCCGGGACTCTTCGGTAAAATGATGTTTCATATAGCGCACGAAGGAGCGCTATGCGCAACAGAATCCGGGCGGGACAACCATCGCGTCAAGAGTTTCCCGCAGATGCGGCCCAAAGAGGGCCGTCAGGTGGTGAGAGTTGACCCATGACCCCCACGCAGAAGCGACCTGAGCGAAGCGAGGAGCACGCCGAGAATCCGGAGAGGCAGCAGAACGGCAGGGGCTCGGGCAGCGCCGTCCAGTCGGTGGACCGCGCCGTGAGCGTGCTGGAGATCCTCGCCCGGCACGGCGAGGCGGGCGTCACCGAGATCGCCGACGAGCTGGACGTGCACAAGTCCACCGCGTTCCGGCTGCTCGGCGTGCTGGAGAACCGCGGCCTGGTGGCCCAGGAGAAGGACCGCGGCAAGTACTACCTGGGCGCCGGCGTACTGCGCCTCGCGGGGGCGGCGGCAGTGCGCCTGGACATCTCCCAGGAAGGCGTTCCCGTCTGCCGCGAAGTCGCCGACGAACTGGGCGAGACCGCCAACATCGCGGTGCTCGACGACGACGCGGCGGTCAACATCATGCAGGTCCGCGGCACCGCGTCCGTCACGGCGCAGAACTGGCCGGGCAGGCGCACTCCCCTGCACGCCACGTCCAGCGGAAAGGTCCTGCTCGCGCACATGCCGCCCACGTTGCGCGAGGGCTTCCTCGCCCGCACGCTGCCGCGCTTCACGGAGCGCACGATCACGGGCACATCCATGCTCCGCGCCGAGCTGGAAGCCGTGGTCGAGCAGGGCTACGGCGTCACCGTCGAGGAGCTGGAGCTCGGTCTGGCCGCGGTGGCGGCGCCCGTGCGGTCCCACGACGGCAAGGTGATCGGCGCGATCAGCGTCTCGGGACCGGTCTACCGCCTCACCCCGGACCGGCTGCCGGAGATGGCCAAACGCACCGTGACGGCCGGGGCCGAACTGTCCCGGCGCATGGGGTACGGCTTCTGAAGGCGCGCCAGGACTTCTGAAGACGCATCCAGCCCTTCGGGCGCCGCACGGTTCCTGAGGGCGTATCCGCTCCCGAGGGCGCATCCGACAGGGACCGCACAACACGACTACGACGTCCGACGGAGGCCACGGCGGACGTCGAACGCAGCGCGGGACCAGGAATCTCCTGGTCCCGCGCTGCCGTGTGTCCGACAGGTTTCGCCCGGCCCACTCCTTTTGCCAAGGGTTAACCCCACCCCCTTGACGGCTCCATGACGCCGTTCTCAATATGTCTCTCATCGCGCAACCCATCGTGTACTGCGCAACAGCAGAGGAGCCTGTCGTGCCCCACGAGGTCCGTGCCGTAGTCGCTGTAAAAAGGGGCGCACCCGTTGAGGTGCGGACGATCGTCGTCCCCGATCCCGGTCCAGGAGAGGTGCTCGTCACCGTCCAGGCCTGCGGGGTCTGCCACACCGACCTCCACTACCGGGAGGGCGCGATCACCGACGACTTCCCGTTCCTGCTGGGGCACGAGGCGGCCGGCACGATCGAAGCGGTCGGCGAGGGCGTCACCGACCTCGAACCCGGTGACTACGTGATCCTGGCCTGGCGCGCCCCCTGTGGCAGCTGTCGCTCCTGTCGCCGCGGCCGCCCCTGGTACTGCTTCGACTCCCGCAACGCCACCCAGCCGATGACGCTCCTCGACGGCACCCCGCTCACCAACGCGCTCGGCATCGGCGCCTTCGCCAAGAAGACCTTGGTCGCGGCCGGTCAGGCGGTGAAGATCAACGCGGCGGCCCGTCCGGAGGCCGCGGGTCTCATCGGCTGCGGAGTGATGGCCGGATACGGCGCCGCCGTCAACACGGGCCAGGTGGGGCGAGGCGACTCGGTCGCCGTCATCGGCTGCGGCGGCGTCGGCAACGCGGCCATCGCGGGAGCCTGCCTGAACGGCGCCATGAAGGTCATCGCCGTCGACATCGACGACAAGAAGCTCGACCAGGCGGAGAAGTTCGGTGCCACGCACACCGTCAACTCCCGTGGTACGGACCCGGTCGAGGCAGTCCGCGCGCTCACCGACGGCTTCGGCGTCGACATCGCGATCGACGCGGTGGGCCGCCCCGAGACGTTCAAGCAGGCGTTCTCCATGCGTGACCACGCGGGCCTGCTCGTCCAGGTCGGCGTCCCCTCGCCCGACATGAAGGTCGAACTGCCGCTGATCGACGTGTTCTCACGCGGCGGCGCCATCAAGTCGTCCTGGTACGGGGACTGCCTGCCGAGCCGCGACTTCCCGTTCCTGATCGACCAGTACCTGTACGGGCTGCTGGACCTCAACGCGTTCGTCAGCGAGACGATCACCCTCGACGAGGTCGAGGAGGCGTTCACGAAGATGCACCGGGGCGAGGTGCTGCGGTCGGTGGTGGTCCTGTGACGGCGCGGGGCTCGGTCCTCGTCGGCACTCTTTTCCACGGCGGCCCGGGCGCCACCGGCCGCTCGTACTCGGACCGTCCCACCACCGAGGCCTCCCTCCGCAAGCGGCTCCTCACACTGCCCGGTGACACCGTCGTCCACACCGGGCACGGCCAGGACACGACGATCGCCGCCGAGCGGCCCCACGTTCCCGCCGCCTGAGCGATTCCCCCAGCGCCTTCACTCCCCACCCCGGCAAGGAGGGGCATGTCCAGCACGCCCGAAAACGGCTCCGCTCCCCAGAACAGCTCCGCTCCCGGAAACGGCTCCGCTCCCGAAGCCCGCCCGCCCGGCCCCAAGGTCGTCATCGTCGGTGCCGGCATCGTCGGCTGCTCCCTGGCCGACGAGCTGACCGCCCGCGGGTGGACCGACGTCACCGTGCTCGAACAGGGGCCCATGCCCGCCCCGGGCGGCTCCACCTCGCACGCGCCAGGCCTCGTCTTCCAGACCAGCCCGTCCAAAACGCTCGCCGCGTTCGCCAAGTACACCGTCGAGAAGTTCGGCTCGCTCGAAGTGGACGGAGTCTCCTGCTTCAACCAGGTCGGCGGCCTGGAACTGGCGACCACCCCCGAGCGCCTGGCCGAGCTGCACCGCCGGGCCGGCTACGCCGCCTCCTGGGGCATCCGCGGCGAGGTCGTGAGCGCGGCCCGCTGCAAGGAGCTCTGGCCGCTCATCGACGAGTCGCTCGTCCTGGGCGGCTTCCACACCCCCGACGACGGTCTGGCCCGCGCGCTCCTCGCGGCCCGCGCGCAGGAGGAACGGGCGACAGGCCGCGGCGCCCGCTTCCTGGACCGCCACACGGTCACCGGCATCGAGCAGCAGAACGGCAAGGTCACAGCGGTCGTCACCGACCGGGGCACGTTCCCCGCCGACCACGTCGTCTCTGCGGCCGGCTTCTGGGGCCCGGTCATCGGCCGTATGGCCGGAGTCGACGTACCCCTCCAGCCGCTCGCGCACCAGTACGCGAAGACCCAGCCGCTCCCCGAGTTGGCCGGGACCACGGCCGAAGCCTCGAATCCGATCCTCCGCTTCCAGGACCGCGACCTGTACTTCCGTGAGCACCACGACCGTATCGGCATCGGCTCCTACGCCCACCAACCCCTCCCCGTCGACCCGTTCGCGGTCCTCGCCTATGACGAGGCCAGGACCCAGAGCATGGACATGCCCTCCTCGTTCCCCTTCACCGAGGACGACTGGGCTCCCAGCTGGGACGACTGCCGCCGGCTGATGCCGGCCCTGCGCGGGGCCGGGGTCGAGGAGGGCTTCAACGGTGTCTTCTCCTTCACCCCGGACGGCATGCCGGTCCTCGGCGAGTCCCGGACGCTGAGGGGCTTCTGGCTGGCCGAGGCCGTGTGGGTCACCCACTCCGCCGGGGTCGCCAGGGCCGTGGCCGAATGGATGGTCGACGGCCGCCCCTCCATCGACCTGCACGAATGCGACCTCACCCGCTTCGAGGACGCCCAGCGCTCACCGTCGTACGTCCGCGAGCGCGGCTGCCGGCAGTTCGTCGAGGTGTACGACGTCCTGCACCCCCTCCAGCCGATGGAGGACCCGCGCCCGCTGCGCGTCAGCCCCTTTCACGCCCGGCAGCAGGAGCTCGGCGCCTTCTTCCTGGAGAGCGGCGGCTGGGAGCGCCCGCACTGGTACGAGGCGAACGCCCCGCTCGTGGACGCAGCTGAAGGGCTCCCCGAACGGGACGCCTGGTCGGCCCGCTACTGGTCACCGATCGCGGCGGCCGAGGCGAAGGCCACACGCGAGAAGGTCGCGCTGTACGACATGACGCCGCTGCGCCGCCTGGAGGTCACCGGCCCGGGTGCCCTCGCCTTCCTCGACCGCATGACCAGCAACAACCTCCGCAAGAAGCCCGGCGCCGTCACCTACACCCTGCTCCTGGACGAGACGGGTGGCGTGCGCTCCGACCTGACCGTGGCCCGGCTGGCCCCGAACCGCTTCCAGGTGGGCGCCAACTCCCCCGCCGACCTCGACTGGCTACTCCGGCACGCCCCCGAGGACGTGTACCTGAAGGACATCACCTCCGGCACCTGCTGCATCGGCGTCTGGGGACCGCTCGCCCGGGAACTCGTGCAGCCGCTGACCCGCGACGACTTCTCCCATGAGGGCTTCGGCTACTTCCGCGCGAAGGAGGCATACATCGGGCATGTCCCGGTCACCGCGATGCGCCTGAGCTACGTCGGCGAGCTCGGCTGGGAGCTGTACACCAGCGCCGACCTGGGCCTGCGCCTGTGGGACACGCTCTGGGAGGCTGGCCGGGAGCACGGCGTGGTCGCGGCGGGACGTTCGGCCTTCAACTCCCTGCGGCTGGAGAAGGGTTACCGCGCCTGGGGCGTCGACATGACCGACGAGCACCACCCGTTCGAGGCGGGCCTCGGTTTCGCCGTCCGCATGGACAAGGACGGCTTCGTGGGGCAGGAGGCGCTGCGGGACCTGCCCGACGCGACCCGCAGGCTCACCCCGCTCCTCCTCGACGACCCCGCCTCCGTCGTCCTCGGCAAGGAGCCCGTCCACGTGGACGGCGCCCCCGTCGGACATGTCACCAGCGCGTCGTACGGCTACACGCTGGGCCGCTGCATCGCGTACGCCTGGCTGCCCCCGCTCGCCACCGGGACGGCCGTGCACATCGAGTACTTCGGTGAGAAGGTCCCCGCGACCGTCGCCGAAGAGCCCCTCTTCGACCCGAAGATGACCCGGATCCGCCGGTAGGAGGCCCCTGATGTCCCCCAGTTACGACGTGATCGTGGTCGGTCTCGGCGGCATGGGCAGTGCCGCCGCCCACCATCTGTCGGCGCGCGGTGCCCGCGTGCTCGGCCTGGAGAAGTTCGGCCCGGTGCACAACCGCGGCTCCAGCCACGGCGGTTCACGGGTCACCCGGCAGTCCTACTTCGAGGACCCTGCGTACGTCCCGCTGCTGCTGCGCGCGTACGAGCTGTACGAGGAGGTCGAGCGTGCGACCGGCCGGGACATCGCCGTCCTGTGCGGTGGCGTGATGGTCGGGCGCCCGGACTCCCGTACCGTCTCCGGCTCCGTGCGCTCCGCGCAGCAGTGGGACCTGCCGCACGAGATGCTGGACGCGGCCGAGATCCGCCGCCGCTTCCCGACGCTCACGCCCCAGGACGACGAGGTCGCGCTCTACGAGAAGAAAGCCGGCCTGGTCCGCCCCGAGAACATGGTCGCAGCCCACCTCCAGCTCGCCACCCGGCAGGGCGCCGACCTGCACTTCGAGGAGCCCATGGTCCGCTGGGAACCGTACCGGGACGGTGTGCGCGTCCACACCGCCGAGGACACGTACACGGCCGGCCAGTTGGTGATCTGCCCGGGAGCGTGGGCGCCGCGGCTGCTCACCGATCTCGGGGTGCCGTTCACGATCGAGCGGCAGGTCATGTACTGGTTCCAGCCACGGGGCGGTGTCGGCCCGTTCGTGCCCGAGAACCACCCCGTCTACATCTGGGAGGACGCGGAGGGAGTCCAGGTCTACGGCTTCCCGTCCATCGACGGGCCCGACCTCGGCGCCAAGGTCGCCTTCTTCCGCAAGGGGCAGGTCACCACTCCCGAGACCATCGACCGGACGGTCCACGACCACGAGGTCCGGGCCATGGCGGACCATATGTCGCGCTGCATCCCGGACCTGCCCGGCGCCTTCCTCAAGGCCGCCACCTGCATGTACTCCAACACCCCCGACGAGCACTTCGTCATCTCCAGCCACCCGGCGCACCCGGAGTCGGTGACCGTGGCGTGCGGGTTCTCCGGGCACGGCTTCAAGTTCGTGCCCGTGGTCGGGGAGATCGTCGCCGATCTCGCCCTGACCGGCGCCACCGCCCACCCGATCGGCCTGTTCGACCCCACCCGCCTCGCCGCCGCGCCCGCCTGAGGAGTACGCACGTGACGACGACCCCCGCCCCCGAGAGCCCTCTCGTCCCCGGGACCCCGGTCGCAGCCCAGAGCCCGGTCACCACCGAGAGCCCGGTCACCACCGCGATTCCGGCCGTCCCGCACCAGCTCCCGGCGAGCCTGATCGCGACGCTGCCGGGTCACTACTACACCGACCCGGAGATCTTCCGGCAGGAGCAGGAACGTCTCTTCGAGTCGATGTGGTTCTGTGCGATCCGCTCCGCGGACCTCGCCGGGCCGGGAGCCTTCCGGACCGTGCAGGTCGGCCGGGAGAACGTCCTGATCACCCGCTCCCGCACGGGCGAACTGCGCGCCTTCCTGAACATCTGCCGCCACCGCGGGGCCCGGCTGTGCGTGGAGGAGGCCGGCGAGGTCCGGCGCACCCTCCAGTGCCCGTACCACGCCTGGACGTACGACCTCGACGGCAAGCTGGTGGCCGCCCCGAACCTGGTCAGGATGCCGGACGTGGACCGGGTCGAGTACGGCCTGGTCAAGGTCACGCTGCGGGAGTGGCTCGGCTACGCCTGGGTGTGCCTGGCCGACGAGCCGCCCTCCTTCGAGGAGACGGTGACGGGCGCGGCCGTGGAGCGGCTCGGCGACGCGGCGGCCATCGAGCACTACGGCACCGAGAACCTCGCCCTCGGCAAGCGCATCGTCTACGACGTGAAGGCGAACTGGAAGCTGATCGTCGAGAACTTCATGGAGTGCTACCACTGCGCGACGATCCACCCCGAACTCACCGATGTCCTCCCGGAGTTCGCCGAAGGGTACGCGGCCCAGTACTACGTGGGCCACGGCGCCGAGTTCGGCGAGGACATCCAGGGCTTCACGGTCGACGGCAGCGAGGGCTTCGCGAAGCTGCCCGCCGTCGCCGAGGATCAGGACCGCCGCTACTACGCGATCACGGTGAAGCCGGCGGTCTTCATCAACCTCGTCCCGGACCACGTCATCCTGCACCGCATGTTCCCGATGGCCGAGGACCGCACGGTCGTCGAGTGCGACTGGCTGTACGCGCCGGAGGTCGTCGAGTCCGGTGCGGATGTGACGAAATCGGTGGAACTGTTCCACCGGGTCAACGCCCAGGACTTCGCGGCGTGCGAACGGACGCAGCCCGCCATGGCGTCCCGTGCGTACCGGAAGGGCGGTGTGCTGGTGCCCAGCGAGCACCACATCGGGATCTTCCACGAGTGGCTGATCCGGAGGCTGGGAGGCGGCGGTGCCGGACCTGTTCATTGACGGCAGCCGGGTGGGCGCTCTCGATGGGCGCACCCGGGAGATCCGCTGTCCCGCCGGCGGGTCGCTTGTCGCTGTCGTCGACGAGGTCGTACGCCGGACCAGGGAGATCCGGCTCGGCGGCCGTTCGACGAGCGGGCACAGACCGGGCCGCTGATCTCAGCGGAGCACCGCGCGAAGGTCGAGGCGTACGTCGCCAGGGGCCTGGAGGAGGGCGCGGTCCTGCGGTGCGGGGGCGCGCGTCCGGAGGGGAGGCGGTGCGGCTGGCCAACGCCACCGTCTACGGTCTCGCGGGCGCCGTCTGGACCACCGACGAGGCGAAGGCACAGCGGGTGGTGGCCCGGCTGCGGATCGGCGCGATCTGGATCAACGACTACCGCCCGTACGTCCCGCAGGCCGAGTGGGGTGGGTTCAAGCAGTCCGGCTTCGGTCGCGAACTGGGGCCGTCGGGGCTCGCCGAGTACCGCGAGGCGAAGCACATCTGGCGGAACACCGACCCCTCGCCGCAGGGTTGGTTCGCCCGATGTTCGCTCAACTCTTCGTAACAATCCGCCCATTGGCCTCGCGCACCACCAGGAGCCCCGCGTAGAACCCCTTCATTGATCACGGCGCCCGCACGAGCCGCTCCCCCTCCCTCCTCCAGGAGTCAGCTCATGACGACAACCGATCACCCAAGAGGCCCACGGGGCCAGGACGACGCCGAACTCGCCGAGTTCGGTTACCGGCCCGAACTGAAGCGCACCCTCGGCAACTTCCACACCTTCGCCGCCGGCATCAGCTACATCTCCATCCTGACCGGCACCTTCCAGCTCTTCTACTTCGGCTACGGCAGCGGTGGCCCCGCCTACTGGTGGTCCTGGCCGATGGTCTTCGCCGGCCAGTTCATGGTCGCGCTCTGCTTTGCCGAGCTGGCCGCCCGCTACCCGGTGGCGGGCTCCGTCTACAACTGGTCGAAGAAAATAGGCAACCCGCACCTGGGCTGGCTCGCGGGCTGGATGATGCTGATCGCCTCGATCGTGTCCATCTCGGCCGTGGCGCTCGCCTACCAGCTGACGCTGCCGCAGATCTCCGACGTGTTCCAGATCGTCGGGGACGGCACCGGCACGTACGACGTCGCGACGAACGCGGTGATCCTGGCCGCCGTGCTGATCCTGTTCACCACGCTGGTGAACGCCTTCGGCGTCAAGTTGATGGCCACCATCAACACGGCGGGCGTCTTCATCGAGCTCATCGCCACCATCGTCCTGATCGTGCTGTTCGCGGTGCACATCACGCGCGGTCCGCAGGTGGTCATGGAGACGAACGGCACCGGGGCGGGTTACGGCGCCGGATACCTGGGCGCGTTCCTCGTGGCCTCGCTCGCTTCCGCGTACGTCATGTACGGCTTCGACACCGCCGCCTCGCTCGGCGAGGAGTCCCTGGACCCGACCCGCAACGCACCGCGCGCGATCATCCGGGCCATCGTCGCCTCCTTCGTCCTCGGCGGGCTGATCCTGCTGCTGGCGCTGATGAGCGTCTCCAGCCTGAAGGGCGAGAAGCTGTCCACGGACGGCCTGCAGTACGTCGTGCTCGACGTGCTCGGTCCGACGGCCGGCAAGGCGATGCTGTGGTGCGTGCTGATCGCGGTCACGGTCTGCGCCCTGGCCGTCCACACGGCCGCTGTCCGGCTGGCGTTCGCCATGGCCCGCGACAACAACCTGCCCGCGTCCTCACGGCTGGCCAAGTGCCACCCGCGCTTCCAGACGCCGGTGCTGCCGACCGTGATCATCGGGCTCCTGGCGCTGGCGATCCTCGTGGTCAACATCCGCCAGCCGCAGATCTTCACGGTCGTCACCAGCATCGGCATCATCATGATCTACCTCGCCTACCTGGGCGTCACCGTGCCGATGCTGCTGGCCCGGCTGCGCGGGACGTGGCAGCCGGCGGGCGACGGCCGGTTCTCGCTGGGCCGCTGGGGTGTGCTCGTCAACGTCCTGGCAGTGGTGTGGGGGGCGGCCATGACGCTCAACCTGATCTGGCCCCGGGCCTCGGTCTACAACGCGACCGCCCCGTTCCACTGGTACCTGCGATGGGGTGCGGTCCTGTTCGTCGCGATCATCGCGGGCGGCGGCTTCGCCTACTACTGGTTCGTGCAGCGGCACAGGACGGGCGTGCTGGCGGAGCACCGGCTTCAGGGCGACGTGGCCCCCGCCGTCCCGCCCGCCGCCTCGCCGGCGCCCGAGTGATGGCAGGGCTACTCAAGGAGGTCGACTCCCCATGCAGGCAGACGAATTCGACTACGTCGTGGTCGGCGGCGGCACCGCGGGCAACGTGGTCGCGGCCCGGCTCTCCGAGGACCCGTCCGTCACCGTGTGCGTCCTGGAGGCGGGGCCCAGCGACGTCGGCGACGACGCCATCCTCAGACTGGACCGCTGGATGGGCCTGCTGGAGTCCGGCTACGACTGGGACTACCCGGTCGAGCCACAGGCCAGCGGCAACAGCTTCATGCGGCACGCCCGCGCCAAGGTGCTCGGCGGCTGCTCCTCCCACAACTCCTGCATCGCCTTCTGGGCACCCGCCGAGGACCTGGACGACTGGGCGGCGGCGGGCTGTACGGGCTGGAGCGCCGCCGACCTCTTCCCGCTCTACCGGCGGCTGGAGAACAACGACGCGCCCGGCGAACACCACGGCCGTACGGGCCCGGTGAAGCTGCGCACCCTGAAGGGCGACGATCCGTGCGGCACCGCCCTGCTGAAGGCATGCGCCCAGGCCGGCATCCCGACCACGGCGCTCAACACCGGACGGACCGTGATTCGGGGCGCCAACTGGTTCCAGATCAACTCCGACGAGAACAACATCCGCCAGTCCTCCTCGGTGGCGTACCTCCACCCGGTCATGGACAAGCGGCCCAACCTGGACGTACGGACCGGGGTGCGCGCCAAGAAGCTGGTGCTTCAGGGCCGCCGGTGCGTGGGCGCCGAGTACCTGGACCCGGACCTGATCCACACCCGGACGGTACGGGCGCGGCGCGAGGTCATCGTCTCCTGCGGCGCGATCGACACCCCGAAGCTACTGATGCTGTCGGGCGTCGGTCCCGCCGAGCACCTGCGCGAGGTGGGTGTCGAGGTCGTCGTGGACTCCGCGGGCGTCGGCGAGAACCTCCAGGACCACCCCGAGGGGGTGATCATGTGGGAAGCCCGCCGGCCGATGACCACCACCTCCAGCCAGTGGTGGGAGGCGGGCATCTTCTACGACACCGAACCGGGCCTCGACCGGCCCGACCTGATGTTCCACTACGGCTCGGTGCCGTTCGACATGAACACCGCACGGCACGGCTACCCGACCTCGGAGAACGCGTTCTGCCTCACGCCGAACGTCACGCGCGCGCAGTCGAGGGGGACGGTGCGGTTGCGTACCCGCGACTACCGGGACAAGCCGAGGGTCGACCCGCGGTACTTCACTCACGAGCACGATGCGCGGGTGCTGACATACGGGCTTCGTCTGGCGCGTCGCATCGCCGGGCAGCCCGCGCTGAGCGGCTGGGCGGGCGCCGAACTGGCTCCCGGGCCGGACGTGCGGACCGACCAGGAGCTGCTCGACTACATCCACAAGACCCACAACACCGTCTACCACCCGTCCTGCACCGTGAAGATGGGTGCGGACGACGACGCCTCGGCCCCGCTCGATGCGCGGCTGCGGGTCAAGGGGGTCGAGGGTCTGCGGGTCGCGGACGGGTCGGTGATGCCGGATCTCGTCACGGTCAATCCGTGCATCACGACGATGATGATCGGCGAGAAGTGCGCGGATCTGCTGAAAGCCGACGCCTGAGGCCGGCGTGGATCACGGGGCGCCGGCCGGTCGTTTGTACATCCTCGTCGCCGTGATCTCGCTGTGTGCCGCCTCTCCTGCCCGGGGCTGCTCCGGCAGTCCCGGGCGGAGGTGTTCCTCCACCCGGATGTACTTGAGGCCGGCTCGCAGGTCGGCGTCGTTGCGGAGACGGATGACCAGCGGGAACTCGGCGAGCGCGGTCGTGTCGAACAGCCCGGTGGTGTAGAGGAGCTGGACACCCAGCGCGTCCGACACCGCCCGCTGGAGCTCCAGCAGATATGTCGCGTTCGCCCGCCCGATCGGGTTGTCCAGGAACAGCGTGCCCGCGTGCCGGTGCTTGTCCCGGCCCCGGTCATTGCTGCGCAGCGCGGCCATCGTGCAGTACAGGGCGATGGCGGCCGTGAGCAGCTGGCCGCCCGAGAACACATCTCCCATCTGGCCTACGGGCACGCGCTCGGCGCGCAGCACGGCGTCCGGCTTGAGGATCTCGACGGCGACGCCCTTGGGCTGGAGGGCCGCACCGACCCCTCTGAGCAGCAGGGACATACCGTCGCGGCGCAGGTCGGAGTTCTTCTTGACGGCGGCGCGGGTGGCCTCGTCGATGACCTCGCCGAGCCGTTCGGTGAGGGTGGCCTGGTCGGGCTCCTCGAAGCGGATGCGCAGGAACTCCTGTCCCGACCATTCGCCGAGCCCTTCGGGCAGCCGGGACAGCCGCTGGGCGGACCGCAGGGTGGCCAGGGCCGACTCCACCAGACCCCGCAACCGGTCCACGATCGAGTCCCGGTTGCGCTCCAGCTGCTCCAGCTCGTCCGTGAGGACCCGGAGCCGGGGCGCGAAGGCGTCCGCCCACTTCTGCGCGTGCTCGGGCAGCGCGGACGCGGGCAGCTCACGGATCTGCTGGCGGGCGGGCGTACGGACCTGCTCGTAGCGCGTGGAGTTGGCATGCCGTACGAGGATGTCGCCGGCCTCGCGCACGGCGGCCTCGGCGGCGGACAGATCGGCGGCGCAGCCGCGCAGCGAGCGCCGGGCTTCGGCCGCGGCCCTGCGAGCCTCTTCGGGGCCGCCGGGGTACGGCTCGGGCTGCTCCTGCTCCTCGTCGCTCGCATGCTCACGGAGGAGGTCGCGGAGCAGAGCGGCCGTCTCGTCGAAGCCGCCGGCCGCGTCCTCGGCGGCGCGGTGGGCGTCGAGCAGTTCGGCGTGGGCCTCGCGGGCCTGCGCCAAGGCCTCGGTGTGGGAGGCGAGTTCGGCGGTGGCGGTGCGCAGCAGGGCCTGGGCGTGGTCCGCGTCGCGCGGGACCAGCTCCTCGGGCGGCTCGGTGTGTGCCTCGCCGTCCTCGGGCGCGTGCCGCTCGGCCTCGCCGCGCAGCCGGCCGAGTTGCTCGCTCGCGGTGGACATGCGGGTCTCCAGGAGCTGCACGAGCTCCTCCGCGCGTGCGGCGGCGGCCTGCCGGGAGGGCCCGTCGGAACCGTCGGGTGACTGAAGGAGTTGCTCGGCGCGGTTGCGGACCTTGTTGCTGAGCCGGTCGAGCTCGGTGCGCGCGGCGCTCTCGTCGCTCTCCGCCCGGGCCTGCTCGGCCCGTAGATCGGCGCCGACGCCGACCTTCTCGTACACCTGGGAAGCGGCGCGGTACGCCTCGCGCAGGGCGGGCAGGGACGCCTCCGGCGCGCCCGTGCCGTCGTCCGGTACGTCGTCGGGGGCACCCGCGATCTCGGCGCGCTCGGCGCGTAGGGCGCGCGCCGTACGGCGGGCGTCGTCGGCGCCGCGCTGGGCGGCGCGGCGGTCCTCGTCGGCGGCGCGGGCGCGCTCCAGGCAGACCTGGGCGCGGGTCTCCGACTCGGTGGCCTCGTCGGCGAGTTCGCGCACCTTGACCTGCCAGCCGGAGCGCTCGCGCAGCCGGTAGGCGAGTCCGGCGAGGGCGTCGGCGGAGCGCCGGGCCTTCTGCGCGGCTTCCTGCCGCTCGTCGCGCACCTGGGCGGCCTCGGCGGCGGCTTCCTCGGCCTCGGCTCGCACGGTGCGCGCCTCGGCGAGCTCTGCCTCGGACTCCTCGGCGAACACTCGCGTGTCCCCGGCGGCCGTGGCGAGCTCGGTGAGCCGTCCGGCCGGGCATCCCGTGCGCCAGGAGGCGAGCCGTGCCGCCAGTTCCCGGTCCTTGCCGAGCCGTGCCGCGAGGGTGCGGATCTCCTCGTCCCGCTCCGTCGCCCGCGCGCGCAGTGCCTGCCGCTCCTCGTCGGCGGCGTGCTCGTCGTGCATGGCCGGGTTCGGCGGGACGAGGAATACATCGAAGACACTGAAGACACCGCTGGGCTCGTCGTCGAGCGCCGGGGTCGGCGCGAGCAGCGCGGCGGCCGTACCCACGGCCACGGCCGACCTCGGCAGCAGGGCCGCGTCGGAGAGCGCCGCACGGGCCCGGGCGTGTGAGTCCGGGTCGGTGATGATCACACCGTCGACGAGCTCCGGCCGCGCGGCCAGCACGCGCGCGTGATCGGTGGGATCGACGGCCTGGGCGAGGTAACGCCAGCCGGGCAGCGCGGGGATGCCGTGCTCGCCGAGGAACTCGACGGTGGCCAGCACGTCCGGGCCCGGCGGCAGCAGCCCGCCGTCGCCGAGGGCACCCAGGATCCGGGCGTCGTCGGCGGCGGCGGTCCGCAGCTCGAAGAGGTGGCGCTCGGCGGAGGCGACGTTCTCGTCGAGGAGTTCGCGGAGGTCGTCGGCGCAGCGGTCCAGCTCCTCGGGGGTGAGCGGACCTTCGCCGGTGGCGCGGGACTCGGTGCCCGTGGGATCCACGGTCGTCGCGTCGTCGCGCCGCGGCCGGGGTACCGGCTTGCGCACGCCCTTTCCGCCTCCGAGACCCAACAGTTCCGCCAGCCGTTCCTCCCCCGCGAGCGCCTCGGCGGTGCGGCGCTCCGCGTCGTACGCGCGCTCCGCGGCCGTCGCCGCGTCCGCGGCACGGGCCGCGGTCAGCTCGGCCCGCGACTCGGTGGCGGCCGCTTCCCGGGCGCGCTCGGAGGCGCGGCGGGACGCCTCGCGCGCGGTGTCCCAGGCGGCGACAGCCGTCTTCTCGGCGTCGCTCGCGGCGAGCGCGGCCCGCGCGGGATCAGCGTCCGGCGCGCTGTCGTCGAGCCAGCCCGCGCGTACGGCCTCGGCGGTCTCCTGCTCGACCTCGGTGAGCCGCTGCCGCAGGTGCCCGGCCTCACTGCGGGCGCGCTGGGCCTCGGTGGCGGCCGCGGTCGAGTCGCGGTACGCGGCCTCGCTGACCTCCTGGAGCGCGGCGGACCGCTCCTCCCCTTCGTTGGCCAGGGTCTCGGCGCTCTCGGCGGCGCCGTGCAGGGCGCGTACGAGGTCGACGGCGGCCTTGGCGCGGGCGGCGAGCGCCGGGGCCGCGTCCCGCTCGGCCTCCTGGATCGCGGCGGCCACGCGCGCGACCCGGTCGGCGGCCGCGCGGTGGCGCAGCACGGCCTCGGCGGCCTGCCAGGCGGAGTGGAGGGTACGGGCGTCGGCGAGCTCGCGCTTCTGCGCCGCCGCGGCCTTCTCGGCGACGGCGAGTGCCAACGAGGCGTGCCGGTAGGCGAGTTCGGCCGCGATCAGGACGCTGCGCTCGCGGGCGCCCTCGGCATGCGTGACCGCGTGCGCGGCGGCGGCGACCCGCTGGGCGAGGTCGGCGCCCCTCACGCGCTCCCGGGCGGCCCGTGCGGACAGGCGCCGCGCCAGCGTCCGGGTCCGTCGCTCGGCGGCGGCGTGGATGTCCCGCGCGCGTGACCTCTCCCCGGCCGCGTCCACGATCCGGCCGAGCAGGTCGACGGACCCCGCCGTGAAGTCCCGCTCGGCGATCAGCTCGGCCCGCCGGCCCAGCTTGTTGCCGAAGCCGCCGACCAGGTCCGCGAGCCCGTCGGTGTCGCGGGTGTCGGTCACGGCCCGCAGCAGCAGGTCGGTGAAGTCGGAGTCCTTCTTGACCGCGAAGAGGCCGGCGGCCTCGCCCTCGTCGGCGTTCATCTCCCGCTGGTACCGGAAGAGTTCGGGGTCGAGACCGAGCTCCGTCAGGTGCTCGTTCCAGCGGTCGTGGATCTCCTCCCAGTGCGCCTCGAGATGCGGGTACGCCTTGGCCGCCTCCATGAGGGCGTCCCGGAAGCCCTTCATGGTCCGGCGCCGGCCCTTCGCACCCGACTGCCCCTCGACGGGCGGCCGTACAGCAGTGGACTCGGCGACGGGCAGGTTGTCCAGGCTGAGTCCGGGACCTGGCCGGAAGGAGTACCAGGCTTCGGCGAACTTCCGCGGATCGCTGGAGACCTGCCGCCCCCGCCACTCGCTCACCTTGCCGACCACGACACACTCACCGGTCAGCGTGTGCTGCCACTCCAGGGCGACGTGCCCGCAGTCGTCTGCGAGCAGGAACTTGCGCAGCACACCCGAGCTGGCGCCACCGAGCGTGTTCCGGTGGCCCGGCAGCATCACCGAGAAGATCAGTTTGAGGAGCACCGACTTGCCGCCGCCGTTCTCCAGGAAGAGCACCCCCGCGGGCGCCGGACGGCGCGGCGGCCCGGTGGGCTCCTCCTCGAAGAACTCCGCCTGCTGGGGCGCTGGGTCGGGCACGGGCCGGCCCACACCCCGCAGGTCCAGCACGGTGTCGGCGTAGCGCGCACCGGCAGGCCCGATGGAGTAGAGGCGGACCCGGGACAGCTCGTACATGGCGGTGGAACTCTCGCAGTCGTAACGGTGGTTCGTGAGGTCAGGAGTGGAACGGCAGCCCGGCGTCGGCCACCAGCTCCAGGTCGTCGGTGTCCTCGGCTGGCAGCAGTGTGGCCGTGCCGTCGGTCACCGGGACGACGCCCAGCTCCAGCAGCTCGGCCATGGCGGCGCTGCCCGCCATGTCGCGCACCTGGAGCTGGTAGCGGGCGGTCGTCCGGTACGTCCCGCCGTTGTCGTCGCCGGTCCGCTGCAGGAACCCGGAGTCGGTGAGGAACGCCACCGCCTTGCCGATGATGCCGGTGGTCGAACCCGCCAGTCTGCGTGCGTCCTTGGTCGCCCCGGTGGCGCTGCGTCTGACCCAGATCCGCCAGGCCGCCTCCAGCCCCGGCGCGTCCGTGGCGGGGTCGGTGTTCTCCCCCTGTTCCTCGGCCCGCTCCTCCAGCCGCCGGCAGGCCTGTCTTACGAACGCGTCGACGCCGTTGACCGAAATGCGTCCGATGTACCCGTCGTCGGCCAGATCCTCCGGACGCGGGAACGCCAGGGTGGCTACGGCGAGATGGGCCAGCCCGTGCAGGAAGCGATCCCCCGCGTCGGCCGACGTCCGGCGCGCGTAGTCCCCCATGCGCACGGCGAACACGGAGTCCTCGGCCGCGGTGACGGCCATCCCCGCGCGCGGGGACACCTCCAGGACGACCAGCCCCAGGCCGGCGGCCACGGCGTCGGCGAGCCGGGCGAACGGCGGGTCCTCCCGGTACCGCCGCAGCAGCTCTCCGTACTGCTGGTCACGGGCGGGCTGGAGCTTCGGCTGCAACCCGAACGCCACGAGCCGGGCCGCGTCGGCGGCGTCGGCGGGGGTGACGGCGGCGGTCGCCGGAGCGGCGACGGCTTCCGGCTCACTCCACTCGACGTGCTCGGTCACGGTTGGGGCTCCTTGGTCTCAAGTACCTGACATACGAGGGCGAGGGCACGCGCCCCCAAGGGGGCGCGTGGCTGTGACACAGGCGGCTCCGCCGCGTGGGCACGAGCGACCACGGTCAACCCGCGGCCAGAGGACATCCCGCACCACCCCGGCCCTCTCAGCGGAGCGTTCACGCTGCCTCCGTCCTGTCCGCCGCCATCCCCACCGCGTCCAGCAGAGCCGTCCCCACGATCAGATCCGCACCCCCGAACTCCGGATCGTCCAACTCGGTCCCGTCGTCCACGGCGAACAGCAGCTTCTCCTCGCCCTGCCGGTACGCGGTACCGACCGGCGGGCTGGCCGCGTGCACGGCCAGCAGAGCGACCAGATAGGGCAGTTCGGGATCCTGGCGGCGCGCGTCCAGCAGGAGCCCGGACAGCCGCCGGGGCGCATCCGCGGGCAGGTCGAGCAGTTCCATGGCGGCAGCCAGTTGCTCCTCGCTGAACCGGCTGTCGTCCGGCGTGGCGATGAGGTCGGGCTCGGGCATCTCCGCACCGAGGTGCTCCCGCTCCACCGGCGGGGTCAGCAACAGATCGACGAGGTCCGTGAGGCGCACGGAGGCCCGCGTACGGAATCCCGTGCCGCGCGCGAAGAACGCGTCCGTGACGCGGACCGCCTGCTCGAGCGGGAGCGGGAGGACGGGTGCGACCAGGTGCCCGTACAGGTCTATCCCCGACGTGGTCAGGGGTGTGGCGAAGGCCTGCCGGTCCTGTTCGGCGCGGAAGAGGGGGCCGGCTTCCAGCAAGCGGGACTGCAGCTGCGTATGACGGCGGATGCAGTCCTTCACGATGTCGACGAGCTCGGCGGCGCGCCGCTTGTGCTCGGGGTCCTCGGTCTCGTCGCGGGCCTTGCGGATGTTGGTGAGGATCGCGTTCTCGTGGCGGTAGCGGTCGGCGACGTGGTCGAGGGCCTCGGCGATCATGTCCGGGACGGTCTGGAGCCAGTCCACCGCGCGTACGTTGCGCCGTGTGGCGTCCAGTGCCCTGCGCAGGGTCTCCGAGTACTGCACGGTCCGGTAGCGGGCCTGCTCGGCGGCGAGCTGGGCGTCGGCGAGGCGGCCGCGGTTGATCAGGACCTCCAGCTTGACCTCGGCGGCGATCTGCGCGCTGGTGACGTCGGTGTCGAGGGCGCCCACGAGGACGTTGACGGCTTCGTCGGTGGTGCGGAGGTAGACACCGCCCCCGTAGCCGGGGACCTCCTCGATCAGCTTGAAGTCGTAGTCACGGCGCACATACGTGCCGTCGGGTGCGAACGTGCCGTAGACGGCCCGGAAGCCGCGGTCCACGCTGCCCACGTTGATCAGGTTCTCCAGGACCCAGCGGGCGACGCGCTCGTGCTCGGTGACGGGGCGCTGCGGGGCCTGGGCGGCGATGCGCGGGATGAGGCGGGCGACGATCTGGTCGTGGTCCGCGCCCGTGTCGAAGTCCATGTTCAGCGTGACCAGGTCGATGGCGGCGAGGGCGACCTCCGCCATGCCGTACACCGAGTACTCACCGGCGAGGCCGGCCTTGCGGGCGTCGAGGTCGTGCAGCGGCGCGGTGCAGGCGAGCGCGCGCAGCCGCCGCGCCAGTCCCTCGTCGGCGGCCGGGCCCGGAGCGGGGCGCGGCCCCGCGCTGAGCTGGGGCGGAACACGGTCCGTCGATGCAGGCGAAGTCACGGTGCACAGACTAGGTCCTGGGTCTGACAACAACGGAAACGCTCTGCTGGGAAAGCCGGGGAACTGCGGGTTTGTCGTCAGGGTGCGGGCCGTCGGCGGTCAATCGCGCAGTTCGTCGCGCCTCTTTCCGGCACGCCCCCACGTTCATCCGATCCCCTGCGCTCCGTCCGCCACCCTCCGCCCGTACACCTCGACCAGCCCCTTGCGTGAGTCGTCGAGATACACCGCGAGGAGCTTTTCGGCCTCGTCGCGCTCACCCGCCTGGAGGGTCTGGAGGATCTGCCTGTTACGCGCCAGGTACGGCTCGTGGAGGCGGCGCGGGTCGTCCACCACGTGGAAGGCCAGCCGGAGTTCGGCGAAGACGCTGCGCATGAGTTCGTCGGTGCGTTCGCTGCCGGCGAGGGCGACCAGCTCCCGGTGGAAGTGGATGTTGGCGGTGGACACCCCTTTCCAGTCACCCTCGTGCGCCGCCCTCTGCCCGTCCGCGACGGCGTTGGCCGGCCCCTCCACGGCGTACGGCGGTGCGCCGAGACCGCGGACGACGGCGCACTCGACGATGCTCCGGACGCGGTAGATGTCCTCGACGTCCTCGACGGTCAGGACCCGGACGAAGACGCCGCGGTTGAGCTCGTGCACCAGCAGCCGTTCGTGGGTGAGCAGGCGGAACGCCTCGCGGAGCGTGTTGCGGGAGACCCCGAGCGCGCCGCCGATGCCGTCCTCGGACAGCCGCGTCCCGGGCGGGAAGAACCCCTCGGCTATACGGCTCCGGAGGATGTCCGAAACCCGCTCGGCGGTGCTGGTACGGCCCAACAGCGCACGGTCGTCGGCCAGTCCCGTCAGTTCTGCCATGTCCCGGATTCAATCGCAGATACATGAACGAAACAACACGGGTATTGAGGGATCGTTCAACGATCCTCTACCTTGCTGGGAACGCACCTCGATGGGCGCCGAACGCACCGCTACGGCGCCCATCGCTCCCGCACGGCACGGCACGACTCCTCACGCACCCTCCGTCCCTCATTGCGAGGTGCCCATGAGCACGACTCCTCCCCCTCAGTCCCTGACGGGCGACACCCACCCGAAAGCGGGTGAGACCGGCGCCGATGACGGCGCGTTCGCGTGGCTGCGGGCGCTCGGCCCGCGTGGCCGGCGTGCCTTCGCGGGCGCGTTCGGCGGCTATGCCCTCGACTCGTACGACTACTTCACGCTGCCGCTGAGCATGGTGGCGCTCGCGGCCTACTTCGGTCTGGACAGCGGCCAGACGGGCCTGTTCACCACGGTCACCCTGGTCGTCTCGGCGATCGGCGGGGCGGCCGCGGGGGTGCTCGCGGACCGGATCGGCCGTGTGAAGGCGCTGATGATCACCGTGGCCACCTACGCGGTGTTCACGGTGGCCTGCGGCTTCGCACCCAACTACGAGACGTTGCTGGTCTTCCGGGCCCTCCAGGGGCTCGGCTTCGGCGGCGAGTGGGCGGTCGGCGCGATCCTGGTCGCCGAGTACGCGAGCGCCAGGCACCGGGGGCGCACGCTCGGCGCGATCCAGAGTTCCTGGGCCATCGGCTGGGGCCTCGCCGTGATCGTGTACACGCTGGTCTTCCAGTTCCTGGACGACGACATCGCCTGGCGCGTGATGTTCTGGACCGGAGCGCTGCCCGCGCTGCTCGTCGTCTGGGTGCGGCGCCAGGTCAAGGACGCTCCCGAGGCGAAGGCCGCGCGCGAGAGGAGCAGTGAGAAGGGCTCGTTCGCGGCGATCTTCAAGCCGGGCACGGCGGACGGTCCGGGCCTGCTGCGCACCACGGTCTTCGCCGTACTGCTGTCCACCGGTGTCCAGGGCGGCTACTACACGCTGGCCACGTGGGTGCCCACGTATCTGAAGACGGAACGCGACCTGTCCGTCGTCGGCACCGGCGGCTACCTGGCGTTCCTGATCTCAGGGGCCTTCATCGGCTACCTCACGGGTGGCTATCTCACCGACCGGCTGGGCCGCCGACGGAACATCTGGCTGTTCGCGGTCCTGTCGGCCCTGTGCATCCTGGCGTACGCGAACATCCCCAGCGGCGCCAACACCCTGCTCCTGGTGCTCGGTTTCCCGCTCGGGTTCTGCATGTCGGCGATCTTCAGCGGCTTCGGCTCGTTCCTGAGCGAGCTGTACCCGTCGGCCGTGCGCGGCACGGGGCAGGGCTTCACGTACAACACCGGCCGCGCCGTGGGCGCCGTCTTCCCCACCACGGTGGGCTTCCTGGCCGACAGCTGGGGTGTGGGCGGCGCGCTGGTCTTCGGCGCGATCGGTTACGGCCTGGCGGCCATCGCGCTGCTCGGGCTTCCGGAGACGCGTGGGAAGGAACTCGTGTGAACGGCATGGAAGAGCGCTCTGCAACGGTCACGGTGGCGGAGGACCGACCCCTGACCCTCGTCGACGAGCACGCGCACGCGTGGAGCCCGAAAAGCGCCCGGGCCCGCTTCCGGGAAGGGCTCACGGGCCCGACCGCCGGCATCGCGGCGGGCCACACGCAGGTCAATCTGATCTCGGTGCCCGCCGACTGGGCGTACGACATGCTGCTGTTCTGCACGCTCAACCCCAAGCCCTGCCCGGTTCTCGACGTCACGGAGGCCGGCTCCTGGACCACTGTCCTCGCGGACGGGGCGGATCTGCGCACCGATCTGCCGCGCTACCGGGTGTGGCAGGACGGCGAACTGGTGGACGAGCCGACGGACGTGCGCGCGCACTGGCGGGGCGACCTGGTGTCGTTCCTGATCGGCTGCAGCTTCACCTTCGAGTGGGCGCTGGCCGAGGCGGGCGTCCCCATCCGCCATATCGAGCAGGGCCGCAACGTGCCGATGTATGTGACCAGTCGCCAGTGTCGGCCGGCGGGGAGGCTGCGCGGCCCGATGGTGGTGTCCATGCGCCCGGTGCCGCCGGAGCACCTGGCGACCGCCCTGCGGGAGAGCGGACTGCTCCCCGCGGTGCACGGCAGCCCCGTACACTGCGGCGATCCCTCGGGCCTGGGCATCGAGGACCTCGGCCGCCCCGACTTCGGCGACCCGGTGGACGCCGAACCCGACGACATCCCGGTGTTCTGGGCCTGTGGAGTCACCCCGCAGGCCGCGGTGATGGCCTCCCGCCCGCCGTTCGCCATCACCCACGCGCCGGGCCAGATGTTCGTCACCGACGCCCGCGACGAGCAGTACCGCGTGGCCTGAGAAACCACGTGGCCTGAGAAGGAGACACGAAGGATCCATGACCTCGATCGATCTGAACGCCGATCTCGGCGAGGGCTTCGGCCGCTGGCGGCTCACCGACGACGAACAGCTCCTGTCCGTCGTCACCAGTGCCAACGTGGCCTGCGGCTTTCACGCCGGGGACGCGGCCACCATGCGGCGGGTGTGCGAACTGGCGGCCGGGCGCGGCGTACGGATCGGCGCGCAGGTCTCGTACCGGGACCTGGCCGGTTTCGGGCGGCGCGCGATGGACGTGCCGCCCGCCGAACTGGCGGCCGAAGTGGCCTACCAGATCGGTGCGTTGGAGGTCTTCGCCCGTGCGGCGGGTGCACGTGTGGCGTACGTGAAGCCGCACGGCGCGCTCTACAACCGCGTCGTGCACGACGAGGAGCAGGCCGGGGCGGTCGTCGAGGGCGTACGGCTCGCGGACGCCGCGCTGCCCATGCTGGGGCTGCCCGCCTCGCGCTTGCTCAAGCTGGCCGAACAGGCCGGGCTGCCGGTGGTCACCGAGGCGTTCGCGGACCGCGCGTACACCGACGAGGGCACGCTGGTGCCGCGCGGCCAGGACGGTGCCGTGATCTCCGACGCGGACGCCGTGGTCGAGCGGTCGGTGGGGCTGGCGTTCTCCGGGACGGTCACCTCGCACTCCGGGGAGCGCGTCATGGTCCGCGCCCGCTCGCTGTGCCTGCACGGCGACACTCCGGGCGCGGTGGAGCTCGCCCGCCGGGTCCGCGACGAGCTGGAGTCCGCGGGCGTCCGTGTGGAGGCGTTCGCATGAGGGCGCTGCCGACCGGGGACCGCGCGCTCCTGATCGAGGTGGGGACGGACGAGGAGGCACAGGCCCTGCACGCCGAACTGCTGCGCCGCCGCGCCGCGGGCGAACTGGCGGTGGCCGAGATCGTCCCGGCGGCCCGCACGGTCCTCCTGGACGGTCTGGACTCCCCGTCCCGCCTCGCCGAGCGGCTCGCCTCCTGGGAGGTGCCGCCCGTGCCCCCGCGCGCGGAGGACGTGGTCGAGATCCCCGTGCGGTACGACGGCCCCGACCTCGCCGACGTCGCCGCGCACTGGGACGTGTCCGAGTCCGAGGTGGCCCGCATGCACGCGGCGGCCGAGTTCCGGGTGGCCTTCTGCGGTTTCGCCCCGGGCTTCGGCTACCTCACGGGCCTGCCCCGCGAGGTGCCGCGCCGGGCGACGCCGCGGACGGCCGTGCCGCCGGGGTCGGTCGCCCTGGCGGGACCGTACACGGGCGTGTACCCGCGCTCCTCCCCCGGCGGCTGGCAGCTGATCGGTACGACGGAGGCGGTTTTGTGGGACCACGCGCGCGTGCCGGCTGCTCTGCTGTCACCGGGTACGCGCGTGCGTTTCGTCCCGGTCGAAAAGACAGGAACGACAAGAACGACAAGAACGGTGAGCGCGACGAGCACGGCAGGTACGACCAGTGCGGTGAACTCCGCATGACCGACCGTGCTCTCGCCGTCGTGCGGGCCGGGGCCCTCACCACCGTCCAGGACCTGGGGCGGCCCGGCCACGCCCATCTCGGCGTGCCGCGCTCGGGAGCGCTGGACGCGCCCGCCGCCGCGCTGGTCAACCGGCTTGTGGGCAACGTCCCGGAGGCCGCCGTCCTGGAGACCACGCTCAACGGGTGTGCCGTACGGGCGCGTTCGACGGTCACCGTGGCCGTCGGGGGCGCCCCCTGCGCGGTCACCGTGGACGGGCGCCCGGCGGCCTGGGGAGCCTCCCTGTGGGTCCCCGGAGGGGCGCTGCTGGACATCGGGCCCGCCCGCTCCGGAGTGCGCAGCTATCTCGCGGTCTCCGGTGGCGTGGCCGTGGAACCGGTGCTGGGCAGCCGCTCGACGGACCTGCTGTCGGGGCTGGGCCCTGCTCCACTGACCGACGGCACGGTACTGCCCCTGGGGCCGCCGGTGAGGGCACACGCGCGCGCGGATGTCGTTCCGCACCCGGCGCCACCCGCCGAGCTCGTCCTGCGCGTGACGCTGGGCCCGCGCCACGACTGGTTCACCGCGGCGGCCGTCCGGGCCTTCACGACGCACCCGTACACGGTGTCCACCGCGAGCAACCGCATCGGCCTGCGCACGGAGGGCCCCGCCCTGATGCGGGCGGTCCCGGGCGAACTCCCCAGCGAGGGCATGGTCCTGGGCGCGGTGCAGGTCCCGCCGGACGGCCGCCCGGTCGTGTTCCTCGCCGACCACCCGACCACCGGGGGCTACCCGGTGATCGCGGTCGTCCACCCGGCGGACCTGCCCGCCACGGCCCAGGCGGCGCCGGGCACCCCGGTACGCTTCGTCGCCGTGCGCCGGCGGGCCTGAGTCGCGCACGCGTGGGGTCACGCCGCCTCGGGTTGCTCCCCCACCGTCAGCGCGGCCAGTGCCGACGCCACCGCGGCGGAGGCGCTGAGGTCCAGCCGGCCGCTGGTGCCGCGGGCCTTGTGGCGGATCTCGGCCATGGCGAGGGCAACGAGCTGCGGCAGCAGATCGGTGCACCGCCGGGCCACCCAGGCGCTTCCCTTCGTGGCCAGCCACAACAGGCTCGCCGACCGGGTGGGTACGGGGAACTCGGGCTCGGCGGACGGCTCAGTGCCCGTCGCGATGCCCGCCTCGGCGAGCAGGGCGTGGAAGCGGACGGCGAGCTGCCGGTGTCCGCGCTCGCTGGGGTGCAGCCGGTCCGCGCTCCACATGGCGCGGTCCATCAGCCACGCGCCCTCGGAGGCGTGCAGATGCACCGCCTCGTACCGCTCCGACAGGGCGTGGACCACGGTGTTGACCGCGCGCTGCCGTCGGGCGAGCGGGCGGGCCAGGGAGCCGGGCAGACCGAGCATCGACCCGGGGTCGGGCAGACAGGCGGTGAGCAGGCCGGTGCCCTGGGCGCGGAAGGCCGCGTACGCCTTGTCGAGGCGGGCGGCGACGGCGTGGATGTCGAAGGTGCAGCGCAGGGTGTCGTTGACGCCTATGACGATGGAGACCAGGTCCGGTCGCAGGGCGAGCGCGGCGGGGGTCTGGCGCTCCAGGACGTCGCGCGTCTGGGCACCGCTGACCGCGAGGTTGGTGAAGTCCACGGCCGGGTCGAGCCCGTCGGCGAGGAGGGCGGCCCAGCCGCGCCAGCCGTCTCCGGCGGGGTCTCCGACGCCCTCGGTCAGCGAGTCACCGAGAGCCACGAACCGCAGGGGTCTCATACGACTCCCTCCCGGAGCGGATCGACGCCCTCCCTGACCGGGTCGGCGCCCTCCCGAACGGGACGCCGCACGGCCGCGTCGTGCGCCGCGAGGAACGCCTCCACCGCGGTCGTCCACCCGAAACACTCCGCACGCGCGCGTGCCGCCTCCCTGCGGTCGTGCTCCTGGCGTGCGAGGAGCGACTCCACGGCGTCGGCGAACGACCTCCCGTTGTCGGCCGCCGTGGCCCCGGCCGAGCCGACGACCTCCGGGAGCGCGGACGAGGCGCTGGCCACCACGGGCGTGCCGCAGGCCATCGCCTCCAGCGCCGCGAGCCCGAACGTCTCCGCGGGCCCGGGAGCCAGACACACGTCGGCGGAGGCCTGCAGGGCGCCCAGCATCCCACGGTCGGTCACGTGCCCCAGGAAGGTCACCGGGAGCCCCTGGGCCCGCTGTTCGAGGCGGGCCCGCAGGGGCCCGTCCCCGGCGACGACCAGGACCGCGCGCCTTCCGCGCCGCAGCAGCGCCTCCAGCGCGTCGATCGCCGTACCCGGCCGCTTCTCGACGGACAGCCGGGAGCACATCACCAGCAGCACGTCCCCCTCGCGCGCGTGCCGGGCCCGCAGCCCCGGGTCCCGCAGCGCGGGGTGCCGCCCCACCAGGTCGACGCCCAGCGGGGCCCGTACGACGTTGCGCGCCCCGATCCGCACGAACTCGCGCTCGGCGAACTCGGTGGTGCACACGACCTTCGAGTAGCTGTGGGCCGTACGGACGTTGAGGGCGTCGGCGGCACGCCGGGACATCTCCTCGGACAGGCCCCAGGTCCGCAGTACCCCGTCGGCGGTCTCGTGGGAGACCATCATGGCGGGCACCCTGGCCCGGCGTGCCCACGCGCCCGTCCACCGCAGGGTGGTCCGGTCGGAGACCTCCAGACGGTCGGGTGCGAGCGACTCCAGGAGCCGGGCCACGCGCCGCTTGTCCGCGAGGACGCGGTAGCCACCGGTGCCGGGCAGCAGCGGTCCGGGCAGGGTGATGACGCGTCCCTGGTCGGTCTCGCGGTCGGTGTGGCGGTCGCCGGGCACGATGAGGACGGGCTCGTGCCCGGCCTCCTTGAAGCCCTTGCCCAGTTCGCGCAGCGCGGTGCGCAGGCCGCCCGAGGCGGGAGCGACGAAGTTCGCCAGCCGGACGATGCGCAGCGAGTCGCTCATGCCGCCACCACCGTCCGGGCGGACAGCACGTCGGCGTAGTGCCCGATCAGCTGGTCACCGACCGCCTCCCAGGTGCGGCCCTCGACCATCGTCCGCCCCGCCGCGCCGTACGCGGCCCGCAGCGCGGGATCGTCGGCCAGGGTCCGTACGGCGTCGCGTACGGCGTCCGCGTCGCGCGGCGGGACCAGCAGGCCCGTCCGCTCGTGCGCCACCAGGTCCAGCGGGCCGCCGGCGGCGGGCGCGATGACGGGCACTCCGCTCGCCATGGCCTCCTGGACGGTCTGGCAGAAGGTCTCGAAGGGCCCGGTGTGGGCGAAGACGTCCAGCGAGGCGAAGATCCTGGCAAGGTCGTGGCCGGTGCGGCGGCCCAGGAAGACGGCACCGGGCAGGGCCTCACGCAGGCCGGGCTCGCTGGGCCCGTCGCCCACGACGACGACCCGTACGCCGTCGAGGCGGCAGGCTCCGGCCAGCAGCTCCACCTGCTTCTCGGGGGCGAGCCGGCCGACGTAGCCGACGATCAGCTCGCCGTTCGGTGCCAGTTCGCGGCGCAGGGCCTCGTCGCGGTGGTCGGGGCGGAAGCGGACGGTGTCCACGCCGCGCGGCCACAGCTTGACCCGGGGTATGCCGTGCGCCTCCAGGTCCTGAAGGGCCACGCTGGACGGAGCGAGGGTGAGGTCGGCGGCGGCGTGCACGGAGCGGATCCGCCGCCAGGCGGCTCCCTCGCCCGCGTGGACGTAGGTGCGGGCGTATCCCGCGAGGTCGGTCTGGTAGACGGCCACGGCGGGGATGCCGAGCCGGGCGGCGGCGGCCATGCCGCGTACGCCGAGAACGAAGGGGCTGGCCAGGTGCACGAGGTCGGCGCGGTGCTCGGTGATCGCCGAGGCGACACGCCGGCTGGGGAGGGCGACGCGGACCTGGGGGTAGCCCGGGAGCGGAAGGGAAGGGACGCGGACGACGGGGCACGGCGCCTGGGCGTCGGCCTCGGTCCCAGCTGCGGTGGCCGGGGCCACGACGAGCGGGGCGTGACCGCGCGCGGCGAGGTGCCGCGCCGTCTGGAGGGCACAGTGGGCCACGCCGTTCACATCGGGGGGAAAGGACTCGGTCACGATGACGACACGCATACCCGTGTTGTCCTCGCGCTGGACGTGGCCGCGTCAACGTGGATCTTTCCGGGCGGGGAACGACGCGTGAGCGTTCCGCACCGCTCCCTTCCGGCTCCTCGGGCCTTTCCCCCAGGTCACCCGCCGTTCATGCAGTTGTTCAAACGTTCACACGGTCGTTCGCGCGGTGGGGTGTCCCGCGTGTTCACACGGCGGGTGTTCCAGGTGTTCACACGGCGGGTGCGTCCGGTCCGATGCGGCTCCGTACGGCTGTCTGGACCTCCGCCTCCTCGGCGGGATCGGCGGCGAGCCGGCGCAGCTGTTCGACGACGCGTGCGTCTCCGGTCTCGGCGTGCCGGGCGGCGATCTCGCGGGTGGACTCCTCGCAGTCCCACAGGCACTCGACGGCGAAGCCTGCCGGGAAGGAGGGGTCGGTGGCGGCGAGGGCTCGGGCTGCGCGGCCGCGGAGGTGGGAGGAGGCGGTCTCGCGGTAGATGTGGCGCAGGACGGGGGCCGCGCACACGATGCCGAGCCGTCCGGTGCCGTCGACGAGGGTCCACAGGGTGGGCGCGTCGGGTCCCTCCCCGCGCACGGCCTCCCGGAGCGCGCCCAGGACCAGGTCGCTGTCCTTGGCCCCGCCCCGGCAGGCGAGGGTGCGTCCGGCGGCGGCGCCCAGCACGTCGGGCCGGTGCACCCAGCGGCGCGCCCGGTCGACGGCGGCGACGCTGCGCATCCGTTCGAAGGCGTCGACGGCCGCGTCCACGACGGCCGCCGAACCGTCGGCCACGGCGCCCTCGATCAGGTCGAGGGCGTCGGGATCGTTGCTGTCGGCCAGGTAGCGCAGGGCGGTGCTGCGGGCGCCGTCACTGCCGGCGCGGGCGGCTTCGAGGATCTCGGGACGGTCCTCGGGACCCGCGACGGCCGTGAGGCATCGGGCGGCCGGCACATGGAGTGCGGCGCCACGCTCGATGCCCTGCTGGGCCCACTCGAAGACGGCCCGCACGCTCCATCCCGGTCGGGGCCCCGACGGCCGCATCTGGCGCTGCCACCGGTCGAAGCAGCCGGTTTCCTGGGCGGTACGCACGCGCGTGGCGATCGATGCGCGGGGATCCTCGGCCCACAGCCGCCAGGGCCGCGGCTCGAAGGCGTCGCGGACGGTCGCCGCGAGCTCGGCCTCGCCCTCGGGGTCGGTGGCGAAGCGCGCCAGTACGGGTGCGGCGAGGGCACGCAGGCCGGCGTCGTCGTCTCTGAGGGCCAGCTCGTCGAGGGCCCAGGCCCAGTTGCTGCCGGAGGCGGCGTACCTGCGCAGCAGGGTGAGGGCGTCCCGCCTGCCGTACGAGGCGAGGTGCCCGAGGACCGCGAGGGCGAGTCCGGTGCGCGACTCGCAGGTGTCGAGGACGTCCTCGGCGTCGAAGAGGTGCCGCTCGATCGCGTCCAGTTCGCCGTGCAGGTCGAGGTAGAGGCGGGCGTAGTACAGGGAGCGGTTCTCCACCTGCCAGTCGTGGCGGGGGTCGCTCAGCACACAGTGGTTCAGTGCCGCGAGCGCTTCGGCCCGCGGGGCGGTGAGCGCGTGCAGCGTGCCGTCGCCGCGGCCCCGCTGGAGCAGGCCGAGCAGCGTACCGCTGGGCGCTATGACCGGTTCGAACATGGGAAACAGCCTCACATCAAGCGTCGACGCAACCGGGAATCCGCACTACCTGGCCGCGTGACAACACGTCGGAGCGCCCGCCGTCTCTTGCTTGCTGTAGACCATCTTCCTCTGCCTCTCGTCGGTGGCCCATGCGGACCGCATCACGGCCCACGCGGTGCGGCAACACCTGCCCAGCCATCGTGTCCGTGAATCACGACGTCATGATGACTCGCTGGTTCTTCCTGCCGCGACCGAAATTTCCGGCGGCCCCGTACCGCCTCCCCCGTCTTCCGTGTCCTGCCTGGTCAGAACGGTTGGATCAGTGTGCGCCAAACAGTTCGAGCAGTTCTTTCCTCTCGAACATCCGCGCCGTGTCGACGGCTGACGGGGTCCCCGCGAGCGGGTCGGCGCCGCCCTCCAGAAGCACCCGGATGACCGCCTCCTCGCCCTTGAAAACCGCCCCCGCGAGCGGTGTCTGGCCTCGGTCGTTGACGTGGTCGGCCTCGGCGCCGCGCGCCAGGAGGGCGCGCACCGCCTCGGCGTGACCGTGATAGGCGGCGAGCATCACGAGCGAGTCGCCGCGGTCGTTGGTGAGGTTGGCCGGAACGCCCGCGTCGACGTACGCCACGAGCGCCTCGGTCTCGCCCCGGCGTGCCAGGTCGAAGATCTTCGTCGCGAGCTCCACGACCTCGGGGTCGGGGGCTTCACTCATGGGACGGACCGCCTCTCACAGCGAGCGCGCACGAGCCCGGAGGGCTCTGGGGACGACTTCGGGAGCGTACGACGGCAGGTCAGTGCCGCCGTACGGGTGAATCGCCAGAGTACTGGGCTCCGCGCACACATGAGCCGAGCCGCCCGAGGCAAAGTTCACAGCAGACCCCGTCAGGCGCAACGTCCCGCCTCGGACAGCTCAGCAGCGGCTCCACCAGACGAGCGAAAAGGCCCGTGATTCACCCATTCGCGCCTTTTATCGTATAGATACATCTTGTGACGATGGAAGAACTCATGGTGACTGTCCCCCTCGACCAGGAGAGCACTCATGATCCTGTCCATCTCAGGCGTCGTCCTGCTCGGCGTCATCGTCTTCCTCTTCTTCCGCAAGGACGGCCTCAAGGCCTCGCACGCCATCGTGGCCACGCTGTTCGGCTTCTACCTCGCCAGCACGGGCATCGCCCCGAGCATCGAGGCAGGGGGCGAGAGCCTCGCGAGCCTCCTAGGCGGCATCAAGTTCTGATCCCACTCCCGCCCGTACGCACCTCAAGGAGACCTCAGTGGCCCGCCGCCCCCTCCCCCGCATCCTGAGCAACGGCAGTGTGCACCTCGCCCGCAGCCGGGAGCTGGCAAAGACGGCGGCCGACGGTGCCACCGACGTCCTCCACCCGCTGATCACGATCACCCGTGGACTGCGTCGCCTGGCGGCCGCCGGGCGACGCCAGTGGGCCGACACCCCGAAGGACAAACGAGGATCGCTGTTCCTTCTGGTGGCGTCGGTGGTGCTGGTGGTGGCCCTGGTGCCGTACGGACCGCTGCTCGCCGTCATCGGACTGATGGCGGCGGCAGCCTGGCAGGGCCGGGAGGGTGCGGGGGCGCCCACGGGCCCCGACGAGGCGCAGAAGCAGCGCCTCCAATCGCTGTACGAGGCCCTCGTGCCGTACTTCGCCGCCGCCGAGGACCCCAACCCCCTCTACGCCCACGGCGGCGACTGGCAGAAAGCGTTCACGGAGTACGGCTTCGACGACTCCGGGCGCGTCCAGCGGCTGGAGATCCACTACCCGGCGTATTTCACGGACGGCGAGGCCCTGTCCCGCACGCGGATCGAGCGGGTGGTGCACTCCAAGTCGGGCCGCGGCCGCGAGTACCTGTTCGACTGGGACGAGGAGGGCAACCAACTCACGGTCACGGTCCTGGCGCCACTTCCCACCGACATCGCCGCCCAGCGCTTCGTCACGGCACCGGGCGAGCTGGTTCTCGGCTTCACCGACCCGACCCATGTCCAGCGCACCCTGCCCGTGGAACACCGCGAGGAGCAGCGCGACGTCCCTCCGGTCGTCTGGCGCACGGGCACCCGCTCAACGGAACCGCATCTGCTGGCGGTGGGCGAGCCGGGCAGCGGGACGACCACACTGCTCCGCTCCCTCGCGATCCAGGCCCTGCAGTACGGCGACGTCCTGATCGTCGAGGGCAGCGGCACCGACGAGTACGCCTGCCTGACCGGCCGCGACGGCATGCTGGCCGTCGAGTGCGGGCTCGCCGGGGCACGGGCCAGCCTGGAGTGGGCGGCGCACGAGACGGAGCGCCGGCTGATCGCCGCGAACCGCGCCCGCCAGGCGGGCCACCCGCCGCCGGACGACACCAGGCGCCCTCTGTGGATCCTGCTGGACCGCCCGAGCGCGCTGGGCCACGTGGCCGCCGCGGACGGCGGCCAGGACCCGCAGTCCCTGCTCCAGGTGCCGCTGCGCCACGGCCGCCCGGCGAACGTGACGATCGTCGTGGCCGAACAGTTCGACGGTCTGGACACCCTTTCCGACGCGGTACTGCAGCACACACGCGCGCGCGTGCTGCTCGGTTCCGCCTCCCCGGAGCAACTGGAGAGGGTCCTGGGCGCGCGCCCGCGCACCACGCCCACCCCGGACATTCCGCCCGGCCGCGGCTATGCCCGCCTGGGCGCGGGCCCGGTCCACCGCCTCCAGATCCCGGCCACCCCGGACCCGTACGACGACGCCACGACCGAGAGCCTCCGTCAGGCGGTGCTCGATCTGCTTCCGGTCCGGACCACTCCGGGGGACGAGGTGCCGGCGCAGGCCGACGGGGTGTCGGCCGAGGTCGACCCGGTTCCGGCCGAGACCGAACCGGTACGGATGGACAAGGACGTGGTCCCGGCCAAAGCGGCGGTGGCCGCCGAGGGCTGACCCACCGGGTCAGGCCACGAACGTGCGTGGCGCCTCCGCGCCCCCGCCCACGCCCGTCTCCACCAGCCGCGCCGCCGCCGCGAGGCGCACGGCGGCCTCGTCCGCCACCGCGCCGCCCACGGTGAACGGCAGCCGCACATACCCCTCGAAGGCCCCGTCGACGCCGAACCGCGGCCCCGACGGCACACGCACCCCGACCCGCTCCCCGGCCTCGGCCAGCCGCGAGCCCGACAGCCCCCCGGTACGCACCCACAGGGTGAGCCCGCCCCGCGGCACCTCGAACTCCCAGCCCGGCAGTTCCCGGCGTACGGCGGCGACGAGCGCGTCCCGGTTCTCGCGGGCCTGGTCGCGCCGGATGTCCAGGGCGTCCTCCCAGCCCCCGGTGCTCATCAGCCAGTTCACGGCCAACTGCTCCAGTACGGGGGTGCCGAGATCGGCGTAAGCGCGAGCCGCGACGAGGCTGCGGACGACGTCGGGCGCGGCCCGCACCCAGCCGATGCGCATGCCCGCCCAGAACGCCTTGCTCGCCGAGCCGACCGTTATCACGGTCGAGCCCGCCGGGTCGAAGCCGCAGACCGGCCGGGGCATCGCGGCGCCACCGTCGAGGTCCGGGTCCAGATGCAGCTCGCTCATCGTCTCGTCGACGACGAGCACGGTCCCCGCGGCCCGGGCCGCGTCCACGAGCCGTCGCCGCTGGTCCTCGCCGGCGAGCGCCCCGGTCGGGTTGTGGAAGTCGGCGACGACGTACGCGAGCCGGGGCGCCGCGTCCCGCAGCACCTGCCGCCAGCGGTCCAGGTCCCACCCGTCGAGCCCTTCGGCCATCGCGACCGGCACCAGCCGGGCTCCCGCCTCGCGCATCAGCTGGAGGATGTTGGCGTACGAGGGCGACTCCACGGCGATGCGTTCGCCGCGCCCGGCGAAGAGGTGACAGATGGCGTCGATGGCACCCATCGCGCCGGTGGTGACCATGATCTGCTCGGGCATGGTGGGGATCCCACGCGCGGTGTACCGCTCGGCGAGCATCGCGCGCAGCGCGGGCAGCCCGGCCGGGTAGTCGCCGTGCGTGTGAGCGTACGGAGGCAGTTCCTCCAGGGCGCCCTGCACGGCCCGGGTGAGCCACGGCTCGGGCGCGGGCAGGGCCGCACAGCCCAGGTCGATCACCGAGCCGAGCGCCTCCGGCGGCAGGGGCTCCAGCCCGCGCGCGGGGAGCGGATTCCCGGCGGGCACGGCGGTCCAGCTGCCCGCGCCCCTGCGGGACTCCAGAAAACCCTCGGTGCGCAGGGCCTCGTAGGCCGCCGCAACCGTGGTGCGGCTGACGGACAGGGACAGCGCGAGCTCCCGCTCGGCGGGCAGCCGGGCCGCGACCGGCACGCGACCCTCCAGCACCAGCAGCCGGATGCCGTCGGCGAGCGCGCGATAGGCGGGCGGTCGGCGGGTGCCCGGGCCTGCCGGGCGTTCCTGTTGGGAGGTGAGCAGCCGCGCGAGCTGAGCCGCACCCACTGCCGAAGTCCACTGAGCCATGGTTTTCAGTCCACCTTCCCCGAATTGGCCATGGATGGCGTGTCCTGCCAAGCCACAGGGTGTCATGTGCCAGGCCACTGCCACCACCTCAGGGGGGAACGTCTTGTCCAATGACCACGTCTTGTCCAATGACCCGTCCACGCGGCGCCACCTCGGGCGACGGTTGATCCAGCTGTACGCAGGTCTCGTGCTGTACGGCGCGTCCGTGGCACTTCTGGTGAAGGCGGACCTGGGCCTGGCGCCCTGGATCGTGCTGGACCAGGGGCTGTCCGAACTCACCGGGCTGTCGATCGGCACGATCGTGATCGTCATGGGCGCGGTGGTGCTGCTCCTGTGGATCCCACTGCGCCAGCGGCCGGGGCTCGGCACGATCTCCAACTTCCTCCTGGTCGGCCTCGCGCTGGACGGCACTCTCGCGGCGATGCCCGACGCGCACACCCTGACCGCACGGGTTCCTCTGCTCGCGGGCGGCATCCTCCTGAACGGTGTGGCGACCGGTCTCTACATCGCGGCACGCTTCGGGCCCGGCCCGCGTGACGGTCTGATGACGGGTCTGCACCAGCGCACCGGCCGCTCGATCCGTCTGATCCGTACGGCGATCGAGGCGGCGGTCCTCGTGACCGGCTTCGCCCTCGGAGGCACGGTCGGCGTCGGCACGATCCTCTACGCGCTGTCCATCGGCCCGCTGTCCCAGCTGTTCCTGCGGGTGTTCGCCGTCCCCACGGCATCCGGCAGCACGGTCGTTGCCGCCGGTCCATCCGCGCGAGCGATACTTCCCAGGTGAACACGCCGACACGCCACCCGTACCTCGACCATCCCGGCCCCATAGCGTTCGCCCACCGGGGCGGGGCGGCGGACGGGCTGGAGAACACCGTGGCCCAGTTCCGGCGCGCGGTCGAGGCGGGCTACCGGTACATCGAGACCGATGTGCACGCCACGGCCGACGGGCAACTCGTCGCCTTCCATGACGCGACCCTGGACCGGGTGACCGACGGCGCCGGCCGGATCGCGGACCTGCCCTGGCAGGACGTGCGCCACGCGCGCGTGTCGGGCGTCGAACCGGTGCCCCTCTTCGAGGAGCTGCTCGAAACGTTCCCCGAGGTGCGCTGGAACGTCGACATGAAGGCGGAGCCGACCCTCGGTCCCCTGCTGGACCTCATCGCCCGCACCGGCGCCTGGGACCGCGTCTGTGTCGGCTCGTTCTCCGAGGCGCGCGTCGCCCGCGCCCAGCGCCTGGCCGGCCCTCGCCTGGCCACCTCGTACGGCACCCGGGGCGTCCTCGGGCTCCGGCTGCGCTCCTGGGGCTTGCCGGCCACCCTGCGCCCCTCGGCGGTGGCCGCGCAGGTGCCCGAGTCCCAGTCGGGCATCCCCGTGGTCGACCGTCGGTTCGTGCGCGCCGCCCACGCACGCGGACTTCACGTCCATGTGTGGACCGTGAACGAACCGCACAGCATGCACCGGCTCCTTGACCTCGGCGTGGATGGCATCATGACCGATCACATCGACACGCTGCGCAAGGTCCTTCAGGACCGGGGGGTCTGGGTCTGAGCCCTCGCGCGGCCCGTTCACGGGGAAGCGAGAGACACGGGTGGGCACCGACACCGTGCGGACGGACGCGGCCGACGAGGCCGCCGGGCGGCGGCGTGAACAGCGCGGCTGGTACTTCTACGACTGGGCGTGCTCTGTCTATTCGACGAGCGTCCTGACCGTGTTCCTGGGCCCCTACCTCACCGCGATCGCCGAGTCGGCCGCAGACACGGAAGGCTATGTCCACCCACTGGGCATCCCGGTGCGCGCGGGCTCCTTCTTCGCGTACTCGGTGTCCCTGTCGGTGATCCTGGCCGTCCTGGTCATGCCCCTGGCGGGCGCGGCCGCCGACCGTACGGGCCGCAAGAAACCACTGCTCGCGGCAGCCGCGTACGTGGGAGCCGCGGCGACGGCAGGCATGTTCTTCCTGGACGGGGACCGCTACCTTCTCGGCGGCCTCCTGCTCGTCATCGCGAACGCCGCACAGTCGGTCGCGATGATGCTGTACAACTCCTACCTGCCACAGATCGCACCGCCCGAGGAGCGCGACGCGGTGTCGTCCCGGGGCTGGGCCTTCGGCTATGCGGCAGGCGCCCTGGTCCTGGTGCTGAACCTGGTGCTGTTCACCGCCCATGACACCTTCGGCGTCTCGGAGAGCATGGCGGTGCGCATCTGCCTCGCCTCGGCCGGCCTGTGGTGGGGCGCCTTCACCCTCGTACCGCTGCGCAGGCTGCGCGACCGCCGGGCTCCGGAGACCAGGGCCACGGTCCCCGGCCTGCGTCAACTCGTCGCCACCGTACGGGACATGCGCCGCCATCCCCTGACGCTCGGATTCCTCCTCGCCTACCTCGTCTACAACGACGGCATCCAGACGGTGATCTCCCAGGCATCGGTGTACGGCTCCGAGGAGCTGGGCCTCGGGCAGTCGACGCTCATCGGGGCGGTGCTGCTGGTCCAGATACTCGCGGTGGCGGGTGCTCTCGGCATGGGCCGGCTGGCGCGGAGGTACGGCGCGAAGCGCACGATCCTGGGCTCGCTGGTGGCCTGGACGCTGACGCTGGCAGCCGGATACTTCCTTCCGGCGGGAGCACCGGTCTGGTTCTTCGTCCTGGCGTCCGGGATCGGGCTCGTCCTCGGCGGCAGCCAGGCCCTCTCCCGCTCACTCTTCTCCCATCTCGTCCCGCCCGGGAAAGAGGCCGAGTACTTCTCGGCGTACGAGATGAGCGACCGGGGCATGAGCTGGCTGGGACCGCTGCTGTTCGGTCTGACCTACCAACTGACCGGAAGTTATCGTGACGCGATCATCTCGCTCGTGGCCTTCTTCGTCCTGGGATTCGCCCTGCTCGCACGGGTTCCGGTGCGGCAGGCGATCACCGAGGCGGGCAATCCCGCGCCGGAGCGGATTTAGCACCCGGAGCGAAAGGGCTGTAGTGTACGCGTTTGGCCTGCCAGGCGTACCGTTACTGCGCGTCAAAGATGCCGAAACGCTAGGTGACATCTGCTGTCAGATGTGACAAACCGGGCGCCGGTGGGTACAACAAGGGCGGCTACGACGGCGACGCATGACCCGGAACGGGATACGGAACGGGAATCTTTACCGCCGACCGGACGTTGACCGGATGACGACGACAGCGACACCTGTCCTGTGGGCGACAAGCCCGGGAGGCACGATTCATGAGTGAGCGAGCTCTTCGCGGCACGCGCCTCGTGGTGACCAGCTACGAGACGGACCGCGGCATCGACCTGGCCCCGCGCCAGGCCGTGGAGTACGCATGCGAGAAGGGGCACCGATTCGAGATGCCCTTCTCGGTCGAGGCGGAGATCCCGCCGGAGTGGGAGTGCAAGGTCTGCGGGGCCCAGGCACTCCTGGTGGACGGCGACGGCCCTGAGGAAAAGAAGGCCAAGCCCGCGCGTACGCACTGGGACATGCTGATGGAGCGGCGTACCCGCGAGGAACTCGAAGAGGTCCTTGAGGAGCGCTTGGCCGTTCTCCGCTCCGGTGCGATGAATATCGCGGTACATCCGAGGGACAGCCGCAAGTCCGCGTAGTCCCTGCGGGGGTTGGGCGGCATACACAGCGCAACCGAAGACCGCGGGCACCGTACATGTCGTACGGTGCCTCGCGGTCTTCGTCATGTGCGGCTTCGTCTACGGAGCCCAAGACTCCCCCGGCCAAGGCTTACGGAGCACGGACCTCGCGCCGCATCGCGGCGCCATCCAGGCCATGGGGCGGTCCCGCACTCTCGGTCCCAGAACAGCGCACCCTCCCCCGCCGGCCCGGGGTCGAAGGGGCGGAGCCCCTGGGGGA
>NZ_VMNX01000530.1 GCF_009377235.1 Streptomyces acidicola
CGGTGGGGCGGGGCACGCTTTGGGTCGTCGGCCGCCCCACCCGACGGTCACTTGGAGCTGACCTCGCGGGCGAACCGCTCGACCCACGTGTCGCGGTTCTTCACGACCGTGCCGGGGTCGAGGGTGCGGAAGCCGGCACCGACCGGGTCGGTCGCCGCCTTCCCGGCGACCTTGCCGAGCACCGAGGGGATCGTGGCGTCCGGGTTCACCGGCATGTCGCCGATGACCTTCGCGGCCTGGGTCTGCGCCTCGGCGGACAGGTAGTAGTCGATGAACGCGTACGCGGCCTTCAGGTTCTTGGCGTCCTTGGGGATCATCATCCGGTTGGTCGCCATGTACTTGCCCTTGCTCGGCGCCACCCAGCTCACCGGCTCACCGGACTGGATGAGGGAGGTGGCGAACGCGCTGATCGCAGGGGCGGCGACGATCTCGCCCTGGGTCAGCAGGTTCGTCACCTCGGTCGAGGACGAGTAGAACTGCAGGGTGTGCGGACCCCAGGAGCCGAGCTTCGCGTACGCGGCGTCGATGTCGTACGGCCCGCTGCCGTAGGTCTCGCCGACACCGGACACGGTGAGCTGTCCCGAGGTGACCGAGATGTCGGGCAGCGCGGTCTTCTTGGCGTACTTCTTGTCGCCGTACACCGCCCAGTCGGCGGCGGTCTTGGCGTCGAGCTTGTCGGTGCGGTAGAGGGTGCCGTTGAGCTGGTAGGTGTACGCCGGTCCGTCGTACGCCTCGTCGACGGCGAAGCTGCTCAGCTTGGACATGTTCGGCACGTCCTTGGCGCCGAACTTCTGGAAGAGCCCCTTCGACTGGCCCAGTGCGGCGTAGTAGTCGGAGATGAGCATGACGTCCACGTCCGCCCTCCCGCCCGCTGCCTCAAGTCTGGTCAGGCGGGTGGCGTTGTTGCCCGTGTCGAGCTCGACCTTGTAGCCCGTCTTCTTCTCGAAGGGCTCGATGACGGCCTTCGTCAGCTCCTCCGAACCGAAGGGGAAGGAGCTCACGACGAGGGTCTTGCTGTCGCTTCCGCCGCCGGCGGCGGAGCAGCCGGCGACGGTCGTGGCCAGTGCCGTGGCGACGACGAGTGCTGCTGTGGAGCGATGGCGCCGAGGAGTGGTACGCACGAAGGGGTCCTTCCGAGGGTATGGCGAAGGGAGGGCTGAGCGGGAGGAGAGGAAGAAGGAGAAAGAGGGGGAGCGGGGGAAAGCGGGGAGAGCGGGGGAAAGA
>NZ_VMNX01000531.1 GCF_009377235.1 Streptomyces acidicola
TACTCCCGGCTCGTGCAGCAGGGCTACAGCAACAAGGAAGCCTGCCGGCTCGTCGGTGTCGACGAACGGACCGGCAGGAAGTGGCGTAACGGCCGCAGTGCCGACCGCAGGCAGAAGGCGGCACCACCGATCAACACGGTGGTGCCGCCTTCCGGTCCGTCCCGGCACCTGTGCGAGGACGAGCGGATCCACATCGCCGACCGGCTGCGGGAGAAGGCCACCGTCCGGGCGATCGCCGCCGAACTGCGCCGCAGTCCCTCCACGGTCAGCCGTGAGATACGGCGCAACCGGCATCCGGACAGCGGCGCCTACAGGCCGCACGCCGCCCAGGCCCGCGCCGCCGCCCGCCGCCCCCGCCCCAAGCCCCGCAAGATCCTCCAGAACCCTGAGCTGCGTGACGCCGTCCAGGCGATGCTGGAGGAGAAGTGGAGCCCGGAACAGATATGCCACGCTCTGCGGCAGAAGTTTCCCGACCGGCCGGAGATGCACGTGGTCCACGAGACCGTCTACCAGGCGCTCTACGTCCAGGGCAGAGGCCAGCTGCGGCGCGAGCTCGCAGGAGCCCTGCGCTCCGGCCGCGCCCGCCGCAGGCCCCAGCGGCAGGCCAACTGCCGCCAGCCCCGCTTCACCACGCCGATGGTGATGATCAGCGAGCGTCCGGCCGAGGCCACGGAGCGAGCCGTGCCCGGCCACTGGGAGGGTGACCTGATCATAGGAAAGGACGGCAAGTCCGCGATCGGCACCCTCGTGGAGCGCGCCACCCGCTACGTGATGCTGCTGCACCTGCCGGGCGACCACGGCGCCGAAGCCGTCCTCACCGCCCTGACGGCCACCGTCCAGACCTTGCCGACGCAGCTGAAACGGTCGCTGACCTGGGACCAGGGCAGCGAGATGGGTCACCATGCCGAGTTCACCCTCGCCACCGACATCCCGGTCTACTTCTGCGACCCCGCCAGCCCCTGGCAGCGCGGCTCGAACGAGAACACGAACGGTCTGCTGCGGCAGTATTTCCCCAAAGGCACCGATCTCTCGGTCCACAGCCCCGAACACCTGGCCGCTGTCGCCGACCAGCTCAACCGCCGCCCACGCAAAACGCTCGGCTGGGAAACCCCAGCCGAGCGCCTGCATAAACTGCTCGCTGCCTGATCAACACGACCACGTGTTGCAACGATCCCTAGAAACCGCC
>NZ_VMNX01000532.1 GCF_009377235.1 Streptomyces acidicola
TGTCAATCCCCTCGCACCGTGGAGATCTTTCAAGCGGCCAACTCCACGTGGTCGGCCTGCTGGTCTTGTTCGTAGTCGATCGGGCTCCGGTATCCGCACACGCTGTGTAGCCGACGGGTGTTGTAGAAGCCGGTGATCCAGGTGGCGATCTTCAACCGCGCCTCGGTGCGGGTGGTGAAGGTGCGCCGGTGGACATGCTCGACCTTGAGCACGCTGTTGAACGCCTCGCTGACGGCATTGTCGAAACACGAGCCGACACGGCCCATGGACTGGGTCACGCCGAGTCGGCGGCAGGCCCGCCTGAAGCGCCGGGACTGGTATTCGCTGCTCCTGTCCGAGTGGAAGATCACGCCCCTGACGTTGCCGCCGCGGGTGGCCGCGGCCATATGCAGGGACGCGACGACCAGCTCCGCGTCGTGGCGCTCGCCCATCGCGTAGCCGAGCAGGCGGCGAGAGAACAGACCGATCACGGTGGCCAGGTACAGCTTGCCCTCGCTGGTGACGATCTCCGTCATATCCCCGGCCCACACCTGGTCGGGAGCGGTGGCGCTGAAGTCGCGTCGCACAAAGTCCGCAAACGCGGGCCGACTGCCCGGCCTGGTCAGTCCCCGGCGCCTTCGGATCTTGCGTCCGGCCAGGCCGAGTTCGGCCATGAGCTTGGCGACGGTGTTCACCGACACCCTCCAGCCCTGGCGCACGAGCGTTCCAGACCTTCGGGGAGCCATACGTGCCGCCCGACTCATCGAAGATCTGCCGGATCGCGTCGGCCAGCTTCCCGCGCCGTGCCTCGCGAGCGGTGACGGGCCGGCTGCGCCACTTGTAGAACCAGGACTCGCTCACACCCAGCGCACGGCACGTCAAGGCGTGCGGAATGTCCTGCTCGGCCTTGCAGGCGCTGATCACCCCGGCCACCTGGGCCGGGTCGGCCGCAGCTACTTCACCCACAAGGCCATGCAGCGTTTGAAGACATCACGTTCCATCTCCAGCTCGCGTATCCGCTTGTTCTTCTCGCTCATTTCCCGCCGCAGCTGCTCCAGCTCGGCGCGCTCGGTGTCCCGCAGCCGACCGCTCGAGGCAGCGGGCGCGGGCCGGTCGGAGGAGGCCGAGCCGTTGCGCCGCCACCGCGACACCCAGCTGTGCAGCGTCCCGGAGTGGACACCGAGCTCCTCGGCGACCTCCGG
>NZ_VMNX01000533.1 GCF_009377235.1 Streptomyces acidicola
GCGTAGCCGTACACCGGCAGATCGCGACCGCCCTGCGAGACAAGATCAGCGCGGGCGAGTTCGCGCCCGGCGAGAAGCTGCCCAGCGAAACCCAGCTCATCGAGACCTACGGCGTGTCCCGCGAGACGGTGCGCAAGGCCGTGCAGCTGCTCGAAAGCGACGGCGTCGTCAACGTGCTGCAGGAGAAGGGCGTGTTCGTCCGGCCGCCCGCCGCCATCACCCGGCTGGCGCGCTCGCGGTTGTCCCGCGCGGCCAGGGCGAAGAACGAAGGCGCCTTCCTGGCCGACGCGAAGGCGCAGGGGTTCACGCCGAGCACGAGCGTGCGAGTTCGGTTCGAGCCCGCGGACGAACGCACGGCCGAACTCCTCGCGATCGAGCCCGGCGCGGAGGTGACCGTTCGAGACCGGGTCATGCGGGCGAACGGTCTCGTAGTGCAGCTCGCCGTGTCGCGGCTGCCGCGTGAGTTCACCCGCGGCACGGCGATCGAGGAGGTCAACACCGGCCCGGGCGGCGCCTACGCGCGGCTGGAAGAGGCCGGGCACGAGATCGGCCGATACGTCGAGGACACCGGGGCGCGCATGCCCACCGACGAGGAGCGCACGCAGCTGCAGCTGCCGCCCGGTACGCCGGTGCTCACCGTGACGCGCATCGCCTACCGCGAGGACGGCACCCCGCTGGAGATGAACGACATGACGCTGCCGGCGGACCGGTACCGGCTCACCTACGAGTGGGCGGCTGACTGATCACCGGGCCGCCACTCCTCGCGGTAGTCCGGGTGGTCGGCGTAGGGCAGGGCGAGGAGGCGCAGGACATGACGCGCCGATTGAGCCCGGCCCTCCATGAACTCGCTGCCCGCGCGGTTTTGGTCCAGCCACGCAGCGAACTTGATCACCTCACGTTTGGCCGCGATGTCGCCAGACCGGCGAGCGGGCAACCCGCACCGACAGACGAACTCCCACTCGTACGGAATGCGGGCGTCGCAGTCGGGCTTGTGGATCTCACCCAACTGCTCGTCGTCGTCGAGCCGGGCGCGAAGGAACGCGATCAGGTCATCCACGCTCGTCACCATCTCCCATCCGTGGGTTCAGCCCCGCGAACAGGGCGGGCGCCAGGGTAGCGGCGACCACCACGGCGAGGTCGAGCACGGCGTCCACGACCGCGCGCACACGTTGCATCAC
>NZ_VMNX01000534.1 GCF_009377235.1 Streptomyces acidicola
CCTAGTCTTCTGAGTCGGGAATTCTGTTCAGATGTATAGGGTTACGGGGTGGCGCGTACTGGGCGGCCGAAGGCCGAGTTGATTCTGTCGGATGAGGAACGGGCTGCGCTGGAGGGCTGGGTTCGGCGCCGTTCCACGCCCCAGGCGTGGGCTTTGCGGTGCCGGATCATCCTGGCGTGCGCCACTGGGGCGTCGAACAAGGACGTGGCCGCCCAGCTCGGTTCGACACCCCACGCGGTGGGCCGCTGGCGCTCCCGGTTCGTCGAGCACCGGATCGCCGGCCTGGGTGACATGCCGCGTTCGGGCGGGCCGCGGACGGTCGCCGACGAACAGGTCGCCGCCGTGGTGAAGAAGACGCTGGAAGCCACGCCGAAGAACGCCACGCACTGGTCGACGAGGGCGATGGCCAAAGAGATGGGCCTGTCGCAGTCGACCGTGTCGCGGATCTGGCGGGCGTTCGGCCTGCAGCCGCACCGTTCCGAGACGTTCAAGCTGTCGACGGACCCGTACTTCGTCGACAAGGTCCACGACGTGGTCGGCCTGTATCTGGATCCGCCCGAGCGCGCTTTGGTCTTTTGCGTGGACGAGAAGTCGCAGATCCAGGCCCTGGACCGCTCACAGCCGGTGCTGCCCATGATGCCCGGGGTCCCGCAGCGGGTCACCCACGACTACGTGCGAGCGGGCACCACCACGCTGTTCGCCGCCCTGGAGGTGGCCACCGGCAAGGTGATCGGCTCCCTGCACCGCCGCCACCGGGCCGAGGAGTTCAAGAAGTTCCTGATCAAACTCGACCAGGAGATCCCGGCAAGTCTGGATGTCCATCTGGTGCTGGACAACTACGCCACGCACAAGACGCCGGCCATCAAGACCTGGCTGGTTGCCCACCCCCGCTTCCACCTGCACTTCACACCCACCGGCTCGTCATGGCTCAACCTGGTCGAGCGGTGGTTCGCCGAGCTGACCAACAAGCAGATACGACGAGGCGTCCACAAGAGCGTCCAGGCGCTGGAGAAAGACATCCGCACCTGGATCGCCGCATGGAACACCGACCCCAAGCCCTACGTCTGGACGAAGACCGCGGACGAGATCCTCGAACGCCTCGCCAGTTATCTGAACAGAATTCCTGACTCAGAAGACTAG
>NZ_VMNX01000535.1 GCF_009377235.1 Streptomyces acidicola
TTTTGCGGGTGGGTGCGGGGTGTGCCGGCCTGAACCGCCTTGTCCTCAAGCTCCGGACGGGCCCGGTGTGCCTTGACTTGCCCTCACGCGTCCGGTTACTCGTTCGCGGCGGCTGAGGCCTGGGCCTCGCCGCGGCGGCGGATCTGGCGGAAGGTGAACTCGGCCAGGTCGTCGCCCGTGGAGAAGACCGCGGAGTCCTTCTCCGTGACGTCCTTGCCGTTGGTGAAGCCGGCGAGGGTGAAGTACGCGTAGCGGCCGTACGAGTTGGTCGTGGAGCGGCAGATCGCCGTACGGCAGAACTCGGCCACTCCGTCACCCGGGAGTGACTTGACGATGCTCTTCGCGTCGGCGTCCTTCTTGGCCTTGATCGCCTGGGCCTCGGTGTCGAAGAGGGCGACGCCGACCGTGACCGCGACGCCGTCCTTGGTGTAGGTGACGCGCATGACGCGGGTGCAGTCGTTGTTCGTGAGGACCTTGTCGAGGGAGCCCTGGGCCACCGAGGCGCAGTCGGTGGTGGAGGCCGTGGCGCCCTTCTTGTAGACGGACTCGCCCATCGTCAGCTGCGATCCCGGGAACAGGCTCTCGGCGCTGAGCGGGGCCGTGTCCTTCTTCGCGCTGGAGATGAAGTCCTTGGGGTCGAGCGGGGGCGGGGCCGACGTCGGCGCGAAGGACGGTTCGGCCGTGTCGCTCGCGCTCGGGATGGACGCGCTGGACGGCAGGTCGTTGGCGGGGTTGTTCGAGGCCTCGGCGTCGCCGTCCGCGGAGACGACGGCCACGGCGACGGCGGCGCCGATGGCGACCGTGGCCAGGGCGCCGCCGGCTATGAACAGCACGCGGCGCCGCTTGTTACGCGTCTCGGACTGCTCCGCGAGTGCCGCCCAGTCGGGCGTCCCGCCCCCCTGGTCCGACCACTGCGGCTGCTGAGAACCCGACTTCCACGGATCCCACTGAGGCTCCCCTTGCCCAAAACTCATGGACCGCATTTTAGACGGGGGTTGGGGTGTGCTGTTCAGGGGCTTGGGGCACTTGAGCCCCTAGCGTGACCTGAATGAACGTGGACGTAGAGGACATTTCTGGTCGCTCCGGTCGGCCTCAACGGCGGCAGTGCGGGCGGTTGTGGTGGTCGGGGTGGGCGC
>NZ_VMNX01000536.1 GCF_009377235.1 Streptomyces acidicola
GGCGGCGGGAGTCGCGGCAGCGGCGGAGGGGGCGCCTACGGCGAGACCGGCACCGAGGACGGCGGTGCCGGTCAGCGCGGCGCGAAGGAGGGAGCGCCGCGCGGTCCCGGGCTTGGTCGAGGACGAGGTGGCAGGGGCGGTCGGCGCGAGGCCGACCGCTCTGTGGGGAGAAGGCTCAGAAATCACGGTGAGGAACGTACGTCCCAATCACGTGAACGCCCGTTCCATTACTGAATCTTGGCAGGCGTTGGAACAATCTTGGGCTATCGCATTCCGGCCTATGGCCGGATCTTTCCCTGAAGCCGAACTGGGCATTGCCGCAAGGTCGTTGCCGGTCACTTCGTTGCCGCTTCGTCGGCTTTTCGCAAAACGGGCAGTGCGCCCCCGGAGTCGTCCGGGCAGGACGTCATCGCCGTCGGCCGCGCGATCCCTTTCGGTGCGTCGCGCCGGCGGAACCTACCGAGGGGGAGGGGCGTCCCCGGTGGGCCGATGGATGCCGAGCTCTTGGCGGCTGCGCGCGTTCGTCTCGGCGAGACGAACGCGGAGCAGTTCCGTGGGGGTGAGGGGTTCGAGGCGGTCGGGATCGGCGTCCCATACGCGGCCGCCCGAGAGAGGGCGGAGCTGAAGGTACGGGCCCTTGTGCCCCATGACGATGCCGACGCGGTCGAGGGTGGTGTCGCGGACGGCGGTGCCGGGTGGGGGAGAGGATCGAGCGAGCTCGGGCTTCGGTGAGTGGGTGGGGTTCGGGACGTGGTCCGGATTTGGGGCGGTCATCCGGTGGCGCCCCTCGCGATGACGGCGGCGAGAGCGAGGGCAACCGGGGCCGAGCAGACGCCGAGGTGGACGAGGGCGTAGCGGGCGCTGGCGGGGGCGTCGGCGTGGTCTTGTGCCGTCTGCTCCCCGTCGTCGGGGACGAGGTCGTTCCACGGGGTACGGACGTCCATCGCGGGGAGCTGGATACCGGCCTGGGTGAGCGCGGCGTTGAGGGCGTCGCGGGCGGCGGTGGCTTCCTGGAGTTTGGGGGTGAGGTTCGGGTTCGGCATGGGCTTGCCTTTTTCGGTCGTGGTGACGGGAGGGGAGCGAAGGGATGAGTGGGTGGGGCTGGGT
>NZ_VMNX01000537.1 GCF_009377235.1 Streptomyces acidicola
CTCAGTGGGCATTTAGAGAAGCTCTGTGCCAGTAAGTAACTTTCGTGGCCGTCACGCTTGAGGTGTTTGCCTCATACGCACACCCTCGCGCCCATCGAGCTGCGGACTTGGCCGCCCGTTTGCTCCGGTTCTCGTGCACGAAGTTCGTCTGGTTTGAAGATCAGACAGAAACGCCCAACAGTAGCGGAACGGCACCGTCCGCCACATCCATGATCACGCTACGGCGTGAGTCAGCGGAAGCCGTACCCCAGCGACCTGTCCGACGCCCGATGGGCCTTAATCGAGCCGACGCTGGCGGCCTGGAGAAAAGCCCGGCTCGACCGCAGGCCCACCGGGCAGCCGGCCAAGGTCGACCTGCGCGACGTATTCAACGCACTCCTCTACATCAACCGCACTGGAATCCCCTGGAAATACCTCCCGCACGACTTCCCGAGCCACGGCACCGTCTACGCCTACTACGCAGCCTGGCGCGACGAGGGAATCCTCACCCAGCTCAACTACGACCTGACCGGCCTGGCCCGCGTGAAAGAGGGTCGCAAGCCCGAGCCGACCGCTTCCGTGATCGACACCCAGAGCGTGAAGACCTCCACCAACGTACCCCTGACCAGCCAGGGAACCGACGCCGCCAAGAAGATCGTCGGCAGGAAACGGGGCATCCTCACCGACACGATCGGACTGATCCTCGCCGTGACCGTCACTGCCGCGAGCCTGTCCGAGAACGCCGTCGGAATCCAGCTCCTCGACCAGGCCAAGAAGACCTACCCGACCATCTCCAAGAGCTGGGTCGACACCGGCTTCAAGAACGCCGTCATCGAGCACGGCGCCAGCCTCGGAATCGACGTCGAAGTCGTCAACAGAAACCCAGGAGTTCGCGGCTTCCACGTTGTCAAAAGGCGCTGGGTCGTCGAACGAAGTATTGGTTGGATCATGCTGCACCGGCGCCTCGCCCGAGACTACGAGACCCTGCCCGCCAGCTCCGAGGCAATGATCCACGTCGCCTCGATCGACAACCTCACCAAGCGCATAACGGACGAGACGACACCCACCTGGCGAGGAACCTACTAGGAGATAAAGGGCAATCCACCTAGATCAAACACCCTCTCAGA
>NZ_VMNX01000538.1 GCF_009377235.1 Streptomyces acidicola
CCCCCGCCAACCACCCCTCAGGCGCCGCAAGATGATGGACCTGCCGCTCGGCAGGGCGCCAGACCCCCACCCAGCTGCCGACCGCACCGTCCACCCGAAGAGCCACCGCACAACTCTCCGGCGTAAGCACCTGCCCGGGCTGAATCGCGAACGGTGTCACCACGCAGTCCCGCAACCGCAGGCACTCGGGAAACCGGACCGGCAGCGTACTGCCCAACACCCCCCAGCCGAGCCGCCCATGGCCGGGCGAGGGCGCGTCCGAGCGAATCAGCAGGAGCCCGCTGTCGGGGTCGGCCAGTAGCAGCCGATCGTCACTGTCCTCAGCGATCTGGAGCAGTGGAGACACCGAGCCACCCTCCTCCAGGTCCACCACCACCGTCTTCGTCCGCCCACGCAGCGTCCGGTCCAGGGCGAGCATCCGCCCCGTAGCGTCCAGCCACACACCCCCCGAACAACTCCCCGGCACCTCCGCCAGACGCTCCGGACCGAACGCCCCGCCCGCCACCAGCCACACCACCGTCGAACTCCGCCCCACGGCAAGGGCGTACGCGCACTCCCCGCGTGGCGCCGGTGGCAGCAACCGCACCCGGTCCGACGGGTCCGGACACTCGACCGCGCCGAGGAACAGCTCACCGGTCCCGGGGCCCGTCGGATAGAGGAGCGAGAACAGATGCCGCCCGCCCGCGATCCGGTGGATCAGCACCCGGCCGTCGCTTATCGGGAGTACCTCGGTGCCGGGCTCCTCCGGCTGGTTCGCGGGCAACGGCACCGCGTACGGCTCGGGGCCGTCCAGAGTCCAGCGCTCCGGGAACCAGGACTCCCCGGCCAGGGCGAGGCGTGCCGCGTACGTCCCGTCGGCGGTGATCACGCATCCGGGCCGTGGGGCTCCGCCGTCGTCGTCGTTCCCCACGGCCACCTCGGTGGCACAGACCGTCATTGTTCGGTCACCTCCGGCGACGAAGGTAGTTTTCGTACGCACAGACGTGGCACCGGCGGGCCGCTGCTTCACACATAAGGGTGTCGGTCTCGCGGTTCGCCTGAGGTGATGGGGGTGGGTGTGCAGGGGCTGTCTCTTATAAA
>NZ_VMNX01000539.1 GCF_009377235.1 Streptomyces acidicola
CTAGGGCCTGTACGGAGTCGTGATCACCTGCTGGTACAACTCTCGTGTGGCGAGGCGTGAACTCAGCGACGACGAGTGGGCGTTGGTCGAGCCGTTGCTGCCGATCGGCGCCTGTGGCCCCTATCCGCACCGGCTGCGGGACCAGCTCGAAGGCGTGATCTGGAAGTTCCGCTCCGGAGGTCAGTGGCGGGAGATGCCGGACGAGTTCGGTCCGTGGTCGACCGTCTACGACCGGTTCCGGAACTGGCGTGACGCCGGGGTGTTCCAGGCGCTGATGGACGCGATGATCGCGGAGGCCGCCCGGCGGGGCCAGGTGGATCTCTCGCTGGTCAGCGTCGACTCGACCACCGCGCGGGCCCATCATGACGCGGCGGGCATGCGGGTCGACGAGGAGGTTCTGGCCGCACTGGAGAAGGCCGTGTCGGAGGAAAAAGGGGCCGCGGCGAAGAACAAAAGGATCAAGACGCCGTAGGGCGGGCGGACGGAGCCGACGACCAGGCCCGCGCCGGGCGGCGACAGCGGCGCCGACGGCTCCGCGCCCGGCTGAAGGCCGCCGCCCTGGGACGTTCGCGGGGCGGACTGACCAGCAAGATCCACGTCGCCTCCGAGCGACGCTGTCGGCCCCTGTCCTTCGTCCTCACTCCCGGGCAGGCAGCAGACAGCCCGCAATTCGTCCCCGTGCTGGACAAGGTACGGGTACCTGGACCAGTCGGCCGTCCGCGCACCCGCCCCGACGCGGTCGCCGGCGACAAGGCGTACTCCTCCCGCGCCAACCGTGCCCACCTGCGCAGACGCGGGATCAAGGCCGTCATCCCTGAGAAGAAGGACCAGGCTGCGAACCGGAAGAAGAAGGGCCGCCGGGGCGGACGGCCCGTCACCTGCGACATGGAGCTGTACCGCGACCGCAACACGGTCGAGCGCCTGATCAACAAACTGAAGGCATGGCGCGGCATTGCCACCCGCTATGACAAGACCCCCGAGAGCTACCTTGCCGGACTCCACCTACGAGGCGCCGTCATCTGGATCCGCAGCCTTCAGCCAAGTCGCTGATCACGACTCCGTACAGGCCCTA
>NZ_VMNX01000053.1 GCF_009377235.1 Streptomyces acidicola
GAGTTGCACGACTCACTCACACACAGCATCTCGATCGTCAAGCTCCAGGCCGGTGTCGCCGTCCATCTCGCCCGCAAGCGCGGCGAGGACGTGCCGCCCGCGCTCCTCGCCATCCAGGAGGCCGGCGTCGGCGGGGCTCACCTCGGCACCAGTGGCCCGCCGCGTCGATTCCCCTTCGCTGTACGGGGGTTGGTCCAGCCCGTCGGTGTACCAGTACCGCTCGCGGGCGAACGGGTAGCCGGGCAGGCCGACCTTGCGGGGCTTCGGTGCGTCGGCGTCGGCGTGCAGGCGCGCCCAGTCCACCAGCAGGCCGCTCGCCCACGCCTCGGCGAGCGGTGCCAGTTTGCCGCGCCGCGACCAGCGCACGACCGTCTCCTGGAACTCCTCGTCGGCCAGGAACTGCCCGACCGCGCCGGCCCGGCCCTCCCCGGCCCCGAGGTAGGCCCCCTGCGGCAGGCTCCTCCCGCCCGCGCAGGCGTCGAGCGCGTCCACCAGGTCGGGAAGGCCGCTGACCACCACGGCGAACCGGGCGGGCAGGGCCTCTCGGCCGACCTGAAGCGTGTAGGCGATGTCGGGCAGGTCCGTGCTGCTCCACTGCCCGGCCCGCAGCGCGTCGCCCAGCCGCCGGGCGTACGCGCGCAGGCGCTCTTCGTCGCGGGCGGAGAGTACGACGACGACGGGAACGGGGCCGCCGTGCTGTGCGGACGCCCCGGGGACGTGCTCCTCCACGTACTCCTCCACGACGACGTGCGCGTTCGTGCCGCCCGCGCCGAACGCCGAGACTCCGGCGAGTCGTGGGCGCCCCTCCCTCCTCGGCCAGGGCGCGGCGTCACGTTGCAGCACGAACGGTCCGGCCGCGAAGTCGATCTCCGGGTTGGTGCGCTCGGCGTGCAGGGTCGGCGCCAGCGTGCCGTGCCGCATCTGGAGCAGCACCTTGGTGAGGCCCGCGATGCCCGCGGCCGACTCCAGGTGGCCGATGTTCGACTTCGCCGAGCCGATGGAGCAGAAGTTCCGGTCGTCGGTGAACTCGGCGAAGGCCGCGCTCAGTCCGGCGATCTCGATCGGGTCGCCCAGCGCGGTGCCGGTGCCGTGGGCCTCGATGCATCCGATGTCGCGCGGGTCCCTGCCGGAGCGTCGCCAGGCGCCGCGGATCACCGCGGCCTGGGCGAGGGGGTTGGGCACGGTGAAGCCGTGGGTGTGGCCGCCGTGGTTGACGGCGGTGCCGCGCATCACCCCGAGCACGCGGTCGCCGTCGGCGAGGGCGTCGGCGAGCGGGCGCAGCAGCACCGCGCCGACGCCCTCACCGGGCACGTAGCCGTCGCCGCCCTCGCCGAAGCTGCGGCAACGGCCGTCGCCGGAGGCGAACTGACCCTCGCCGATCATCAGGTACTTGCTCGGGTGCAGCGACAGGTTGACGCCGCCCGCCACCGCCACGCCGCACTCCCCGCGCTGCAGGGCGGCGCAGGCGAGGTGGACGGCGGTCAGCGCCGAGGCGCACATCGTGTCGACGGTGACGCTGGGGCCGCTCGCGTCGAAGAAGTACGACACCCGGTTGGCGATGGACGCGAGGCTGCCCGGTACGACGAGAGGCTCGCCGCGCACGCCCTGCTCGGCGCCGTAGAGCTGGTACTCGGAGTACATCGCGCCCACGAACACCCCGATGTCACCGGCGTCCTCGCCCACCCGGGCGCGGGCGGCGGAGCGCAGGGCGTCCCGCGTGTAGCCGGCGTCCTCCAGCGTGGCGTGGGCGCACTGCAGGAACAGCCGTTCCTGCGGGTCCATGGTCGAGGCCGCCTTGGGCGAGATGCCGAAGAACAGTGGGTCGAACTCGTCGACCCCGTCGAGGAAGCCGCCCCACTTGCTGTAGGTCCGGCCGGGGACGCCTCGCCGCTCGTCGAAGTAGCGGTCGTGGTCCCAGCGTCCGGCCGGGATCTCGGTCACGCTGTCCCGGCCGTTCAGCAGGTTGTCCCAGAACGTGTCCAGGTCGGGCGCCCCGGGGTAGCGGCCCGCCATCCCGACGATCGCGACGGCCATGCCCTGCTCCTGCGCGGGGACCGGCTCCGGCTCCGGCTCCGGTCCCGGTTCCGGCTCCGGCTCCGGTCCCGGTTCCGGTTCCGGCTGCCGCGCGACGGCAGAGAGGCGTGCGGGAGCGACGGCCTCGGTGGGCGCCTGCTGCCCGTCCCGCTGTTCGTCGCGCGGTTCGTCTCGCGGTTCGTCTCGGGAGCCCACGACCGCGGCGAGCGCCTCGGGCTGTGTCCGCAGGAAGTGCCGGGCCAGGCCGTCGACCGTGCGCACCTCGAAGAAGAGGGTGCTGCCCACGCCGTCGAAGTCCCTGCGGACCGCTTCGGTGAGCTGGACGACGAGGATGGAGTCGATGCCGTAGCGGTCGAACGTCACATCGGCCCGGATCTCGCCGACCGGGAGGTCCAGGACCTCCGCGACGAGCGCGCGGAAATGGTCCCGGGCCAGGTCCAGCAGCCGCTCGTCACGGTCGGCGGCGGACTGCGGTGACGGCTGCGGCGCGGACTGCGGCGCGGGCCGCGGCGAGGCGGTGTCCCGGGGGCGTACGGCGTCGTCGGCCGGGGGAAGGGTGCCGCGGAAGGCGCTCACCCCGTCCGGGCGCGGCTGGCGGATCATGCCGTCGCTCTCGGCGACGATCACCTGCTGGCCGAGGTCGTCGGCGCCCTCGGCGCCCACGAAGCCGCCGTGGAACCCCACCTCCTTCAGCACCCGGAGCCAGCTTCCGGGCGCCAGGCCGGGAGATCCGGCGATCCGTGGTGCCGGGTCGTCGTAACGCCACCAGCCGTCCAGCAGACCGAAGGTGAGATGGCTGAAGAGGATGTTGTCGCTGAGCTCGTTGAGCAGCAGCAGGGAGTTCGGGCGCGCGGCGGCCTTGGCGTTGCGCAGGGTGGTGCGGATGTTGCGGGTGGCGTGCAGAACGTTGGTGGCGATCACCACGTCGTACGAGGCGGGGGTGAGCGGCTGCCCGGCCAGGGGTTTCTCGGCGTTGAAGAGCTGGGGGTCCAGGTAGGGCGCGACCGGGCCGTACGCCCTGCGCGCGTGCAGCAGGAACGCCTTGGAGATGTCGGTGTAGGTGTACGTCTCGATGCGGTCGGCCCACGGCTTCAGCCGGCGGAACACCACGGCGCTGGTGCCTCCGGTGCCCGCGCCGATCTCCAGGATGCGCAGTCGCGCGGAGGGGTCGTCGGCGAGGCGGCGTTCGACGTAGGCGACGAGGGTGTCGGCGAGGACGTCGTTGAAGTAGTCGGCGACCGGGTTGTTCTTGTAGACGCCCTCGACCAGTTCCAGGGAGGCGTTCGGGAACATGACGTCCGTGGCGGGGCGGCGGCCGGTGAGAACGGCGCGCAGGGCGCGCAGCGTCGTGTCGACCAGGACGGCCTGCGGGCGTTTGGCCTCGTCGGCCAGCCACGGGTCGCGTGCGCGGTCCCAGTCCGCCCAGGCGTCGTCGAGGGACACGGAGCGGGGGTCGACGGCCGCGTACCGGTCGTCGCCAGCACGGCGCAGCAGGCCCTCGTCGGCCAGGACGGCGAGGATGTGGGACATCCAGCGCTCGTAACGGTCGTCGATGCCGCCGACGGCACGCCACTCGTCGGCGGTGACGGCGCGGCCGTCGGCGAACAGGCCCAGCGACCGCAGCAGCGCCCAGGTGATGCGGACGAGCGCATCGTGCATGATCCCGGCGTGCCCGTCGGCCTTCACGCGCAGCCGCGCGATCTCGTCCCGCCGGTCGGGGCGGCTGTCACGCAGCGCGGTGATCAGGGACGGGACCGTGGTGGCCAGGGTGGCGGCGGGCCGGCGGGTGAGCGCGTCGGCGCCGTAGATGCCGTCGATGCTCCGGCTGTCGGTGGCCTTGAGCAGGGCGAGTTGGGGGTGCGGGGAAGCGAGCAGGGCGTCGAAGGCCGCCATGCCCTCGTCGGGCTCGATCGAGCCGAGCCCGAGCCGGCCCATGCGCTCGCGGTAGCTGTCGGCGGTGACACTGCCGACGCGGGCCCAGTAGCCCCAGTTCATCACCTTGACGGGGCAGCCGAGCCGGGGGGCGAGCTGCTCGGCGAAGGCGTCGGCGAAGGTGCAGCCGGCCGCGTAGTTGGCCTGCCCCGGCGCCTTGAAGAAGGACTGCATGGACGAGAAGAAGGCGACGAAGTCCAGCGGCTGGCCGGCGAAGACGTCGGCGAGGTTGACCGACACGTCCGCCTTGGCCGCGTACGCGGTACGGAAGCCCTCCTCGTCCATGCGGGCCAGCGTCCGGTCGCCCAGCACGAGCGCGGTGTGCAGCACCCCGCGGACCGGACCGTGCCGCCGTACGATCTCGTCGCGGGCGCGCCGGAGGGCGTCGCGGTCGGTCGCGTCCGCCTGGACGTAGTCGGGGCGCGGGCCGTGCCCCGCCAGGGCCACGGCGTCCTGGCGGGCCGCGATGTCGGCGTCGTGCGGGCTGCGGCCGATCCAGACCACCTGGGCGCCGTGACGGCGCATCATGTGCTCGGTCCACACGGTTCCGATGCCTCCGGCGCCGCCGATGGCCACGATCACACCGCCGGTCGCGGGCGGGGTGGCGGCCGTGCCCGGCTCGGGCACCTCGAGCAGCCGCTGGCGGTACCACTCGCCGTGCCGGTACGCCAGGATCTCGCCGCGCGGGTCGGCGGGGAGCGCCAGCAGATCCGGCCACGGTACGGACGTGCCGGCCCCGAGGTCGGCGACGCGGACGCGCCAGTGCGGGTACTCCTTGGCGAGCGTGCCGGCCAGGCCGTGCACACCGGCGTGGGCGGGGTCGGCGTGCGCGTCGCCCGGCAGCAGGCGTGTCTGCCGGGTGACGAGGGTCAGGCCCAGCTCGCGGGCGTCCGCGCCGTCCGCCAGGAGTGCCTTGACCAGCCGGAAGACGGCCAGTGCGGCCCGGGTGCCGGTGGCTGACGGTTCATCGGCGGCCGGGTCACCGGTCGGTGCGTCGGTCGGTGCATCCGCCACTGGCACGTCGGCCGGGGGGAGCCAGATGACGTGCTCGGTACCGGTCGGCAGCCCGGCCTGGGCATCGGCCTCGGCGTCCAGGACGGTGGCTCCGGGGTAGTGGCGGCGCAGCCCGGCCTGCTCGTCCGCGGTGCCGCCGAGGAGTACGACGCGGGCCGACGGGGCGGGCCAGTGGGGGGCGTCGGGTACGGCGGGCAGGGCGTCCCACACCGGGGCCAGCAGGGTGGCGTGCGGGGATGTGTCGGCCGTGGGCGGTGGTGTCGTGCCGGTCAGGCGTCGCGAGGTGTAGCCACGCAGGCTCACGCTGAGGCGTCCGGCGTCGTCGTACAGGTCGATGTCCACTTTGGTCACGTTCCGTCCCGCCACGGGCGCGTAGCCCTCGGTGTGGCGCAGGTGGGCCCACATGCGCTCGGTGGTGGGGGCGAGGATGTCGACGGCATCCAGCGCGAACGGCACCGCGGCGGCGCCGGGTTCCTCGGGCAGCGTGCCGTCGGCGTCGGCGTGGAGGCCGACGACGGCCTGGACGGCGCTGTCGAGCATCGCCGGATGCAGCCCGAACGCACCGTCGCGGGCGCCGTCCGGCAGGACGAGCCGGGCCAGGACCTCGCCGTCGCCGACGGCCAGGGTGTCGATGGCGCGCAGCCGGTCGCCGTGCCGGATGCCGACGCCGTCGAGGGCGGCACGGCACTGCTCCCGCGACAGGGTGCGGCGCGTGCAACGGGCCCGCAGCTCGTCCAGCGACGCGGACCCGGGCCTGTGGGAAGAGCCGGGCGAGCCGGGTGAGGTGACGCGCCCCTGGGCGTGGACGGCCGAGCCGTCGCGCAGCACCCGGAAGGCGTCACCGTCGAGGTCGACACGCAGCTCGGCGCCGTCGGCATCGGCGTCGACAGGGAACGGCGCGGGCCAGACGACATCGCGCAGGCCGACCGGCCGGAAGGAGCCCCCGCTTCGGTCGCCCGTGGCGGCACGGCGTGTGAACTCCAGCGACATCACGCCCGGCAGGACGGCCCGGCCATCCACATGGTGGTCGGCGAGGAAGAACTCCGCCCCGCTGAGCCGGACTCGGAGCGCGTTCGTGTCCGTGTCCATGCCCGTGCCCGTGCCCGCGTCCGCGTCCGTGTCCATGCCCGTGCCCGTGCCCGTGCCCACGTCCGTGCCCGTGTCCGGAGCCGCATCCAGGGCCGCATCCGGGGCCGACTGCTGCGACGGGGTGTCGGCCCAGTAGCGGCGGCGCTCGAAGGGATAGGTGGGCAGCGGCACCTGGCGGCGCACGGCGGGCGGGAAGCTCTCGGTGAACCGGTCGGCCTCGCCGCGCACATACGCCTCGGCGAGCGCGGCGGGCGCGAGCACGCGCACGCCCCCGACGGGCCTGGGCTCGGCGGCGGTCTCCCCCTGGACCACCGTGTCACCGGCGGTGCCGGACAGCCAGGCGCGCAGCCGGTCCGCCAGCGTCGGCAGGTCGGCGGCGACGACAGCCAGCCGGTGGGCGAAGTGGGAGCGCCCCGCTGCCAGGCTGTGGGCGACGGCGCCGGCGGGCAGGCCCGGCTCGCGGTCGAGGTGGCCGAGGAGCCGTTCCACGATGGCGCGGAGTGCGGACCCCGTGCGCGCCGACAGCAGGAACGCGTACTCCCCGCCCGGTTCCGCGACGTGGGCTGCCCGGTGTTCCTCCAGCACCACATGGGCGTTGGTGCCGCTGGCCCCGAAGGAGCTGACGGCCGCCCGGCGGGGGCCGCGGGCGGGTGCCGGCCAGGGCCGTGGCGCAGTGGTGACCGTGAACGGGCTGCCGTCGAGCGCGATGGCACGGTTGGCCTCGCGGAACTGCGCCGACGGCGGGATCCGCCGGTGCTCCAGGGCCAGCAGCGCCTTGATGACGCCCGCGATACCGGCGGCGAACTGCGTGTGCCCCAGGGTGGACTTGACCGAGCCCAGGACCACGCTTCCGGCCGGGGCCCCCTCGAACACCCGGCTGAGGGCACGGAACTCGATCGGGTCGCCCAGCTGCGTACCGGTGCCGTGCGCCTCGACGAGCTGGATGCCGCCCGGCTCCACCCCGCTCGTGGCGTGCACCTCACGCAGCAGCCGTTCCTGTGACGCCGCGCTGGGGGCCGTGATGCCGTTGGTGGTGCCGTCCTGGTTGAGGCCCGAACCGCGGATGACGCCATAGATGTGGTCACCGTCGCGCACGGCGTCGGCCAGCCGTTTGAGGACGACCGCACCCGCGCCCTCGCCCGGGACGAAGCCGTCGGCGCGGGAGTCGAAGCTGTGGCAGCGGCCGCTGGGCGAGAGCATGCCCGCGCGGCTGGCCGATTCGTAGAGCCGTGGGGTCGTCTGGATGAACACCCCGCCCGCGAGGGCCAGATCCGCCGCACCGGCACGCAGGTCGCGGCAGGCCAGGTGGAGCGAGACCAGCGAGCTGGAGCAGGAGGTGTCCGTGGTGAGTGCGGGGCCCCTGAGGTCGAGGTGGTAGGCGATCCGGGATGCCACGAGCGAGCCCATGGTGCCCCACAGCGCCTGCGCCGGGGGCGCGGCGGCCAGGTGCTCGTGGTAGTCCCCGGCGTAACAGCCCACGTACACACCGCAGGTGCTCTTCCGCAGCCGTTCCCCGGTGTGGCCGGCGTCCTCCAGCGCGTTCCAGCACTGTTCCAGGAAGATGCGCTGCTGCGGGTCCATGGCGGCCGCCTCGACCCCGGAGATCGCGAAGAACACGGGGTCGAACTGGTCGAAGCCGCGCACGAATCCGCCGTTCCGGCAGGTCACGTCCGGGCCGAGGGGCCAGCGGGTCACCGGCTCGACGAGGTCCGCGCCGGCCATCAGGTGGTCCCACAGGGCACGCGGGTCCTCGGCGTCGGCGTACCGGGCGGCCATGCCGATGACGGCGATGGCGTCGTCATCGGCATCGTCGGCGTCGTTCACGGCGTCAGCGGCAGCGGCAGCCGGTTCGGCGGAGAGCGTCGCCGAACCGTCCGCATCCGCGCGCAGCAGGTCGCCGTAGGTGTCGGTGATGTGCGCGTGCAGGCGCTCCACGGTGCCGTGGTCGAACAGGTCGGCGGTCTCCAGCGCGGTGCCGAGGGACGCGTTGAGGGTGTGGACCAGGTGCACACCGAGGATGGAGTCCAGGCCGTAGTCCGCGAACGGGCGACGGCGCTCGATCTCGGCGACCGGCATCTGGAGGGCTTCGCCGAGCGCGTCGAGCAGGACGGACTCGACCGACTCGGCGTTCACGGCCCGCGCCGCCGTGGAACGTCGCGCGTCCACGGCCGGTAGTACGGGCACCCCGGTCTCCGTGGTCTCCGTGGTCTTCGTGGTGGCCGCCGGGCCAGGCCAGTAACTCCGGCCGGCGAAGGGGTAGGCGGGCAGGTGGACCCGCGCGGGCGGCTCGGTGCCGGTGTCGGTGCCGGTGTGGAGGAGGGTCCAGTCCAGGGGCATGCCCTTGGCCCAGAACGCGGCCGGCTCGTCCAGGTCGCCGCGCGCGATCCACTGGGCGACGAGTTCGCGCAGTTCGTCCTGCCCGGCCAGCGTGGCCAGCGCCTCGCGGGCGGCCCTGACCCGGCCGCGCCGCCACGCGCCCTCGCCCTCGGGGTCGTCGAGGAAGGCGCGGAGCTGCTCGCGCCACTCGGCGGGTGTGGCGGCGACGCAGCACAGCCGCTCGTCCATCGCCTCGCGGCCCGTCTGCAGGGTGGCGGCGACGGCGTGCAGGTCGACCGCGGCCGGCCGGTCGTCGAGCCAGTCGGCCAGTTGCCGGGCGCGGGCCCTGAGGTCGTCGGCTGTACGTGCGGACAGCGGCAGCAGTACGGGCTGATCGGACGCGGCGGGAGACGTGGCAGGTGAGGCGGGCGGCGAGGCGGACGAGGACGGTGAGGGCGTCGTCCCGGGCGCCGTGTGACCGGCCTCCGGCGCCCGGTACTCGGCGACGATCACGTGCGCGTTGGCCCCGCCCGCGCCGAAGGAGGAGATGCCGGCCGTCCGCGGCGCGCCGTTCGCCGGACGCGGCCAGGGCGCGGCGGTGGTCTGCAGGGCGAACGGGGTCGCCGAGAAGTCGATGTCCGGGTTGGGCCGCTCGGCGTGCAGGGTGGGCGCGAACTCGCCGTGTCGCAGCTGGAGTACGGCCTTGGTGAGGCCCGCGATACCGGCGGCCGCCTCCAGGTGGCCGATGTTCGACTTCACCGAACCGAGGGCGCAGGCACCAGTCGTGGCCGCGGTCGTGCCCGTGGTCGTGCCCGTGTCGGGGGCGAAGGCCTGGGTGAGGCCGTCGATCTCGACGGGGTCGCCGAGGCGGGTGCCGGTGCCGTGCGCCTCCACGTAGCCGACGTCGGCCGCCGACACCCCCGCGCGGTCCAGCGCCTCACGGATGAGCGCCGCCTGAGCGCGCGGGTTGGGCACGGTGTAACCGTTGCTGCGACCGCCGTGGTTGACGGCGGAGCCGAGGATCACGGCGTGGACGGGGTCTCCGTCGGCCTCGGCCCGCGACAGCGGCTTCAGCAGGACGGCGCCGACGCCCTCGCCGGGCAGAAACCCGTCGCCGCCCTCGCCGAAGCTGCGGCAGTGCCCGTCGGTGGCAGGCATCCGGGAGCGACACAGTTCGACGTACGTGGAGGGGTGCAGGTAGAGGTTGACGCCGCCGGCGATGGCCAGTTCGCAGGCACCGTGGCGCAGGTGCTCGCAGGCCTCGTGCACCGCGGTCAGCGACGACGAGCACATGGTGTCGATGGGCATGCTCGGGCCGCGCAGGTCCAGCAGGTACGACACCCGGTTGGCCAGCGACGCGAAGGAGGTGCGCGGCGCCGGCGGCACCCCGTCGACCGCCGGCGGGCGGTGCCGGTCGTACCCGGTCTTGGTGATCCCGGCGAAGACGCCGACCCGCGAGCCGTGCCGCTCGGCGAGCCGCTGCCGTGTGTAGCCGGCGTCCTCCAGCACGGACCACGCGGTCTCGACGAACAGCCTCTCCTGCGGGTCCATGTCGGCGGCGTCGCGCGGCGCGATTCCGAAGAACGCGGCGTCGAACCGGTCGAAGCCGTCCAGGAAGGCGCCCCACTTGCTGTAGCTGGCGCCCTGGCTCACGGCGCGCTGCGGGTCCGGTTCGTAGAAGCCGTCCAGCGACCAGCGCTCGGCGGGGATCTCCCGGCTGCTCTCGCGGCCCGCCCGCAGGTTGTTCCACAGCGCCTGAAGGGTGGGCGCGTCCGGGTAGCGCCCGCTCAGGCCGATGATGGCGATGGGCTCGTCGGCGCGGACAGGGCGCGGACGGGGCGTTGTCCCGGCGACGGCGGGACGCGACGACCGCGGAACGGCGGCGGCCTGGGGCGCGACGGGCTGAGGGACGTCCCCGAGCCAGCGGTGGCACCCGTCGGGGTGCTCATCGGCCAGGTATCCGGCCAGGTCGTGCAGCGTCGGGTACTGGTAGAGCAGCGTCTTGGGGAGGGCGCCGAACCACCGCGCGAACCGCTGGTTGAGCCGGGTGACGGCGAGCGAGTCGATACCGAAGCTGTCCAGCGGCACGGCGGCGTCCAGCCTGGCGACGTCCAGCCGCACCGTCTCGGCGACGAGTTCCTTCAGCCGGGGCAGCACCCGCGCGCGGAGCCCCGCAGTCCCCGTAACCGTCTCCGCCTCCGCCCCCGGGGCTCCCTCGACCGGCTCGACTCCCTTGTCCATGCTGTTCTCGTCGCTCTCCTTGTCCATGACCAGCAGATGCGGTGCGTCCAGTGCGAGCGCACCGTGCAGGGCGCGCAGCGCGGTGCCCGTTTCGAGAGGGCGGCCGAACCGGGCGGTGAGCGCGGGCACGTCCTCCGCCGGAACGCTCATCCCGCCGTCCCGCCACAGCGGCCAGCCGACCGCCAGGCTCCGGCCGTGCCGCTCTCCCGCGGCGACGAGCGCGGCGCGGTGGGTCTGATACGCGTCGAGGAAGCCGTTCGCCGCGGCGTAGTCGGCCTGTCCGGCGTTGCCCAGCGTCCCGGCGGCGGAGGACAGCGCCGCCAGGAACTCCAGGCGCACCTCCCGCGTGGCCTCGTCCAGGTTCACCAGTCCGGCGGTCTTCGGCGCGAGCACCCGCTGGGCGTCCTGGTGGGACTTGCGGATCACATAGTCGTCGCTGGTCAGACCCGCCGCGTGCACGACGCCGTCGAGCCCGCCGTGCGCCCGTACGACCGCACGGACCAGCTCGGCCACTGCGCCCGGGTCGGTGACGTCCACCTGGCGGTACTCGGTCCAGGGTCCCGGCGGTCCCTCGGCCGAGCGCCCGCACACGACGATCCGGCTGCCGGGGGCGTGCCGCGCGATGTCGGCCGCGAGCAGCCGCCCGATGCCGCCCGCCCCGCCGGTGAGGAGGTAGACGCCGCCGGGCTTCCACACCGGTAAGGCCGCCTCGGGGGCCGGGGCGGCGATCCAGTCCCGTACGTGGCGGCGACCGTCGACGTACCGCACATGGTCCTGGTCCCGCCCCGAACCCTGTCCCTGGCTCTGCCCCTGCTCCTGCCCCTGCCCCTGCCCCTGCCCGGCCTCGACGTCCAGCACATCGGCGAGTTCGTCGCCCGAGGGCCACCGGACGAACTCGATCAGCCGGCCGTGCAGCGCGGGGTCCTCCTGGGTGGCCGTGCGCAGCATGCCGATGAGCCCGGCGTAGCCGTTCCGCGTCCCCTCCCGGCACACGACCTGCACCTGGCGGGGGCCGCCGGTCGGCCGGTCGAGCAGGCGCTGCAACTCTCCGAGCAGGCGGGTCGCCGCGTGCTCGTAGGCAGCGGCGGGCCCGTCATCCCGGCTGTCCACCCGGGCGAAGGACACACCGGGCAGCCGTCGGCGCAGAACGGCGGCGGCCTCGTCGGGCACGTCGCACAGCACGACCAGCCGCCGCGCGCCCGTCACAGTGGCCCGCCCCAGCGCCGGTTCGTCGCGCCACGTCGGGACACGAAGGATGGTTCGACTCATGTTCCGTTCCGTTTCGGGTTCGCAGGGCAGCCTCGGCCGCCTGATCGGGGCGGAGGGGGTGAAGGCGGGGTCCTTCGGTCAGTCGCCGCTCAGGGCGTGCGGGTCGGCGCGGCCGTCGAGGATCGCGTCGAGCAGCGCCGCCCGGGCCCCGGCGTCGAACGCGGTCCGGGGCGGCGGCGCGGGAGGCTCGTCGCTCGCGGGCACCCAGTGGCGGACACGCGCGAACGGGTACGAGGGCAGCCGTACGGTGCGCCGCTCGCCGGTGGAGTGCAGGGCCCGCCAGTCGACGAGCCTGCCCTCGCACCACAGGGCCGCCACCGTGTCGAGCCGTCCCTCCCGCAGCGCCTGCGTCACCTCGGGGTCCTGCGCGGGCTCGCGCCGTACGCCGGAGCCGCGGGACCGCCGCAGGGCGCCGGAGTGCAGGCCGGACGTCTCGTCTCCGGCGAGGAACCGGTTCAGGGCGCCGAGGACCTCGCCGATGTTTCCGGCGACGAAGGCGAGCCGCCGTTCCATGGCCTCCCGGCCGACCTGGAGGGTGAACGCCAGGTCCGCCGGATCAGGGGTTCCTCCGTGGTGGCGGGCCCCTTCGAGGAAGTCCCGCAGCCGTCCGGCCGACGCGCGCAGCCGGTCGCCGTCCCGGGCGGACAGCACGATCAGCTGGGGTGGGGCCGTGCGCGTCGGCCCGGTGCGTGGCTCGGTCTGCTGCGCGGGTGGCGCTTCGAGGACGACGTGGGCGTTGGCGCCGCCGAAGCCGAAGCTGCTCACCCCGGCCCGCAGCGGCCACTCCCGCCCCTCGGGGTCACGGCGCCGGGTCCAGGGTCGCAGCTCGCGCACGACGTCGAAGCCTTCGTCGGCGAGCGGGAGTTGGGGGTTGAGCCGGTCGCAGTGCAGGGTCGGCGGCAGCTCGCCGTGGCGCATGGCGAGCAGCACCTTCAGTACCCCGGCCAGGCCCGCGGCCGCCTCCAGGTGGCCGATGTTGGTCTTCACCGAGCCGAGCGCGCACGGCTGCTGCGCGCGGGCGGGCCTGCCGTGAGCTGCGCGGAGGGCGCCGTAGGCACGGGCGAGGGCGTTCACCTCGACGGGGTCGCCCAGCGCGGTGCCGGTGCCGTGGGCCTCGACGTAGCCGATGCTGTCGGGGTCGATGCCGCGCATGGCGTCCTGGATCAGGTCGGCCTGCGCCCTGCCGTTGGGGGCGGTGAGGGAACCGGCCCGCCCGCCGTGGTTCTCGGCGCTGCCGCGGACGACGCCCCAGATGGCGTCGCCGTCCCGGCGTGCCTGCGCGAGCGGCTTGAGCAGGACGGCGGCGACGCCCTCGGAGCGGACGTAGCCGTCGGCGTCCGCGGAGAAGGTCTTGCAGCGGCCGTCCGGGCTGAGCATCCCGGCCAGCTGCGTGGCGGCGAAGGTGTCGACGCTCAGCAGCAGGTTGACGCCGCCCGCGACGGCCATGTCGCAACGGCCGGACCGGATGCTCTCCACCGCCCGGTGCAGTGCGACGAGCGAGCTGGAGCAGGCCGTGTCGACCGGTTCGCTCGGCCCGTGCACGTCCAGGAGGAAGGAGATCCGGTTGGCGAGCATGGAGTGCGCGTTGCCGGTGGCGGTGAAGGCGTCGGGGGCCACCCCGCTCGCATTGAGCAGGTGGTGGTAGTCGCTGCCCGAGACCCCGAAGTAGACAGCGGTGTTCGCGGGCAGCCGGGCCGGGGCGTAGCCGCCGTTCTCCAGCGCGGCCCACACGGTCTCCAGCGCCAGCCGGTGCTGGGGGTCCATCAGCTCGGCCTCGAGCGGCGACAGGGAGAAGAAGTCGGCGTCGAAGCGGTCCACATCGGCGATCCGGCCCGCGAACTTCGGGAAGTCGGCCTTCGCCACGACGCCGGCGTAACGCTCGTCGAAGCGGTCGCCGGGGTAGTCGGCGATCAGGTCGGCGCCCGCGCGCAACCGCTGCCAGAAGGTGTCCAGGTCCTCAGCACCGGGGAACCGTCCCGCGGCGCCGACGATCGCCACGGCGTCGTCGTCGGGCAGGGGACGGGTCGCGGACACCGGCACTGGCACCGGCACCGGCACCGGCTCGGCCCCATGAGTGGGCTCGGGTTGTGCCAGAGGTGCAGGAGGTGCAGGAGGTGCAGGAGGTGCCGGGGTCGGCTCCTCGGGGGCGGCCGGAACGGTGAGCCGCGCGCCGTAACGGTCCAGGAGATGTTCCGTGAGGCTGCGGATGTCGGGGCACTCGTAGAAGAGCGCCGGGCTGAGGTTCGCGCCGAGCACGCCGCCCAGTTCCGCCGCCAGTTGGGCGAGCGCGATGGACTCGAAGCCGTACGCGTGGAAGTACGTGTCGTCGTCGATGTCGCCGAGGTCGGCTTTCAGCAGATCCGCGACGGTCTCCCGCACGATCCGGACGAGTGCCGCCTCCCGGTCCCCGGCCACGGTCGCGGCCACGGGCACGGGCACAGTCGCGGCCACGGGCACGGGCACGGGCTGCCGCTCCTCATGGCCGGACGGCAGGGGCTCGGGCACAACGGCCACGGACTCACGCACGGACTCAGGCACGGACTTGGGCACGGACTTGGGCACGGACTCACGCACGGACTTGGACGCCACCTCAGGCGCCACCTCGGCCACGGACTTGGACGCCACCCCAGGCGCCACCTCGGCCACGGACTTGGACGCCACCCCAGGCGCCACCTCGGCCACGGACTTGGACGCCACCCCAGGCGCCACCTCGGCCACGGGCATCACGGCCACCGGCCTGGATACCGCCTCGCCCCGGAGAGCCGGCGGCAACGGCGCGCCGGTGAACTCGGCTTCCTCGACCCGGCCCAGCGTCCGGCCGTCCTCGTCGAGGAAGGCCGCCTGGAACACGGCGTCGGAGGTCCGGGTCAGCAGGATCGCCCAGGTGCGCGCCAGGTCCTCGCCGTAGGCGGCGGCGACCGCCGAGACGGTCAACTCCGCACGGCCCAGCGCGTGCTGGACGCCCTGGACCAGCCCGGCGAGCACCCACGCCGGGATGTGCACGTTCTGTTTGTGCGGGTCCTGGCACAGGGGCGGCTCGGCGACCCGTACCAGCAGCCGCCGCCCGTCGAGGACCGTGACGCCCTCGACGGCGCGTGCGTACGGCCGGGCGTCGACGCCGAGCGCGGACAGCCCCGCGTAGAAACCGTCCCCGTCGATCGTCGCCGACGCCGGCGGGACCTGCGGCTCCGCGGCCGGCTCGGGCGTCGCCCCCGGTACGACGTCGGCGGCGAACCGCAGCGTGGACTCACCGGCGTGCCACAGCTCGACGCGGTGCGTACCGGAACCCGAGGTGCCGATCCGCCACTCGAACGTCTCCGGCGCCTCGGCGGGCGACGGCAGCGCGGCCCACCGCGCGTTCCGGAGCAGCAGCGGCCCCGTCAGCCCGGAGAGCCGGGCGAACGCCAGCGCCGCGTCCAGCAGGGCAGGGGTGAGATAGCGGCGGTCACGGCCGACGGAGTAGACGTAGTCGAGCAGGTCCTCCCCGCGCGGCTGGAGCGCGTAGCGCACCCCGTGCAGATCCGAGCGGTTGGCGCCGACCCACGGGTGGGCCCGCCCGGTGAGGGACAACGGCCTCAGCACGCTCGGCGCGTCGTCGTACTCGGGGTACCAGCAGCGGACCTTGTCGAACGGGTAGCCGGGCAGCGACACCTTGGCGGGGCGGTTGCCCGGGGGCCACAGCAGGTCCCAGTCGAGGCTCGCGCCCGCCACCCAGTGCCGGGCGAGTCCGTGGGGATCCGCCTCCCGCAGGGCCTGTGCGACGGCCTCCGGGTCGGCGGTCCGCCGCTGCCGCAGCGTGCTCGCGTTGAAGTGCGTGTCCGCGGCCACCTCGGGGGTCTCGGCCTCCCAGTCCACGTCGAGCAGACCGGTCAGCCGGGACCGGACGTCGGCGAGGTCGTGCGCGACGAACGCCAGACGGCACGGCAGCTCGTTCTTGCCGGTCTGCAGGGTGTACGCGAGCGCGTCCGGACCGGGAGCGGTGTCCCGTACGTACGTCAGCATCGAGCGCAGCACCCGGCCCAGAGCCTTGGGCGTCATGGCGGAGAACACCATCAGTCGCGGGGAGCCGCTGCTCTCGGTGTTGTGCTCGCTGTGCACGGTGTGCTCGGTGTGCTCGGTGTGCACGGTGTGCTCCTCCACGACGAGGTGCACGTTGACGCCACCCGCCCCGATGGAGGTGACGCCCGCGCGGCGCGGCACCGGCTCGCCGCCGACCACGGGACGCCGCCACTCCTCACGGCGGCGCTGCACGGTGAACGGTGTCCTGTCGAAGTCGATCGCGGAGCTGAGCGTCTCCGCGTGCAGGGACGGCGCCAGCGTGCGGTGCTTGAGCTGGAGCAGCACCTTGGTCAGACCGGCGATCCCCGATCCGGACAGCAGGTGCGCGATGTTGGACTTGACCGAGCCGATCGCGCAGAACCCCAGTTCCTGGGTGTCGCGGCCGAACGCGAGGCTCGCGCCCTTGATCTCGATCGGGTCGCCCAGGGAGGTCGCCGAGCCGTGGCCCTCCAGATAGCTGATGGTGCGCGCGTCCACGGCGGCGTCGTCGAGTGCCTTCTCGATGGCGCGCGCCTGCTGGTGCGGGCTGGGCACCGTGAAGCCGTTGCGCACCCCGGCGTTGGTCATGCCGCTGCCCTTGATGACGCCGTAGACGTGGTCGCCGTCGGCGACGGCCTCGGCCAGCGGTTTGAGCACGAGCATGCCCACGCCCTCGCCGAGGATCGTCCCGTCGGCGCCGAGCCCGTAACTGCGCACGACCTCGGCCGACTTGGTGGTGAAGTGCGCCTGCGAGGTGGCGATCAGGTCGTAGGGGTGCAGCATCAGGTTGACGCCGCCGACGAGGGCCATACGGCACTCCCCGCCGCGCAGCATGCGCACCGCCTGGTGCACGCACGCGGACGACGACGCACACATCGTGTCGAGGTACATCGACGGCCCGGTGAACCCGTAGTAGTACGACAGCATGTTGGCCATCACGCCGATCTCGCTGCCGCTGGTCGCGGTGCCGCGCATCAGCATGTTCTGGAAGCCGTAGAGCGCGTAGCTGTTGTTCATCGAGCCGACGAGGACGCCGACGTCGCCGTCATAGCGGCGGCGTAGCGTCTCCCGCGAGTAGCCCGCGTCCTCCAGCGCCGTCACACCCGCCTGCATCAGCAGCCGGACCTCGGGGGACAGCAGTTCGGCGTCGCGCTGGGAGATGGAGAAGTAGCGCGGGTCGAACGCCTCGACGTCCCGCAGGAACGTGCCGGTCCTGACGACCGTCTTGCCCTGCACGTCACGTTCGTCGAAGTAGATGTCGCTGTGCCGCCAGCGCGACCGCGGCACCGGTTCGAAGCTGTGCCGGCCCTCGCTCAGCAGGGTCCAGAACTCCTCCAGCGTGTCGGCGCCCGGGTACCGCCCGGCCATTCCGATCACGGCGATGTCGTGCCGCGCGGGGGCGGCGGGACGAACGGGGTCGGCGGGACGAGCGGCGGCATGCACCACGGTGGCCATAGCCGTAGCCGTGGCCGTGGCCGTGGCCGCGGGTGCGGGTGCGGGTGCGGGTGCGGGGACAGCCGGAGCCTCGGCCGCGGGCCCGTCCGTGACCTCGGGTGACGGCTCCTGCGCGGCGAACACGTCCACGAGCCGGTCGCGGTGCTCGGCCAGGAAGTAGTCCGCCACGCCCTTCAGGTCGACGTACTCGAAGAACAGCGTCTTGGGCAGCGACCCGAACGTGTCCTCCAGCCTGCTCGTCAGGTCGACGATGGCGATCGAGTCGATGCCGTACGTCTCCAGCCTCTCGTCGACGAGGATGCGCTCCGCGGCCTGCCCGGTCACCTCGGCGAACAGCTCTCGCAGCAGGTCGTGCGTCCGCGCGGCCAGGGCGCGGTCGTCCAGGGCGGTGGCCGGAGCCTTCTGGTCCCCGCCGCGCGGAGGAGCAGGCCGCGCGGGCCGGTCGAGGCCCGCATACGTCCGCAGCTTCGGCCGCTCCCCGTGGAGGACCACGCGGCGGGCCGGACCCTCGGTGCGCAGCGCGCGCTCCAGCGCGTCCAGCCCGGCCTCGGCCGGCAGGGGGACGGTGCCGGTGCGCTTGCGCAGATAGGCCAGGCTCGTATCGTCGATCCGCATGCCTCCGTCGGCCCAGAGCGGCCAGTCGACCGCCCGGGTCACCCGGCCGGAGGACTGCCGGCGCGCGGCGAACGCGTCGAGGAAGGCGTTGGCCGCGGCGTAGTCGGCCTGCGCGGCGTTGCCGAACGCGCCCGCGACGGAACCGAACAGCATCAGGAAGTCCAGGGCGTGGTCGCGGATCGCGGCGTCGATGTGCGCGGCACCGTCCACCTTGGCGGCGAGCACGGCCGCCGTACGTTCCAGTGGCTTGTTGACGAGGTAGTCGTCGTCGAGGACCCCGGCCGCGTGGAACACCCCGTCGAGCCTGCCGTGCTCCGCGACGATGGCCGCCACCGTGGCCCGTACGCTCTGCGCGTCGGTCACGTCCGTACGGCGGTGCACCACCGTGCCCTGGGACAGGCGCGTCCCCAGCGCGTCGATCTCCTCGCCGCGCTCCGACCGGCCGCCGACGACGACCGTCGCGCCGTACCGCTCGCACAGGCGCTCCGCCAGCAGCCGGCCGATACCGCCCGCGCCGCCGGTGATCCAGTAGACACCGCCGTCGCGCAGCAGGTTCTCGCCGGTGTCGGTCGGGGGCAGTTCGACGGTCCGGTGGCGCAGCCGGCGTCCACCGGTGTCGTAACAGACCTCCGCGTCGTCCTGAGCGGCGGCCTCCGCCCGTACGACGCGCTCGAAGCGTTCGGTGTCGCGGGAGTCGCACCCGTCGAGGAGCACGAGGGAGCCCGTGAACGAGGGGTTCTCCTGGTGCGCGGTCTTCAGCAGCGCCGCCAGCGGTGCGAAGACCGGCGAGTCGGGCCGGCCGGGCGCGACCACGAGCACGCGCCGCCCTTCGCCCGCCAGCCGCCGCACATGGGGGTAGCAGGCCTCGAAGGCCGCCTTCATGGCAGCGGCGTCACCATCGCCATCGCCGTGGGGAACCGTCAAGTGAAGGACGTCCATCCCCAGCCGGGCGGCGCTCGCCTGCACCAGATCCCTGTCCAGTACGGCGTTCAGCACCGTCACCGGTCCGGCCGGCGCACCCTCCGATGCGCCCTCCGATGCGCCCTCCGGGGCCTCGGCCGGGGACCAGACCCCGGTGACCTCGAAGATCTCCGCCTCCGTCTCCGCGGCGGGGTCCGCGGTCCCGGCGGCCGGCAGCGCCCGTGAGGAGTAACCACTGAAGCTGACACATAGTCGGCCGCTCTCGTCGAACAGGTCGACGTCGATCCTGGTCGCACCCGGCCGGGTTCCCTCAGCGGGCCGCAGCCAGGCCCACATGGTCGCCGTCGTGGGCGCGTGCGCGGCGAGGCCGTCCAGCGCGAACGGCACCTCGGGCGCGGACGGCATACGCCAGCCGCCGTCGGCCGGGCCGAGGGCCAGGGCCGTGAACAGGGCGCTGTCGAGGACCGCGGGTTGCAGCGCCAGGTCCGCCGGGGCCTCGGCGGGCAGCCTGAGTTCGGCCAGCACTCCGTCCGGTCCGCGGTGCACCGCGTGCACGGCGCGCAGCGCGGGGCCGTGCACGATGCCGCCGGAGCGCAGCGCGGCGTACCCCTCAGCGGCGTCGAGGCGCTCGGGGAACCTCTCGCGCAGGGTGTTCAGGTCGGTCTCCCCGGCCGGGGCGGCGCCGTACTCGATGCGGCCGCTGGTGTACGGGGTGCCCTGCTCGCCGGTGATCGCGTAGTCGTAGCCGTCGCCCGCGGCGGTCAGCCGGAGCCGCGTGGACAGACCGGCACCGTCGACGAGCAACGGCCGGATCCACACGGCGTTGCGCAGACGCGGCGGCTGCCCGGCGCGGGGGCCCGCGACGGCCGGCTGCCCGGCCGCGGCCGTGGCGAGTGCGAGCGCCACGACGCCGGGGACGATGTGGGCGCCGTTGACGAGGTGGTCCCGTACGAAGCCCTGCGCGGTGTCGAACCGCACGGGGAACGACCAGTCGCCACCGTCCTTCCGGCCCTCTCCGAGCAACGTCCCGGCGGTACCGCCCTGCCGCTCCTCTCCGCGCACCGGCTCGGGGGTACCGGCGGCCGGTGTCCGCAGCTGCGGCGCGTCCGGCCGGAACCAGTGGGGCGTGCGCGCGAACGCATAGCCCGGCAGATGCACGCGGGTGCCCTGCTCCGGCCAGTGCGCCCAGTCGACCGGAAGGCCCTGGGCCCAGGCCGTCGCGAACTTGTCCGCCCGCCCCTGCTCCAGCCAGCGGTCGGCCAGGGCGGTCAGGTCGTCCGCGTCCAGCCCGTCGGGGGCGCTCGCGTCGGCCCGGCCGTACGGGCAGCCCGACGGCGGCTTCTCCCCCGCGGCCACGCGCTCCAGCTGGTCCGCCCACTCCTCGGGCGTGCCCGCCCGGAACACCACCCGCTCGCGCAGGGGCACCCGGCCCTCGCGGAGGGTGCGCGCCACGTCGGTCAGGGACGGCGGATCGTTCTCGGCGACACGGCCCCGGACCCAGTGGGCCAGGGTGCCGCACAGCTCCCGCAGGCGGTCCGCGTCCAGGGCCGACACCGGCAGCCACTGTTCCGCGGTGTCCTCGGTGGCGGGGAGCGGGTCGGCGGACTCCAGCAGCACATGGGCGTTGGTTCCGCCGAACCCGAACGAGCTGACGCCCGCGCGCAGCGGTCCGGGGCCCTCGGTGGTCCAGTCGGTGAGGCGGTCCACCACGTACAGAGGGCTGCCGTCCAGCTTGGCGAGGGGGTTGAGCCTGCGGAAGTTGACGGTCCCGGGCAGCTTGCGGTGGCGCATGGCGAGGATCACCTTGAGCATGCCCGCCACTCCGGCGGCGCCCTCCAGGTGGCCGATGTTGGTCTTCACCGAGCCGATACCGCACCGGTGCGCCGGAGCGCTCCCCTCGGCCTCGGACCGATCCGCTCCCTCCGGCCGGCCCGCGCCCTCGGACCGACCCGCGTCCTCGGACCGACCCGCACCCTCCCCCCGCTCCCCGCTCAGTGCCGCGAAGGCCTGCTTCAGGCCGCGGATCTCGATCGGGTCCCCGACCGGCGTGCCGGTGCCGTGCGTCTCGACGTAACTGACGCTCTCGGGGGCGATGCCCGCGCGACGGTACACATCGGTGATCAGCTCGGCCTGCGCCGCGGGGTTGGTGACCGTCAGCGAACTGGTCCGGCCTCCGTGGTTGGTGCCGATTCCCTTGATCAGCGCGTACACGGGGTCACCGGCGCGGCGGGCGTCGGCGGCCCGTTTGAGCATCAGGACGCCGCCGCCCTCACCGCGTACGTATCCGTTGGCGTCCGCGTCGAACGTCCGGCTGAGGCCGTGGGGCGAGAGCATGCCCGCCTTGGCGAAGGCGATGAAGTGCCGGGGAGACCAGGTCAGGTTGACGCCGCCGGCGAGCGCGTGGTCGCAGTCGCCTGCCTTGAGGGCCTGAACCGCCTGCTGCACCGCCACCAGCGAGCTGGAGCAGGCCGTGTCGTTGACGACGCTGGGACCGTGGAAGTCGAAGTGGTGCGACACCCGGTTGGCGATGATCGAGTAGGCCGTGCCCGTCGGGTAGTAGGCGTCGATCTCCTCGACCTGCTGCTCGATCAGCTCCGCGTAGTCCCAGTGGCAGACGCCCATGAAGACCCCGGTGCGCGACCCCGCGAGCAGGTCGGCCCGGTACCCGGCGTCCTCCAGCGCGTGCCAGCTCAGCTCCAGGGCGAGCCGCTGCTGCGGGTCCATGGACTGCGCCTCGCGCGGGGAGATGCGGAAGAAGTCCGCGTCGAAGCAGTCGATGTCGTCGACGAAGCCTCCCCAGACGCTGTTGGTCTTGTTGAACTCCCGGCGCGGGTGGCCGAGGTGGTCCTCCTTGCGCCAGCGGCGGGCCGGCACCTCGCTGATCAGCGAGCGGCCCTCGGCCAGGTGGTCCCAGAACTCCTCCGGGGTACGGGAGCCGGGCAGCCGCAGGGAGAGACCGACAACGGCGATGTCCTGGTCGTCGGCGGTCACGGCGATGTCCTCGTCATCGGCGGGGACTCCGGATTCGTTCTGCATCACACGCTCTCCGTTCGGGCCGACAGGGCGCTGCCGCGCCGGTCGACGACGTGCAGGGGGACACCGAGCGGAGCGTCGCGGCGGGCGAGCCCGCGCACGTACCAGTGGTGGAGCCAGACCGTCGAGGCCAGGAGGACGAACGCCTGGTTCTCCTTGGTGCCGATCCGCTCCGGAGGTCCCTCGAAGACCCGGTCGGTGAACCTCCGGACGAAGCGCGTGTCGAGCACGCCGATGTCGTCGAGGGTGCCGGGATCGGTGAGGATGTCCCGGTAGTCCGGGCGGGACCGTACGAACGCCGCGCTGTCGGGGGCGCGGTAGGGGAACTTCCCCTTCTTCACGATCCGTTCCGGCAATACGTCTTCGTAGGCGCGCTTGAGCAGGTACTTCTCGTCGTCCGGATCGCCGAACCGCAGGTTGAGCGAGGCGGCCCGGCGGAGCACGGCGGGGTCGAGGAAAGGGCAGCGGTTCTCCACACCGTGCGCCAGGGTCATCCGCTCGCCCTGCGTGGACAGCAGGTAGCCGCTGAGCAGGGTCCTGAACTCCAGCCACTGCGCCTTGTGCACCGGGGACAGCTCCGCGTACCCGGGCTCCTGGGCCACGAGCTGCCGGGCCGCCGCGAACGGATCGCCCGCGTTCCTGAGCAGGCGGACGGCGAACCGGCCGTTCTGGAACCGCATCTGGTGCGAGAACAGTCCGGGCAGGCTCTCCTCGGTGAACTGCTGGTACAGGCCGAGCATCCGGCGGTGGCCGTCCTCGCCGCTGAGGTGGCGCAGATAGGGGTAGACACGGCTCAGCCGGCTCAGCCGTGCGTCGTTGTCCAGCGTGTGCCATTCGGCGAGCAGCCGGGTGTCCTTGAAGATCCCGTAGCCGAGGAACGCCTCATCGGCGCCCTCACCGCTGAGGACGACCTTGACGCCTTCGTCGCGCACATGGCGGGCCAGCAGATACATCGGTACGAAGGCGGTGCGGAAGACGGGCACCTCGGCGTGCCGGACCGCGTCGGGGAAGGCCTCGACGATGTCGGAGTCGGCCACGCGCACGGTGGAGTGGCGGGTCCCCAGGCGTGCCGCCAGCTCGTTCTGCTCGGCCGACTCGTCGAACTCGACGTCCTCGAACTCCACGGAGAAGGTGCGTAGTTGACCGTCCGTGCGCTGTGCGGCGAGGTGGGCGATGATCGACGAGTCCAGTCCACCGGACGCGAACACCCCGACCTCGACGTCGCTGCGCAGCCGTACGTCGACGGCGGCCTCAAGCTCCGCCCGGACCAGCTCGACGGCCTCCTGCTCGCTCCGCGGTGCCGGGCCGGGCGTCAGGTCGAGCGTGGCCCAGCGGCCCCGCCGGACCTCGTCGCCGCGGACGGACAGGTACTCGCCCATCGGGATCTGCTCGATCCCGCGGTAGCCGCTCTGCCCCGGCAGCGGGGTCCAGGTGGCGAAGACGGACGACAGTTGCTGTTCGTCGAACTCGAACCGGAAGCCGGGGTAGGCGAGGAACGCCTTCATCTCGGAGGCGAACAGCCACGCGCCCCCGTGCCGGGCCACGAACAGCGGCCGCTTGCCGAAGCGGTCGCGGACCAGGTGCAGTTCGCCGGAGACGCTGTCGTAGACCGCGAACGCGAAGGCGCCGTTGAACCGCGGCAGACAGTCGTGCCCCCACGTCGCCCAGGCGGCCAGGACGACCTCGGTGTCGGACTCGGTGCGGAAGACGAAGCCGCGGGCGGTCAGGTCGTCGCGCAGTTCCCGGTAGTTGTAGAGCTCGCCGTTGTAGCAGAGCCAGTAGCGGCCGTCGGGGCTGCCGATCGGCTGGGAGCCGGTGGACAGGTCGATGATGCTCAGCCGCACGGTGCCCATGGCGAGCCGGTCGTCGAGGAAGCAGCCCGCCTCGTCGGGGCCTCGGTGCTCGATCTGGGCGAGCATGCCGTGGATCAGGTCCGGGTACTCCAGCGGGGGCAGGGCGCTGCGGTAGAAGCCGGCGATGCCGCACATGGGGTCACCGGCTCCCGGCGGTCCGCTCGCGCGCCGCCTCGACCAGTTCGACGATGCCGGACAGCGAGACCCTGACGTTGTCGAGGAGACCCTCCTCGCCGATCCGCACGCCGTAGTGCTGCTCGATGTGCGCCATCAGCGAGACATAGCCGAACGAGTCGAGGACGCCCGCCTTGAACAGGTCGGTGTCCTCCGTGATCTCCGAGTCGAACTCGAACATGAACTGCTCTTCCATGTACGACCTGAGTTCCTGCTGCATGGTTCGCTGTCCCCTGCCGTCGGTTGCCGTCGGTTGCCATCGGTTCGTCCGGGCGGGCACGAGGCACGCCGTGTACGTGGACTGTTCGCTGTGCGGGCCCGCCGCGCGGCCGCGCTCCGCTCAGGTGCCGGGCCAGGGCCCTAGGCGGCCGCGAGCCCGGAGGTGACGATCCGGGCCAGTGCGGGCCACTGGGTCCGGATGAAGAAGTGGTCGCCCGGGAACCAGTGCACGGTCAGCGGCCGGGTGGTCTCCCGCTGCCAGGCGTCGATGTCGGCCCGGCTGAACCACTCGTCCTCGCCTGCCATCGCGGTGACGGGGATGTCCAGCGGCGGTTCGGCCACGTGCTCGTAGGCGCCGAGGGCGGTGAAGTCGGCCCGCAGGACGCGCTCGTAGAACGCCATCAGGTCGCCGTACTCCCACAACTCCGGCGGGATACCCCCGAGTTGCTTCAGATGGTCCCGAAAGGCCTCGTCCGGCAGCCGCCAGGTGTCGCGCTCCCGGCTCGGGATCGCCGGGCCGCTCTCCCCGGAGACGAACAGGTGCACCGGCGGGGGCAGGCCCTCCGCGCGCAGCCGCCGGCAGAGCAGGAACGCCAGCCGGGCACCGAGACTGTGCCCGTAGAGGGCGTACGGGGTGTCCGGCGTGTCCGGTGCGTCGAGGCGGCCTCGCAGCTGGGCGAACAGGTCGTCGACGATGGCGGCGGGCTCCCGCAGCAGCGGTTCACCGGCCCGCCGTCCGCGGCCGGGGCGCTCCAGCGCCACCAGCTCGATGTCGCGGCAGTGCTCCGTCAAGGGGGCGTAGGCGCGTTCGTCGCCGCCCGCGTAGGCGACGCAGAACAGGCGCGGCCGGGCCCCGGGTGTGTGCGGCTCGGTGCGCGGCTCCGTGTCCGGCTCGCCGTGCGGTTCAGTCCGCTTCCGGGGCGCGGCGGTCGTCGACGGGCGCCCGGCGGCACGCGGCCCGGCTTCCCCGGCGATCTGCCGGACCATGCGGGTCAGGACGCTGCCGTCGCCGGCCTCACGGCAGTCCTCGACGGAGGTGCGCTCCAGCAGGTACCGGACGCTCTCGGCCCATCGCACCGGTGCGGCGATCTGCTCACTCAGGGTCCCGGGGACCTCCGCGTCGTACGGCCGCGCGGTGAGGTTGGCGATCACCGTGGCCCGCGGCGGGGAGAAGCGGAAGCCCTTGAGGAACGCGTGGAACTCGTCGCGGGCGGGAGCCATGAACCGGGAGTGGAATGCTGCCGACACCTTCAGCGGGACGGCTCTGACCGAGCGCGCGCCGAGCAGACGGTGGGCCCGTTCGATCTCGTCCCGGGCGCCGGAGAGCACGGTCTGGGTACCGGTGTTGAGGTTGGCGATGTCGAGCCGGGCCAGGCTCTCCTCGGCGAGGAAGGCCCGCAGCTCGCTCTCGCTCATCCCGACGACCGCGAGCATCGCCCCGTCGGAGGCACGGGCCATGAGTTCGCCCCGCTTGATGACGAGCTTCAGACCGGTCTCGAAGTCGAAGACCCCCGCGGCGTGCAGGGCGTTGTACTCACCGAGGCTGTGCCCCAGCAGGTACTCGGCCTCGGGCTCCCCCCGCTCCAGGGAATCCCGGTAGGACAGCGCGTTGACGACGTACAGGGCAGGCTGTGTGAAGCGGGTGTCGTCGAGCCTTCCCTCCGGGTCCTGAAGGCAGAGCCGGGGGAGGTCGTAGCCGAGGACGTCGTTGGCGAGTGACGTCGTCCCGGGGAAGCGGTCGAAGAGGCCCGAACCCATGCCCCTGGCCTGGGACCCCTGCCCGGGGAAGAGCACACAGGGCGCTCCGGCGGTCGAGGCCATCATTCAGATACCGCTTCTTCCCGTATTCGAGCCATAACAATCCTGCCGAATTGAGTTTCCGTGATGCGGCGCTCTACGATGTGCAAGGCCTGCCTTACCGGGCTCTTCATCGCATCATCGCGCCGAGGCTTGAACTGACTTGAACTCTATTTACCGGAGCGAATGCCGGGCCACCCCTACCCCACCCCGACAGCCCCCTCTTCCGGGGCTCTGAATATGCGATGAGGGGGTAGTGCGCGCGGGAAAAACGGTGCGCCAGGTGTCGTGACGAAACACGTACGACACCCGGCGCACCGGAAGGGGAGATCTGAGGACCCCTACGACAAAGGCCTGGGGTCTCTTATGACAAGGGCAGGCGGGTCCTTGCTGTAAGGGCCTGGGCCCCTTACAGCAAGGCCACGTCCGCTGGTACGGGGCAGGCCGCCGCGAGATCCTCCCGCCGCTTGACCTTGAGTTTCCGGTATATCCGGGTGAGATGCTGCTCGATAGTGCTCACGGTGACAAATAACTTGGAGGCTATCTCACGATTGCTGTAACCAATACTGGCCAGCCAGGCGACGCGCTGTTCGGCCGGGCTCAGGGCGCTGAACGCCTCGCTCGCCTCGGGCTCCTGACCGGCCCGGGTGCCCGGCACGGGTGGGGGCGCGCCCATGACGGCCGGGCTGGGGATCACGGCCTCCATACCGGACGTTTCCCGCAGGCTCCGTTTCAGAGCGCCCTCGAAACCGCCTGCCCGCGCCATACGCAGAGCCCGCCGCATCAGGGAACGACCGGTCTCCGCGTGGCCGAGCGCGTAGTGGACCTGCCCCAGCTCGTCCAGGACGTGAGCGAGTTCGACAGGGTCACCGGATTCCTCCAGCAGGCTCATCGCCTCGCGCAGCGGGCCCCCTCGCCGCTCGACGGGCCGTGTCAGCGCCAGGACGCGCAATGCCTGGGCCTTCAGCCGGGCCAGGTCGTCGCCTGCCGTGGCGATCGCCTCCTCCGCCATCCGGACCGCCTCGTCCTTCCGGTCCAGGAGCAGATACGCCTCGGCGGTGCCCGCCTGCCATGGGCACGTCGGCACCGGCGGGTACCCTCCCTGCCGCTCGGCCTCGCCGCAGGCGAGGAAGTCACGGAGCGCCGCGTAGGCGTTGTTCGTGGCGAGGTGGTACTGCCCTCGGGCGTGCAGGTACACCCTGCCGAAGTGCGACTCCAGCATCGCCGGGGGCACCGGGATGTTGAGGACGTCGGCCGCCTCGGCCGGTTTTCCACGCCGGGTCAGCGCGAGGATCAGGATGCTCAGCGGCAGGCCGACGGCCACTCCCCAGGCCTGCGGCCGTTCGAGCGCGACCCTGGCATGGGCCTCGGCCTCTTCCAGCCTTCCCTGGGCGAAGAAGCCGGCGGCCTGCAGTCCGCGGAGCAGGGCCCGCTGAAAGGGGCTCAGGCGCTCGAAGAGCTCCGCGGAGACTCCGTCGATCTGCGGCATGGCCGACCAGCTGGCGCTGACGTGGCGCAGCAGCAGGAAGCAGTAGTGGTACTGGTTGATGTCCGGCGTCTGCGCATCGGCGTCTCCCGCCGCGAAGAAGGCCGACGCCAGCTGTCCGACGATGACGCGGTACAGGCCGTCCGCCTTGGTCCGCATCAGGTCGCGCGTGGTGAGAACCGCCTGCGGCCAGGGCGGAGCGGTCCGGCTCAACACCTGCCACGGGGCCGTGTCCGCCGGCGCGGGCGACGCCTGCGTGTCCGCTCCTCGCAGGCCTGTGAAGAACAGGCTCAACAGCTTTTCGACGACGGCCAGTTCGGTGGCCGTCTCCGGGCTCTCGCCGGCTCGGTCCCGCAGCAGCCGCAGTACGGTTTCCGCCTCGTCGAGGCGCCCGTGCCAGACGAGCATCTGCGCCAGCAGCATGAGGTCACGGTCCCGCAGCCGGCCCTCGCGTGCGGCGGCCACCAGGTCGGCCAGATGGCGCGCGGCCACATAGGCGTCCACCTGCCATTTGGCCCGGGTGACCGCCATGAGCAGTTCGGTGTGATCGTCCGACCCGTCCTTGAAGCCGTGCGCCGACTCCATCAGTTCGACGGCCTGGTGCCACCGTCCCTCGGCCTTCGCCTGCCTGGCGGCCTCGCGCAGGACGGAGACCTCCCAGTCGGCCGTGACGGTTCCCGTCGCCGTGATGCACCGGGCGACGTCGGGGGACGGCGCCCCGGACTCGTAGAGCAGCCGCGCGGCGCTCCTGCTCAGTTCGGCGCGGCAGGTGAAACCGGTGTCCTCCCATACGGCCGCCTGCATCACCGGATGCCGAAAGCGTCCACCGGTCACCAGGCCGCTGTCCTCCAGCAGGTCCAGAGCCGCCACGACCTTCACCGGCTCGACCCCGCTCAGCGCACTGAGCAGGTCCGGCGAGCGGACGTCACCGAGCACCGCCAGGGCACGGGCGACCGACTCGACGCTCTCCGGCCGATGTGCGGAGATCAGGAGGGAGACGGTCTCACGGAATGCGGTCCCCAGAACGGGAGTCCATTGCTCGGGAGGAACATCCCGGTGCGCGCACTTGGAGTCGTACGCGATCGCCGACACCAGGCGTGGGTTCCCTCCGCTTATTTCCAGGACACCTTTGACGTAATCCTCGGAAAATCGGTGTCCCGTTAATCCGTGAAGGAGTTGCGCCGCACTCCGATGGGTAAGGTGCGCGAGTTGCAGAACCAGCGGACGGGCATTCCTCATAATGGCGGCCCGTAAGGATCGGTATTCCTTGCCCTGGTCCGTCCGGTCGGTCAGCACGAGGAAAACGCGTCGCCGACGGAGCCGATTGCTCAGAAAGCGCAGGACTTTTATCGAGGCGGCGTCGCTGTAGTGTGCGTCGTCCACGACGGCCACCACGGGGCCCTGCTCGGCGAGATCCCGCAGAGTGTCGCCGACAAGTGCCTGCGCCTGCCGCACGAGAAGCTCCTCGTCGCGGTCCGGCGAGCCCGACGCGGCTTCCCCGTGCTCCGCGAGGAGGGCGCTCAGCTGGGCCGCAATGCCGTCGCGGGTCTCGGCGCACCCGCTGAACCACTGCTCGATGACGCTCAGCGGAGACCGCTGCTCGCCCGGGCACCCGGTGGCGTACAGGGTGACCATTCCCGCCGCACCGGCCCGCTCGGCGAGCCGGTTGAGGAGGGTGGTCTTACCCGATCCCGTAAATCCCCTGACGACGGCTATTCCACCCCCCTTACGACCGGGATTTAGAATGTCATCCCAAACCAACTGCAGGGCCTCGTCGTGATCCACCAGCAAATTACAGCCATCTTTCTCAGTCGGGCGACATTCCACTCCGGTCCTGCCGTGTGATACCACGGTGACCGTTTCGGCACTCCCCCTTCTCCTCAGGCTACTGCGTCGCCGATCATTCGCAAGCGACCCGAGGAATCCCGATGGGCCTCACGGTACATCACCTTCCGCTTACAGTTCGGCGGGAATGTTTTTTTGACACCCCAATGAACCTGTGGCGGGGTTTTTACGTCAGGGGAACGCCAGGGGAGAAGGTCCCGCGGCTCGTCGGCCTCGGCGCCGGGCCCGAGCCTCGCGACGTCATGCCAGTAGGGAGACGGATGGTACGACCAGTCACCACACCAGGTGGCGTTGGCGGGTCGTCGGCGGTCGGCAGGCAGCCGCTCCTCATCGCGCACAGGCTGGTCATGACTGTCTCTCTATCCGGACGAGCGCGCCTTGAGACCCCTGGACGACAGGTCAGGGGTCCCTAGGGGCTCCCCAGGGGTCGCACCGGACGGATCACCGTGTCACTGGGGCGGGTTTCCGTGCTTCCGGAGCGGGAGGTCCGCATGCTTGCTGTGCAGCATGTCCAGGGAGCGGATCAGTACCTGGCGGGTCTCGGTGGGGTCGATCACATCGTCGAGCAGTCCGCGCTCGGCCGCGTAGTACGGGTGCATCAGCTCGGTCCTGTACTCCTTGACCAGCCGTGCCCGCATCGCCTCCGGGTCGGGAGCTTCCGCGATCCGGCGCCTGAAGATGACGTTCGCGGCGCCTTCCGCACCCATCACGGCGATCTCGTTCGTCGGCCAGGCGAACGTGAGGTCGGCGCCGATCGACTGGGAGTCCATCACGATGTAGGCACCGCCGTACGCCTTCCTCAGGGTGACCGAGATCCGGGGCACCGTGGCATTGCAGTAGGCGTACAGCAGTTTGGCGCCGTGCCGGATGATGCCGTCGTGCTCCTGGCTCACTCCGGGGAGGAATCCGGGTACGTCGACCAGGGTGACCAGCGGAATACTGAAGGCATCGCACATCTGCACGAACCGGGCGGCCTTCTCCGAGGCCTTGATGTCCAGGACTCCGGCCAGCGAGGCGGGCTGACTGGCGACGACGCCGACCACACGGCCGCCGAGCCGGGCCAGGGCGACGACGATGTTGGTGGCCCAGCGCTCGTGGATCTCCAAGTAGTCGCCGTCGTCGACGAGTTCCGTGATGACCTCGCGCATGTCGTAGGCGCGGCTGCCGTCGGCCGGCACCAGGTCGAGCAGGGCCTCGCACCGCCGGCCCACCGGGTCGTCCGCCTCGACGGACGGCGGGTTCTCCCGGTTGTTGCCCGGCAGCAGCGACAGCAGATAGCGGACCTCTTCGAGGCAGGTCTCCTCGTCGTCGTACACGAAGTGCGCCACGCCGCTCGTCTCGGCGTGCACGTCCGCTCCGCCGAGGCCGTCGTGCGAGATCTCCTCCCCGGTCACCGCGCGGACCACGTCGGGGCCCGTGATGAACATCTGCGAGGTCCCGCGGACCATGAACACGAAGTCCGTCAGGGCGGGGGCGTAGGCGGCGCCCCCGGCGCACGGTCCCAGCATCACCGATATCTGCGGGACGACCCCGGAAGCCCTCGTGCTGCGCTGGAAGATCCCGCCGTAGCCGGCGAGCGCCGAGACGCCTTCCTGGATCCGGGCGCCCGCACCGTCGTTCAGGGACACGATGGGCGCGCCCGCCGTGAGGGCCATGTCCATGATCTTGTGGATCTTCTGTGCGTGGGCCTCGCCGAGGGCACCGCCGAAGACACGGAAGTCGTGGGCGTACACAAAGACTGCACTTCCGTACACCGTTCCCCAGCCCGTGACGACACCGTCCGTGTACGGTTTGCGGTCTTCCAGGCCGAATCCGGTTGCCCGATGCCGCCGAAGGGGTTCCACCTCGTTGAACGAACCCTCGTCCAGCAGCAGTTCAATCCGCTCGCGGGCGGTCAGCTTGCCTTTGGCGTGCTGGGCCTCGGTCGCCTTCTCACTGGGGCCGCGGCGGACCTCCTCCCGAAGGGAGCGAAGCTCCTCGACGCGGCTGGGGAAATCGTGCGCGACCTGCATGCTGCGATCCCTCCGAATCTGCCCGAATCAGTCGGCTGTGCGGCGGTACTTGCGGTACTTCAGGCATTCGACGTCGAGGTTCGCGAATTCTTACGGCCCGGCCGGACACGGCAATCGTAGAAATCACCACGACCCCTGTTCATCCCCTGAGACCCCCTCAATCTCCTCGGGGATATGACACCGCACCGAAATCCCGGGGCCTCAAGTAACGGCACGTCACCACAGGTTGGCCTGCTTTTCAATTGCGTACAGGTTTGAAAGGGCGCCCGGCGCGGCACGCGGCGCTTACGGCGCGACCGACCGGAAAAAGGCGCAAGAAGAAACCAGGGGCACGCCGTCAGGCCGTTCGGCCGGCGCTGAGGGCCGCGTAGGCGCGTAGCTGGTGGGGCTGCCCGTGCGATGTGCCGATTCGCAGGGCCGCGAAGGGGCCCGTGACCCCGACCAGGTGCGGGACCGGCCGCAGCGTCAGCCGGTCGCCGGGGCCCAGGAGGCCGTCGAGGACCGCCTCGCTCACCAGATGGTGCAGGTGGACCAGACACGCGGCGATCGTCAGACCGGCCGTGGCCAGGTACAGCTCGCGGTGCACCGGGGCACGGTCGCCGGCAGGGCCGTCTGCGGGCAGTTCGACGACCGTACCGGGCAGGGCGGGCAGCTCGGCGGTGGCGGGGAACAGTTTGAGCAGGCGGCGCAGGGCCGTGCTGTGTTCGGCGGGCGCCGGACCGAGCCAGGCGGTCGAGCCGTCGTCGGCGACATGGTCGAAGTCGAACCGCTCGCGCAGGTTGACCGGGTTACCGGCCAGGAAGACGGTGCGCGTGAAGTCGTGGCGCCACGCTGCCGCCGCCTCGTGACCGACGCGGCGGGCGAAGGCGTACGTCTCCCCGAGCCAGGCGGGCAGATCGAAGCCGCGCAGCACGCAGACCGCCAGCACCTTGGGATCCTCGCTCGCCGCCGCCACCTCCTCGCGCGCCGCGAGCAGTCCCTCGTCGGTCAGCAGATCGACCCGCGCGGCCAGCTCGGGCCGGACGTCACGGACGCGCCGGGCGTTCTCGGCACGCAGCAGCTGCTGGGAAATGATCACAGGTAGACCGCCTCCAGGAGGTCCCGGGGTGGAGCGGGGCGGTGCCTGGCCAGCAGGCCGGCCGTCAGACGGTAGGGGTTGACGTGCAGATGGTCCTTGCGGTGGCGGGCCAGTACTTCCGGCACGGCGGCCGGGTCGGGGCTCCGGCCGTCCGACAGCAGCCGGGTGGCACGGGCCAGGCTCTGACGCAGTACGTCCTTGCGGAACGACTGCTGCTGGCCCGTACCGAGCACCGCTATGAAGTACAGGCGCATACCGAGACGCAGCACCGCCTCGTCACACCCTTCGCCCACCTCGTCCAGGAGGGCATCGACCGTATGCCCCTGCCAGCCGCCGTGGCGCGCGGACCGGATCCGGCCGTCGATCGGGACACGGCCGAGAACGACACGGCGCACGGTGGTGCCGGTGGCCACCAGCACGCGTTCCACCAGGTGGTAGTCGGCCTCCAGCTCCCGGTCGTACAGCAGAACGACCTCGTCGAAGGACGGGGCCAGCGGCAGGAGTTCGCGCATCATGCAGGCCAGATAGTTGGGGCGGCCGTGGGAGTCGACGATCTGGCGCAGCGGCAGACCGTACCGGGTGGCGTCCAGGTACACGGGCCCCCCGCAGGCCCGCAGATCCAGGCAGAACCCCAGGGCGGACAGCCGCTCGACCGACTCCTCGGCGCCGAGAGCGGGCGGCTGGTGCGCCAGCAGCCCGGGGTCGTGCATGCCGAGGCGCGCGTAGTGCGCCGTCCAGAGTTCCAGGACCCGGGCACCGGCCGGGTGCACCCAGCCGTGCGTCTCCACCGCCTCGGCGTAGGGGCGCAGGGCCGCCGCGCCGGCCTTCTCCTGCCGCGCCCGGTAACCGACGTACATCTCACCGACCTGCTCCTCCGACAGCCCGGAGTAGTCGGCGTCCCCGACCGTACGGTCGAGGTACTCCCAGAAACCCAGCGTCTGCTCGGTCAGGTGATAGGTGGTGGGGCTGTAGCGATAGGTGACGTCGGCCAGCCCGCTGCTGGCCCGGTACATCACATCGGTCCACAGCAGGCCCTTGAGATGGCTGGGGGTGAGCGGCTTGGACGGGGTCACGGTGATCGGCGCCAGCAGCACACGGGGCCTGCCCGGCCGGCGCCCCTGCGCGGCGACGGCCGGGTCCTGTGCGGTCAGGGTGCCGTTCATACCGGCCGTTTCCGCCCGTGGACGAAGAACACCCGCCGCACGCCCGTCACGGAGCGCTCGGGCACCGGGTCCGGCCAGCGGCCGTAGTCGGCGTCCGGGTCGCCGGGCTGTACCGCCTCCACCTGGAAGCCGTGCGCGTCGAAAAGCGCTTCGGGCTCGTCCGTGCCGAACACCCACGGGCAGCCCCAGCCGGCGAACACGTCCAGGAGCGCCCGGACGTCCGGCAGCGTCAGCGCCGCCGCGTTGACGAGGTCCGCGGCGATCCGGCTGTCCGGCGCCATGAGGGCCGCCACCTGGTCCAGCAGGCGGTGCGCGTCCTCCTGGCCGACGTAGTAGAGCAGGCCCTCCAGAAGCCAGACGGAGGGGCGGTCCGGGTCGTATCCGGCCGCGAGGAGTCCGTCCTGCCAACCGGGCCGGGTGAGGTCGAGCGCCACGGCCCGCCGGTCGACCCGCGGCCGCTCGGACCGCAGTTGCTCCTCCTTGTAGGCCAGCACGGCGGGCCGGTCGAGCTCGAAGAAGCGCGTGCCGTCGGGCCACCGCATGCGGTAGGCCCGCGAGTCCATTCCGGCGGGAGCGAGCACGACCTGCGGGGTGGCGCCGGCGCGGGCCGCACCCTGGAGGAGGTCGTCCAGGAAGCGGGTGCGGATGGCGTTGTAGTCGGGGGTGCTGGGCACGGTGCGTTCCCCGCCGCGCGGGAACGTGGCCTCGCGTATCTCCCGCAGCAGCCCCATTCCCGCGTCCCCCGCCAGCCGGGCGGCGTAGGGGTCGTCGAAGAGCCGGTCCTCGCGGCTCGTCTCCGCCGCGCGCAGAGCGGCCGTCAGCAGGGACGTCTGCTCAACGGCGTCCAGGGTGTTCGTCATGCCTGTCCTTCCCCGACGGGCCGTGCGGCGCCGGTCAGTCGTTCCCACAGTGCCGGGTCCTGCCGGAAGAGCCGGTCCTTCACCTGGGTCGGCCGGATGCCGGTGGCGACGGCCGTGTGCCAGTCCGCCAGGAACGCGTCCTCGTCCAGCAGGCCCACCGTCAGGGCGCCCAGACGCCCCTCGGAGCGTGCCGTGCGGTAGTCGCCCGACTCACCGCCGATCGCGGTGTCGAGCAGCGCCGCGAAGCGCGTGGTCTCCGCGGGCGACCACGCCCCGTACGGTGCCAGCGCGAACTCGTACGACGGCGCACTGCCGTCCGCACCGACGACCCGGCAGGCGGCGTTGCGCACATCGAGGCCCGTGCTCCGGGCCACCGCGGCCAGCGCCCGGAGCACCTGCGCGTCCCGCAGGCGTTCCCCGGCGGCGTCCGACCGGGTGGCGCGCCCGGCGTACTCGACCCGCGGTACTCCGTCGACACGGTCCACCACACGGACCACGTCACCCACCGCGTAGCGGTACAGCCCGCCGATGTGGCTGAAGACGACGTGGTAGTCACGTCCCGCTTCCAGCTCGTCCCACGCCAGCGTCTCGGCGTCGGGCCTGATGTCGTCGTCGGCGTCCAGGAACTCGTACACCGAGGCGCCCACGGTGAGCGAGCAGGCCGAGGTGTGCCGGTCGAGCGCGACGCCCACCGGCCCTTCCGAGGCGGCGACCGGCGCGGGCAGCGTGGCCACGCCGGGGCCGAACTCCTCGCGCAGTCGCGGCAGATAGAGCGACGCCATGCCGGTGGTCCAGCAGAACAGCGCCCGCATGTGCGGCCAGACGTGGGCCGGGCGGATCGTGCCGAAGTGGTGGGCGAGGCGCTCCAGTTCCCGCGCCCGCTCGGGATCGGGGTCGGTGCGGTGCAGACCGCCGAGCGTGCCGTCGTGGATCTCCTTCACCAACCGTGGCCACCACAGCCGGAGTTGGTAGGGCAGGGCGGCGACCATGGCCGGGTTGATCCCGATGACGCAGCGTACGTCGCTGGTGACCGCCAGGCGCAGCCGCAGGTAGGCCTTCTCCAGGTGCTCGTGCGCCTCGACGGGCACCGGCAGGGTGCCCCAGGGCGCACCCGTGCCGGGTTCGGCCGACAGCGGCTCACCGAACTTCGCACCGAAGTCGACCTGGCTGGCCCCTACATGCGGCCGTCCCGAGGCGGTGGTGGGCGGAGCGCTCAGGGGATCGTGCTTCAGGTTGAGCACGGCGTCCGGGCGGGCGAGCACGTCGGGGAAGTGTTCGATGAGCGGGGCCCAGGCGGCGTAGTAGAACGGAAAGAAGGTGCGCCGCATGAAGCTCGGGGTGACCGGGACCTTCTTGTGCGCGCCGGTCGTGCCGCTGCTGGTGAAGTACACGGCGGGATCGTCGGCGCTGAGCACGTTGCTCTCACCGGCCGCCATCCGTTCGATGGACGGCCCCAGGGCGGCGTAGTCGTTGATCGGGACGGCCTTGCGGAGGTCGCTCAGATCGCGGACCGAGTCGAAGCCGTGGGCGCGTCCGTACTCGGTGCCCGCGTTGAACTCCGTGAGTTCACGCAGCACACGCTGCTGCTGCCCCCGGGCCTCGGCCAGTGCGGAGACGATCTCCTCGCGCTCGCCGAAGACACGCCGCCGGTAGCGGCGGACACGGTCGGGGTCCGCCCACTCCTCAGACAAGTTCATGGACGCCGAGCACCTCCTGGATCTGCTGCGCGACGGTGGACACCTGGTCCTGTTCGCCGATGAACGAGACGGGCAGGGAACGGACCTCTTCCCGCAGCGCCTCGTTCAGGTCGGCCTGGAAACTCTCGAAGGACGCGCGGTCGCCGTGCTGTCCGTAGTGCTCCAGCGGGTTGAGATCGCGGCCCTCGCCGCAGCGCCGCCAGGCCGTCTCGGCGGACACCTCCAGGAAGATGACCTGCTGGGGCCTGGGGAAGGACCGCCACCAGTCGAACAACGGGTGCTCGTCCAGGCCGGTGAGACGGCACTTGGCGAGCATCTTGTAGTAGTAGGAATCCACCAGGACGGGGGCGCCGGCAGGGCTGCGCATGATGCTGTCCCTCAGGTGCAGCACGGCCGTCTGCAACATCGTCAGCATGAAGTCGGCCGAGTAGTCGTGGTGCAGGGCGGGCATCACGTCGCCCACCAGTCCGCGACGCAGCCGGGCGATCAACGAGTGCCCGGGGTCGAGCAGCTCCTCGTCGGCGGAGACGATCCGCACGCCGCCGGCGCGTCCGGCGAGTTCCTTCAGCGCGGCGGACTTGCCCGCGTAGTCGGTGCCCAGCACGACGGAGAACGGTGGCGTCGCCCGGTCCGCCAGGCCCTGCGCGCCCGTGCCGGCCGACGACTGGACGCGGTGTGCTTCGGTGACACGGCGTAACGGACTCGCCGTCACGCCGTGGCCAGTGGGGGGTTCAGTCATACGGCGTCCACCGTCCTTCTCTCTGAACTGGCGCAGCAGGCCGGCCGGTACGGCCCGAGTGATCGGACATCGGACCGTTCTCGGCGCGAGCCGGTGACGACCCGAGACCACTATTAGTGACAGTTGGACGGTGGTGGTCTCAACCCGTAGTGCCCCCTACCTGCACGGTCACCGAACCCCGGCATTGAGGGGCCGGTACTCGGCGTGTTGGGTTGCGCAGTGCCGACGGGGTGGTCACTGCCGTGCGGGATCCGGCCGGGCGAGGCATGGCCGCGCAGCAGCCCCAGCCACCCCGGAGGCGACGCCCGGCCGGTGGGCCTGGAGGCGGTCCTCAGCACCACCACGGACACCTCGCCCAGCCAGGACCGCTCGGCGGTCTGCTTGGCCTGGGTGATCAGGATGCGGGACAGCTCAGGACGAGAAGGCCGGGCCCGGCCGCCCACACCACCCGGACAGCCCACACCGCCCACACAGCTCGCTGCCGGTGCACGCTTCGGTTCGAAGCGTGCACCGGCAGCGGCATGGGAAAAAAGAAAGCGCTGCTGACGCAGCGCAGTCGGTGCCCCCAACGGGATTCGAACCCGTGCTACCGCCTTGAAAGGGCGGCGTCCTAGGCCGCTAGACGATGAGGGCTATCGGCCCACCTGGGCGCTTTGCAGCGCGTCGGGGACGTGAGAAGCATAGGCGATGCGAGGAGGGTTCGCCAAAACCGTTTCAGGGCCCGGTCGGCGACCGGCCCTCAGCGCCCTGTGGGCGACGGACTGCCGGACGGACGCGAAGCCGAACCCGGCGACAGGCCCGGCGGCGAACTCAGGGACGAACCTGGCGACGAACCCGGGGACCGGTTCGAGGACAGGCTGGGGGACGGAGTGGGTGACGGAGTCGCCCCGGGCTGGTTCTCCTCCGGAAGGTGACGGCTGACCTCGGCCGTCGTCAGGCCCAGGCCGCCCAGTTTGATCTCGTCCCAGGCCTGGAGGCGGCGGGTCTCCCGGTCGAGGTAGAGGACCGAGGCCTCGATGGGGTCGGGGTACTCGCCCTCCACCGCCCGCAGCCCGCTACCGCCCGTCGAACCCTCGAGGCGCAGCCGTGTGCCGTACTTCATGACCTCCATCTCCTGGTGGTGGAGATGCCCGGCCAGCGCCAGCGGCACCTCGCCGTCCGTCTGGCGGGCCGCGTCCGGGTTGTGAGCGATCGCCACGTCCACCGGCCTGCCCGCCCTCTCCTGATCCCGGAGCGCGGACGCCAGCCGGGCACCGGCCAGCTCCTCCGACTGGGCGCCCCCGAGCTTCGCCGAGCGGTCGGGGGTGAACTGGGGATCTCCCATGCCCGCGAAGCGCAGCCCTGCCACCGAGAGCGCCCGGCCCTCGTCCAGGACGTGCACGTTCTTCATGTTCTCCAGATAGCGCTGGGTGGTCATCGAGTCGTGGTTGCCGCGCACCCACACGTACGGCGCCCCGAGGCTCGCGATCGGTTCCAGGAAGCCGTTCTCGGCCGCGGTCCCGTGGTCCATGGTGTCGCCGGAGTCGACGATGACGTTGATGTCGTACTGCTCGACCAGCGAGGCGATGATCTTCCAGCTCGCCGGGTTGAGGTGGATGTCCGACACGTGCAGGACCCGGATCGTGCTCGGGTCCGGGGTGTACACGGGGAGGGTGGACGTGACGTCGTACAGCTTGGTCACGTTCGTCACCAGACGCGCCAGCTCCTTCTGGTAGACGTCGAACTCGGTGACGATGCTGCGCGCGTTGCCGACGAGGGAGGGCGCCGAGGACAGCAGCCCGGAGAACTTGGGCTCCAGCACGGAGTTCGGGTTCCAGGTGGCGAAGGCGGTGCCGCCGGACACGGTGAGCAGGCCCAGGGCGAGGCCGCCGGCGGCGAGGGCGCGGCGCGGGCGGCGGTAGACGGCGAGCCCGAGCGCGGTGGCCCCCGACACCACGGCCACACAGGAGCGCAGGGCCAGGTCGAACGTGCCGTGCCGGACGTCACTCGCGATCTCGTCCTGGAGGCCGGAGATCCGCTCGGGGTGGTCCACCAGGGCCTGGGCGCGGACCGGGTCGAGCTGGTCCACGTTCACGTCGAGGCGGACGGGCGCGACATGGCTGCTCAGCTCCAGCGCGCCGAGCGGCGAGACGTTGATCTTCGTGCCGCCGTCGAGCGAGGGACGCAGGGTCATCGTGGTGTTCATGGGGCCGACCGGCGTGCGGACGTTCCCCACGATCAGCAGGCCCAGCCACGCGCCGAGCAGCACCACGGCGACGAGGCCGAGGGCACGGGTCCAGGGGTGGGGCTGGTTGACGAGCTCGACGGTCGGGTGCGAACGGCGCGCCCGGTACTGACCGACCAGGGCGCCGGGCGACTGCCGTACGCGCCGCAGGGCGGCGACAGCGAGAGCGGGGACGCGGGCCATTGATCCCGTATGCCCGGTTACGGGGGTGGCTATGCGGGGCTGGTAGTGGAGACCGAGGTGACCAATGTCTCGCCTGACTCGTCTGTGTCGTCTGTGCTGTCTGTTCTATGTCGTCTGTGTCGTCTGTGTCGTCTGTTCCGTGTGGTCCGTGTCGTCTGTCTCGTCCTGCGGCTCTCGGGGCCTGTGGACGCCGGGCGGCCCCGGGTCAGCCCCAGCCCAGCTCGTGGAGCCGCTCGTCGTCGATGCCGAAGTGGTGCGCCACCTCGTGGACGACCGTGACGGCCACCTCGTGCACCACGTCCTCCGCCGTCTCGCAGTAGCGCAGGGTCGGGCCCATGTAGATCGTGATGCGGTCCGGGAGCACTCCGGCGTACCACTCGCCGCGCTCGGTCAGCGGGGTCCCCTCGTACAGGCCCAGGAGCTCCGGGTCGTCCGCGGGAGGCTCGTCCTCGACGAACACGGCCACGTTGTCCATGACCCGTGTCAGCTCCGGCGGGATCTGGTCCAGGGCTTCACTCACCAGCTCTTCGAACGCCTCGCGCGTCATCTCCAGCACACGGCCATTGTCACGGACGGCCGCGCCGGGGGAGCGGGACGGGGTTGCCCGCCGTCCGCGAGTCGCTCGCGGAGCCGGGGGTGCGGCGGCGTACTGTACGCCCTCGGTCACGGCTGAGCCACGCTCATCCGGGGCGCGTGTCCTCTTGTGGGCGGCGGGAGTTGGGCAGGTTGACTTCTCCCGCCCGCCCTCGGAGGTGGCTGCCCGTGCGCGCCTTGTACGTACCCGTCCGTCTGGCCGCCACGGTCATGACCCTCGCCGCGGCCGCCGGCTGTGTGAGCGTGGGCGACGACGACGGGGCCAGGCCGGGGCCCTCGCACTCGGCCCGGCAGCGGGGCGGCGAGGAGCCGGAGGGTGGGACGGCGGGGTCCGACGGTGGCGGCACCGACCACCACGGCGGGCGCGGGAAGAAGGGCGCGGCGGCCGAGCCCCACACGTCCGAGTCCGCGTCGTCGTCCCCCTCGGCCTCCGCCTCCCGAACCAGGAAGCCGTCCCCCGGGGCGACCGCGAAGGACAGCGAGGGCGGCGGCAACGACGACGGGCCGCAGAAGCCCGAGCCCCCGCGGGACGAGCCGACCCCCACGCGCACGCCGGAGCAGCCCCCGCCCACGAAGGAACCGGAGTCCCCTGCCCCCGAACCCTCCACACCGGAGCCCTCGTCCTCGGCCCACGAGCAGAGCACGCAGCTGGTGGAACGCGAGCCGGCGCCACGGGCGGGGGAAGCAGCGGCGTAGGGCGACGGGAGACCGAGGCACACGGAGACCGGCGGACGGATGCCTGGGCGCCGGGAGAGGGAGCGGCACCCGGATCGCCTTCGTGGCCTCGGCCCGCCGCCCCCCGATGCGGAGCACAAAAGCGTTCGCCAGCAATTTCGGCGAGGTGAGATCCTGGTCCCCGTATGTCTACGCATCCTGCCCCCGCCCTCGGCGCCCTCGCCCCCCGCCTGGCCGAGCTGTCCCTGCGCGACGCGCACCGGCTCGGGCGCAGGCTCGAAGGCGCGCGCAAGATCCGCAATCCGGAGGCCCGCGCCGCCGTCGTCGCCGAGATCGAGGCGGAGGTGGCGACGGCCGAGGACCGGATGGCCGGGCGGCGTGCCCGCGTGCCCGCCGTCACCTACCCCGAGCAACTGCCCGTCAGCCAGAAGAAGGACACGATCGCCGAGGCGATCCGCGACCACCAGGTCGTGATCGTCGCCGGTGAGACGGGCTCCGGCAAGACCACGCAGATCCCGAAGATCTGCATGGAGCTGGGCCGTGGCGTCCGCGGCATGATCGGGCACACGCAGCCCCGCCGTATCGCCGCCAGGACGGTCGCCGAGCGCGTGGCGGAGGAGCTGGACACACCCCTGGGTGAGTCCGTCGGCTGGAAGGTGCGCTTCACCGATCAGGTGAACCCGGACGCCACCTTCGTCAAGCTGATGACGGACGGCATCCTGCTCGCCGAGATCCAGACGGACCGCGAGCTGCGCGCCTACGACACGATCATCATCGACGAGGCCCACGAGCGGTCCCTCAACATCGACTTCCTGCTGGGGTACCTGTCCCAGCTGCTGCCGAAACGGCCGGATCTGAAGGTCGTCATCACCTCCGCCACCATCGACCCCGAGCGCTTCTCGCGCCACTTCGGCGACGCGCCGATCATCGAGGTCAGCGGCCGGACGTACCCCGTGGAGGTGCGCTACCGCCCGCTCCTCGAAGAGGACTCCGACGACGCCGACCGCGACCAGATCACCGCGATCACGGACGCGGTCGAGGAGCTGATGACCGAGGGCAAGGGCGACATCCTCGTCTTCCTCTCCGGCGAACGCGAGATCCGCGACACGGCGGACGCGCTGGTGAAGAAGAACTATCGCTTCACGGAAGTACTCCCTCTGTACGCCCGGCTCTCGCACGCCGAGCAGCACCGCGTCTTCCAGCCGCACACCGGCCGCAGAATCGTGCTCGCCACGAACGTCGCCGAGACCTCCCTGACCGTCCCCGGCATCAAGTACGTCATCGACCCGGGCTTCGCCCGCATCTCGCGCTACAGCCACCGCACCAAGGTGCAGCGGCTGCCCATCGAGGCGGTCTCCCAGGCCAGCGCCAACCAGCGCAAGGGCCGCTGCGGCCGTACGTCGGACGGCATCTGCATCCGCCTGTACTCGGAGGACGACTTCACCGCCCGCCCGGAGTTCACCGACGCCGAGATCCTGCGGACGAACCTCGCGTCCGTGATCCTCCAGATGACCGCGGCCGGCCTCGGCGAGATCGAGAAGTTCCCCTTCATCGACCCGCCGGACCACCGCAACATCCGCGACGGCGTCCAACTCCTCCAGGAACTGGGCGCGCTGGACCCGCCCGCCCGTCACCCGACCACCACCCCTCAACGAGCCGCTTCGCGGCCTCCTTCGGATTCAAAAGACCCGCGCAAACGCCTCACGCAGACCGGCCGCAAACTCGCCCAGCTCCCCGTCGACCCGCGCCTGGCCCGTATGGTCCTGGAGGCCGACCGGAACGGCTGCGTGAACGAGGTCATGGTCATCGCCGCCGCGCTCTCCATCCAGGACCCGCGCGAGCGCCCCGCCGACAAGCAGACCCAGGCCGACCAGCAGCACGCCCGCTTCAAGGACGAGACGAGCGACTTCCTCGCGTACCTGAACCTGTGGCGGTACATCCGGGAGCAGCAGAAGGAGCGGGGATCGTCGTCCTTCCGCCGCATGTGCAAGCAGGAGTACCTGAACTTCCTGCGCATCCGCGAGTGGCAGGACATCCACAGCCAGCTCCGCACGGTCGCCAAGCAGATGGGCATCCGGCTCAACGAGGAGGAGGCGGCCGACCAGAGCATCCACGTCTCGCTGCTCGCCGGCCTGCTCTCGCACATCGGCATGAAGGACGTGAGGGAGTCCAAGGACTCCGGCCAGGGCACACGCAAGGAGGGCGGCCGGAACGAGTACCTGGGTGCCCGCAACGCCAAGTTCGCGATCTTCCCGGGCTCTGCCCTCTTCAAGAAACCCCCGCGCTTCGTCATGTCGGCCGAGCTCGTCGAGACGTCGCGCCTCTGGGCCCGCGTCAACGCGCGCATCGAGCCCGAGTGGATCGAGCCCCTCGCCGAGCACCTCCTCAAGCGCACCTACAGCGAGCCGCACTGGGAGAAGGACCAGGCCGCGGTGATGGCGTACGAGAAGGTCACGCTGTACGGCGTCCCGATCGTCGCCCAGCGGAAGGTCAACTACGGCCGTATCGACCCGGAGACGAGCCGCGAGCTTTTCATTCGCAACGCCCTCGTCGAGGGTGACTGGCGCACCCACCACAAGTTCTTCGCCGACAACCGCAAGCTCCTGACCGAGGTCGAGGAGCTGGAGCACCGCGCCCGGCGCCGGAACATCCTGGTCGACGACGAGACCCTGTTCGACTTCTACGACCAGCGCGTGCCCGAACACGTGGTCTCCGGCGCCCACTTCGACTCCTGGTGGAAGCGCAAGCGGCACGAGCAGCCCGACCACCTCGACTTCGAGCGGGAGATGCTGATCCGCGAATCGGCGGAGGCGGTCACCAAGGCCGACTACCCGGACTCGTGGCGGCAGGGGCAGCTGAAGTTCCGCGTCACCTACCAGTTCGAGCCGGGCGCGGACGCCGACGGTGTGACCGTCCACATCCCGCTCCAGGTCCTCAACCAGGTCACCGACGAGGGCTTCGACTGGCAGATCCCGGGCCTCAGGGAGGAGCTCGTCACGGAGCTCATCCGCTCCCTCCCGAAGCCGATCCGCCGCAACTACGTACCGGCGCCGAACTTCGCGAAGAAGTTCCTGGACACGTCCGTCCCGCTGCAGGAGCCGCTGACGGTGACCATGGCGCGCGAGCTGAAGCGCATGGTCGGCGTCCCCTTCGAGGCCGACGACTTCGACTGGGCGAAGGTGCCGGACCACCTGCGCGTCACGTTCCGTATCGTCGACGAGCGCCGCCGCAAGCTCGCCGAGGACAAGGACCTTCAGGCCCTGCAGCTCAGGCTGAAGCCGAAGGCGAGGAAGGCCATCTCGCAGGCCGCCGCGGCCACGGCGGAGCGTCAGGGCGGCGAGTCCCTGGAACGCTCCGGCCTGACCGACTGGACGATCGGCGCCCTCACCCGCGTCTTCGAGACCCGCCGCGCCGGCCAGCCGGTCAAGGCGTACCCGGCGCTGGTCGACGAGGGCGACACGGTCTCGGTCCGCCTCTTCGACACGGAGGCGGAGCAGGCGGAGGCCATGTGGAAGGGCACCCGCCGCCTGATCCTGCTGGGCATCCCGGTGAACCCGGCGAAATTCGCCTCGGAGAAGCTGACGAACCCCCAGAAGCTCGCCCTGTCCGCGAACCCCCACGGCTCGATCCAGGGCCTGTTCGACGACTGCGCGACGGCCGCGGCCGACCGGCTGATAGGGGACCTCGGGGGACCGGCCTGGGACGAGTCGTCGTACCGGAAGCTGTACGACAAGGTGCGCGCCGAGATCGTCGACACCACGGTCCGTACGGTCGGCCAGGTGCAGCAGGTGCTGGCCGCCTGGCAGGCCTGTGAGCGCCGTCTGAAGACCGTACGGAGCCCCGTGCTTCTGCCGAACCTCCAGGACGTACGGGCGCAGCTGGACGCCCTCGTGAAGCCCGGCTTCGTGACGGAGACGGGTCTGCGCCGACTGCCGGACCTGATGCGCTACTTGGTGGCCGTGGACCGTCGCCTCCAGCAGATGCCGACGAACGTCCAGCGGGACACCACCCGCATGGAGAAGATCCACGAGATGCGGGACGAGTACGCCTGGCTCCTGGAACAGATGCCGCAGGGCCGCCCGGTCCCCGCCTCCGTCCTGGACATCCGCTGGATGATCGAGGAACTCCGCGTCAGCTATTTCGCCCACGCGCTGGGCACGGCGTACCCCGTCTCCGACAAGCGCATCGTGAAGGCCATCGACGCGGCGGTACCGTAACCACCCCGGTACTCCGGGTGAGTTCGACCGGGGGCTCACCCTCCTGTACAGTCTCTTCTCGCAGCGCAACGCACGGCAGAGTCACTATCCGGCTCCGCCGGGAGGCGCAGCAAAACCTGGTCCTGTGGAGCAGTTTGGAGTGCTCGCCACCCTGTCAAGGTGGAGGCCGCGGGTTCAAATCCCGTCAGGACCGCATCTTTAGAAGGGCCCGCGCCTACCAAGGCTGCGGGCCCTTCGCCATACCTGAGGGCTCCGCCCCCAGCTCCCCCGACATGCCGGCCCGATCGGCCTCGTCCTCAAACGCCGGACGGTGTGACGGGCATTTGGCCTCGGCGGCCGCCTACGGGAAACTCCCAGCCCCGGCTGCAATCCCCCAGTCCGGGCCGGCCCCCAGCCCCTCCGGCAAAACCCGGCGCCACGCGAGCCTTTGGCCCAACCACACCATCCAGCTCCACTCCGCACCTTCCGGCCGCGCTCCACACCTTCCAGCGCCGCCCGCACCCTCCAGCCCCTCCGGCGTTTGAGGAGCGGGGGTCCGGGGGCCGGCCCCCGAAACCGGGGTCCGGGGCGGAGCCCCGAGGAAGGCACCGGGACGCAACCCCGAAGAGGAGGCCCGGGGCGCAGCCCCAAACCCCGGGGGTCCAGGG
>NZ_VMNX01000540.1 GCF_009377235.1 Streptomyces acidicola
CGTGGGTCTCGCCGGAGCGGGGGACGATGTGGAGGGTGCTGCCCTTCTCCGGGACGTCGCGGCCGCTGACGCGGACGACGAGGTCCTTGGAGTCCTCGCCGACCTTGGCGGTGCCGTAGACGTAGGCGTCGGCGCCCAGTTCCTCGACGACGTTGACGGTGACGGCGAGGCCCTGGTCGGAGTCGGAGCCGGCGACGTCGAAGTGCTCGGGGCGGACGCCGACGGTGACGGTCTTGTCGGTGGTGGCGGAGATCGCGTCGCGCTGGACGGGGACCACGCTGTTGCCGAACTTCACGCCGCCGTCGGTGATCGGGACCTCGACCAGGTTCATGGCGGGGGAGCCGATGAAGCCGGCGACGAAGAGGTTGGCCGGGCGGTCGTACATGTTGCGCGGGGTGTCGACCTGCTGGAGCAGTCCGTCCTTGAGGACGGCCACGCGGTCGCCCATGGTCATGGCCTCGACCTGGTCGTGGGTGACGTAGACGGTGGTGATGCCGAGGCGGCGCTGCAGCGAGGCGATCTGTGTACGGGTGGAGACGCGGAGCTTGGCGTCGAGGTTGGACAGCGGCTCGTCCATGAGGAACACCTGCGGCTCACGGACGATGGCGCGGCCCATGGCGACGCGCTGGCGCTGGCCGCCGGAGAGGGCCTTGGGCTTGCGGCCGAGGTACTCGGTGAGGTCGAGGATCTTCGCGGCGTCCTCGACCTTCTGGCGGATCTCGTCCTTCGGCACGCCGGCGATCTTGAGGGCGAAGCCCATGTTGTCGGCGACGGTCATGTGGGGGTAGAGCGCGTAGTTCTGGAACACCATGGCGATGTCCCGGTCCTTGGGCGGCAGGTGGGTGACGTCGCGGTCGCCGATGCGGATGGCGCCGCCGTTGACGTCCTCGAGCCCGGCGAGCATCCGGAGCGAGGTGGACTTGCCGCAGCCGGACGGGCCGACCAGGACGAGGAACTCTCCGTCCTCGATGTGGATGTCGAGCGCGTCTACGGCGGGCTTCTCGGTGCCCGGGTAGATCCGGGTCGCCTTGTCGAACGAGACAGTGGCCATGGGTCGCAGGCCCCCTTC
>NZ_VMNX01000541.1 GCF_009377235.1 Streptomyces acidicola
GCCTTTGTTCGTGAACGGCGCCGAGCGAGCGGGCCAGCGACGGGATCACGACGTCCAGGGTGCCGGTGCCCGGGACCACGACGGTCTGCTCGTCGAGCGCCTCGAAGACGTCGTCGATCAGCCGCTTTGCCATGCGCGGGGCCTTGGGCCGGACCACCTCAACCAGCCTGCGCCGTCCGGCCTTTCGCAGTGCGGCTGGGGATCCATGGCGTTCCAGCAGCCAGGTGACTGCCTGGTGATCCAGGCGCGGGCCCAGGACCCGTTCCAGGGATGGGTGGAACTGGGTGAGCAGGCCCCGGATCCGGTTGCTGGTGCGTGTGGCCTCGGCCGCCAGGTCCTGGTCGAAGCCGACGAGAACGGTGAGCTCGGCGGTGATCTCGTCGGTCAGCTCCAGCGAGCGCAGGGTGTGCGGCATGGTGCGGGCGGCGTCCGTGATGACGGCCGCGTCGCGGGCGTCGGTCTTCGCCTCACCCGGGTAGAGGTCAGCGATCCGACGCATCGACAGGCCCGGCAGATAGGCGACCTGGCAGCCTGTGTCGCGAGCCACCGTCAGCGGCAGGGCGCCGATTGAGGCTGGCTGGTCCACGACGACCAGAACGGTGCCGAACTTCTCGCGGAGCTTGTCGAAGACCTGCCTCAGCTTCGGTTCGGTGTTGGGCAGCTGCCTGTCGAAGACCTTCTTGCCGGCCGGAGTGAGTCCGTGTCCGTGATGTGTGCTCTTCCCGACATCCAGGCCGAGGAAGACGCCTATCGTGTCGTGCTCGTTCAAGCCGTCCTCCCGAACGGGGCGTGCGGTGCTGGCCTGGGCGTTGGCGTCGTGCGCGCATCCACGTTATGCAGACCTGTCGCCCATGTACGGCCGGGCATTGCGCTCGGCCGGGCGGTAGTCGGACCTCTCATCAGCGTCTCCAACGGCGCCTCTCGGGCCCGGTGGCACCACCCCCCAGGTCATCGGTTCGACAGGGGGGAACAGCCATGCCGGGCCCGGAGGCCAGCGGCCCTCTTGCAGGGCCGCGGAAAACATAACGGGGG
>NZ_VMNX01000542.1 GCF_009377235.1 Streptomyces acidicola
GGGTGGGTCGGGGGCGGAGTGGTGTTCGGATGCACTGCCCCGGATGCACTGCCCCAGATGCACTGCCCCGGATGTGCTGTCCCGGGCGTGCTGTCCCGGGCGTGCTGTCCCGGGCGTGCTGTCCCTGCGTCTTGCGTGAGCGCTCCACATCGGCTGAACTGACCAACTGACGTACCGTCAGATCTCTTCGTTTTCCTTCGTTGGTAGGGGAGTCCATGGACACGATCTGGCTCACCGGTGCGGAATGGCTCGCCGTGCTGCGCATCGGGCTGGGGCTGTGGTGGCTGGAGAGCTGGCGGCACAAGGACAAGAAGAAGTGGTTCGAGGGCGGCGGTATCACCTGGGCGGCGGGCATCGCGGCGAAGCACCGGTGGAATGTGGTGCGCAGCGGCTTCGACGTCGTCGTCGCACCCCGCCCGCGCACGATGGCGTACGTCGTCGCGTACGCCGAACTCGCCCTCGGCCTGGGCCTGATCCTCGGGTTCCTGACGCCGGTCGCACTGGTCGGAGGCCTGCTGCTCAACCTCATCTACCTCGTCCTCATGATCCACGACTGGGCCGAGCAGGGGCAGAACTCGATGATGGCGCTCATCTCGGTGGTCGCACTGTTCGCGATGTCGTGGCAGACCTGGTCGCTCGACGACGCGCTGGGGCTGTTCCAGTGAGCGTGGGTTCGAAAGGAACGAAGGGTTCGAAGCGGCCGCGCTTCGACGTTCCCCAGGTGGACGCCTTCACCCGCACGTACTGGGACGCCGCCGCCGACGGCCGTCTGCTCCTGCGCCGTTGCGGTGCCTGTGGGCGCGCCCATCACTACCCCCGCGAGTTCTGCCCCCACTGCTGGAGCGAGGACGTGACATGGGAGCCCGCGAGCGGCCGGGCCACCCTCTACACCTGGTCCGTCGTCCACCGCAACGACCTCCCGCCGTTCGGCGAGCGCACCCCGTACGTCGCCGCCGTGGTCGACCTCGCCGAGGGGCCCCGGATGATGACCGAGATCGTGGAGTGCGGGGGGTCGGGGCTGCGG
>NZ_VMNX01000543.1 GCF_009377235.1 Streptomyces acidicola
ATACGCCGCACGGAGAACCGGTCAAGCAGGTATCCGGTGACGGGCAGCACGATCGCCATCGCCACGAGATACCCACTGATCACCCACTGCACGGTTGCCGTGGTCAGGCGCAGGTCTCGGGTGAGCGCCGGGGATGGATCACGTTGCCCTGCACCGGGGTCATCATGCAGGTCAGCAAGCCCGGCCTGCATGGCGGCCCGTACGTCAGCTCCGGACGGCGTGGCCAGGTACAGCACGGAGGAGCGAAGGAGGGGCAGGGGCTGAGGCCATGGATGCGCGCACGGGACACCCTTCCGAAGGAGGGGTGAGGCGGCGGTTCAGGCGAGCGGGACCTGGGCGGCAGGGCCCGAGATCAAGGCGTCCCACTCCTGCTCGAAGTGCTTGTCGATCACGCGGGCAGGGGGTGGCGAAGTGCTTTTCCGCCATTGGCCGGCTACCGGTAGTTCGTCACATCCGGCGGTTGCGCGTGTTGACGGCAGGGCGGGATGGTCGTAGGGCGATGGTAGGAGTCAGCTGCCGCCCTGGGAGCCGAGGATGACCGCCCGCCGTCCGTGTCCGCCCGCGCCGGGGCCGTTGGAGGAGTACGGGACCCGGTTCGATGACCTCTGCGTCAGCCTCGCCCAGCGGCGAGGGTTTCGCGAATACCTGACTGGGTTGCCGGCGCCGCGAGAACGGAACAAAACGATCACCTGCCTGGCCGGGGCGGAGCCAGTTGTCGGTGCGGGGACAGCGGCGGTGCAGCGGCTGTAGTTCTTCCTGGCGGTGGCCAAGGAGGTCATGCAGATCACTGGCGGCACGGGGCCCAGGTGATCTTCGACCCGATCGGCGGCCCGTCTTCCGCCCCCTCGCCGGGGGCGTCTCGATGGTGATCTACGGCTGGCTGGACTCTTGCCCCGCCGAGATCGCGTGGACCTGGCCCCTCAGGTCGCGGTGGTCGACCAGGGCCTGCCCGGCCTCGCCGCCGAACCCGGTGACGACATTGACCACGCCCGGCGGGAATCCCGCCT
>NZ_VMNX01000544.1 GCF_009377235.1 Streptomyces acidicola
GCCGTGCACCTGGTGCGAGGTCGTCGGCCGCCCCGCGGTCGTCACCGTCTACGGCGACCCGGCGCCGACCGATGACTGGGCGCCGCTGGAGATGGCCGAGACCTGCCTGGCGTGCGCGCCCCGCGCGGTGCACCAGGCCGTCACCGAGCACGACCCCGACTCGGCGAAGCCGATCGCCGTCGAGATCGCCGTACCGGCGCACCCCCTGACCGCCCCGCGCCCGGCCGCGGGCGCACCCGACCAGCAAAAACAGAACGTGAGGACGAACCGGTGAGCAGCAGAGACCTGGCCGTGAAGGTGACCGCCTACAAGGTGCTGAAGGACCACGCCGAGGACAAGTACAACGAGGTCCGCGCGGAGCTGGCCGCGCACATGGAGCGCGGCGACCGGGTCATGGCGGTGGCGCCCAACGGCGTGAAGATCGCCGCGGTGTCCAAGAAGGACCCCAAGCCGCAGGCCCGGATCGTCGACGTGCCCGCGTTCCGCTCGTGGGTGGCGAAGCACTACCCCGAGCGGATCGTCACCACGCTGGAGATCGTCGGCGCGCCGGAGGAAGTGAAGGAAGTGCTGATGCGGCACGCCCCGGCGCTGCTGAAGCAGTCCGACGCTGTCCACCCGGACCTGGTGCGCACCGTTCTGAACGACTCGGTCAAGCACGGCTGCGCCGTCGGCCCGGGCGGAGAGGTCGAGGTCCCGGGCGTGGAGGTCGAGCCCCGCGAGGGGGTCGTGGCGTGCGTCCCCACCGACGACGCGATGGGCGTCGTGGTCGAGATGCTGCAGAGCGGCGAACTGGACCTGCTCGACGTGCTGCCGGTCGGCGGTGGCGCGTGACGCCGGAGATGCTCGACGCGCTCCGCGCGCCGTTCGACGGCGACGCGGTGCGCACCCGGCCGGAGATCACCTGCGCGGCCTGCCGGGCCGGCGGGTGCGGCTCCCACGGCTCGGCCTGGTGCGACGAATGCGGCGGCGAGATGACCACCGCCCACGTGCACCTCGACTACGT
>NZ_VMNX01000054.1 GCF_009377235.1 Streptomyces acidicola
GTCCCGCCCCCGCCCCCGTCCCGGCCCTGCCGTCAGGCGCTGTGGACTGCGACAGCGGCGATCTGCTTGCAGTAGAAGTCCGTGGTGTTCTGCGTGTGCCGGCGCATGAGCTCCTCGGCGCGGTCGGCATCGCGGTCGGCGATGGCCTCGATGATCCGGGCGTGCTCGCTCCAGGCGTCCTTGCCGCGGGGTTTGGCGATGGGCATGTAGTACCAGCGCACGCGCCGGTCGACCTGAGGTATGAGTTCGGCGAGGACCGCGTTGCGGGAGAGATGGGTGATGTGGGTGTGGAGGGCGGCGTTGGCTTCCACGATGGCCCGGGCGTCGCCGGCCGCGAGGGCGGTGAGGCCGGTCTGCTGCAGTTCCCACAGCCGGGCGACGTCGTGGGGAGTGGCGTGCTGGGCGGCGCCGTGTGCGGAGTGGGTTTCGAGGAGGGCCCGGACGCTGAGGAGTTGGGCGCATTCCTCCGTGGTGGGGGAGTGGACGAAGGCTCCCTGGGCGGGGCGCAGGTCGACCCAGCCGGCGGTCTGCAGCCGCTGCAGGGCCTCGCGTATCGGCTGGCGGCTGACACCGAGGCTTTCGGCGAGTTCGGCCTCGACGAGGTGCTGGCCGGGCTTGAGGGAGCCGTTGATGATCATTTCGGTGAGGGCCTCGTAGACGGCCTGGCGTAGCGGGGCGGGCCGTCTGATAGGGCCGCGGACTGTCGCGGTGGGTGTCTCAGGCATGGCCCTCTCCCTCGTTCGACGGCTGACGCCAAACCAATCGGTCCTGGGATACTGAGTTTAGTATGCAATAGCCAGTCCTGGTGCGGATGTGTTGCGAAGTTGCGGAAATTGCTCGACCCCACCTCTGGTGCCTGGAACGGGATGGAGAATACTGTATGCAATCATCCCTCGCTGCCTGGCAGCGGACCAGAAACCGCCCCGAGGGGGTCACCCTGTGCCGTACCGCACCGCTCTCGCAGAGGTCCTGAACAGCGTCATCGCGCCCTCCGCCGAAGAGACCGCCCTGGAGGGCAGATTCCCCCGCCGTGCCGTGACGGCCCTCGGCCGTGCCGGGCTGCTGGGACTCACCGTCTCCACTGAGTTCGGCGGCGGTGGAAAGGGTCTGGCGGAAGCCGTCGAGGTGGTGGCGCGGACCGCGCGCGTCTGCCCGGCCACGGCAGCCGTGCTCCAGTCCCACTACACGGCGGTCGCCGTCATCGAGGCGTACGGCGGCCCCTGGGTGCGCGGCGAGGTCGCCGCCGGACGTCACCTCGGGAGCCTTGCTCTGTCGGAGGACGGCGCCGGGGACCAGGGGGTGGAGGCCCAACTCCGCACGCCGCGCTCCACTGCCACCCGCTCCGGCGGCGTGGTCGCCCTGCGCGCCCGTAAACAGCAGGTGGTCGCGGCCGGAGAAGCCGACAGCTACATCTGGTCCTCCCGGCCGCTCGCCGCGCGGGACGGCCTGAGTCTCTGGGCGGTGCCGGCGTACGCCCCGGACCTGTTCGTTCCGGCCCGGCCCGGCGGTGCGGGGCCGCACGGCAGCGCCACGTCCACGGTGTTCGCCGACCCGGTTCTCGTTCCCGCCGACGCGATACTCGGCGCGGACGGCGGCGGGCTCGACATCGTGCTGCGTACCGTCCTGCCCTGGCTGCTCGAACTGCGGGCCGCCGCCGGCGCCGAGACCTTTTGCCCCCCGGCCGTCGACGTCTTCCTCAGCTCCGCTCGCCGCCCCGCCGACTCCCTCGCGTCGTCCTGACCCCTCCGGGCGGCGCGTTCGGTCAGTCCTCGCTCGCCCCGGCGGCGATCTGCCTGCGGTAGAAGTCGGTCGTGCGCTCGGTGTGCTTGCGCATGACCTCGCCGGCGCGGTCCGCGTCGCCCTTGGCGATGGCCTTGATGAGCAGCGCGTGCTCGTTCCAGGCCGCCTTGCCACGGGGTTTGGCGATGGGCGTGTAGTACCAGCGCACCTTCTGGCCGACCTGTGAGATCAGTTCGGCCAGTACGGCATTGTCTGCCACGGCGGTGATGAAGGCGTGCAGGGCGCTGTTGGCCGTGACCAGGCGTTCGACGTCGCCCTCGGCGAGGGCGTCAATGCCCTCCTGCTGCAACTCCCAGAGCCGTTCGATGTCCTGGGGCTTCGCGTGCAGGGCCGCGAGCTGGGCCGAATAGGTTTCCAGTACCGAGCGGACCCCGAGGAGTTGGGCGGCCTCTTCCTCCGTGGGGGAGTGGACGAAGGCACCCTGAGCGGGGCGCAGGTCGACCCACCCGGCGCTCTGCATCCGCTGCAGGGCCTCACGGACCGGCTGGCGGCTGACACCGAGGTGTTCGGCGAGTTCGGCCTCGACGAGGTGCTGGCCGGGCTTGAGGGAGCCACTGACGATCAGTTCGGTCAGGGCGTCGTACACGGCCTGGCGCAGCGGTGCCGGGCGGGAGACGCGCCGGGACGCCGCGGCCGTGAGTGCCTCGCGCATGGTTGCCCCGTTCTGACGACAGGCCCGCGGGGGGCGACGGCTTTGCCAAGTGGTGGCCGTCGAAAAGGTTGCCGACGGCAGCTTCAGCATACAGGTTTTGGTATGCAAGATGGTGTGAGCCGTGGGTGGTGCAGCCCTGGTGGGAGCTCCGTCGGAGCCCTGGTCGGTGGGGGCCCGCGGTCGTGCGGCTTCCGGCGCCCTCGTGACCGGGGTCGGGCCACAATCTTTGCTGGGCTTCTGTATACAGAAGCCTGTATGGGGTATCGTCTGAGTCTCCTGCATCCTCGCCGGGGACCCGTGTGACGGAAGGCGGAGCGATCATGACGACCAGCGGGAGTGACGTGACGGTCGAGAGCGTGGTCCGGAAGGTGGTGGCCGGTCACCGGGGCCAGCGTGGTGCGCTGCTGCCCGTACTGCACGCCGTTCAGGCCGAGTTGGGCCACGTGCCGCAAGAGGCGATTCCGGTGCTCGCCGACGAACTCAACCTCTCCCGGGCGGACGTCCACGGAGTGGTGACCTTCTACCACGACTTCCGCCGCGAGCCCGCGGGCCGCACCACGGTGCGCATCTGCCGCGCCGAGGCATGCCAGGCCCTGGGTGCCGACAGGCTGGTGGGCTATGCCCGCGAGGCCGGACTGACTCTGGGGGAGACGACAGCGGACGGTTCGGTGACCGTCGAGCAGGTCTTCTGTCTCGGCAACTGCGCACTCGGGCCATCGGTGGAGGCGAACGGTCGGCTGTACGGACGAGTGGGCCCCGCCCAGCTGGGCTCGATCCTCAACGGGACGGTCTCTTCATGAACAACTCTTCGCACTCCGCGGCGACGGTCTACGTCCCCCGCGACTCGGCGGCCAGGTCCGTCGGCGCGGACGAGGTCGCGGGCGCCCTGCAACGTGCCGCCGATCGCGGGGACTTCGCCATCGACGTCGTACGCAACGGATCGCGCGGCATGCTGTGGCTGGAGCCGATGGTCGAGGTGGTGACCTCGCAGGGCCGCGTCGGCTACGGGCCCGTGGCCCCCTCGGACGTGGACGGGCTCCTGGCCGCCGGCCTGCTCGACGGGGCGGACCATCCGCTGCGGCTCGGCATCGTGGACGAACTGCCCTGGCTGGCACGCCAGAACCGCGTCACCTTCGCCAGAGTCGGGGTGACCGACCCCCTGTCGACGGAGGACTACGTGGCGCACGGCGGCCTCGCCGGGCTGCGCGCCGCCCTGGAGCTCGCCCCCGCGGACGTGGTCGCGGAGGTCACCGCATCCGGGCTGCGTGGCCGCGGCGGCGCCGGATTCCCGGCCGGCATCAAGTGGAAGACCGTGCTCGACTGCGCCGACGAGCTGAAGTTCGTCTGCTGCAACGCCGACGAGGGCGACAGCGGGACCTTCGCCGACCGCATGGTCATGGAGGGCGACCCGTTCATGCTCATCGAGGGCATGACCATCGCCGCACACGCGGTCGGCGCGAGTGAGGGCTACCTGTACATCCGCTCCGAATACCCCGACGCGGTGGCCACGATGCGCTCGGCGATCGCGATCGCGCGCGAGCACGGCTGGCTCGGCAAGGGCATCCTCGGTTCCGCGCTGGACTTCGACCTGCATGTACGCGTCGGAGCGGGCGCGTACATCTGCGGCGAGGAGACCTCCATGCTGGAGAGCCTGGAGGGCAAGCGGGGCATGGTCCGCGCGAAGCCGCCGATCCCGGCGATCGAGGGCCTGTTCGGTAAACCGACCGTGGTGAACAACGTCCTCACGCTGGCCACCGTCCCCGTCGTCCTCGCCGAGGGCGCGAAGGCGTACCAGGAACTCGGCGTCGAACGCTCCCGGGGCACCCAGGTCTTCCAGCTCGGTGGCAACATCGCCCACGGCGGCATCGTGGAGACCGCCTTCGGCATCACCCTGCGCGAACTCGTCGAGGACTACGGCGGCGGAACCTTCTCCGGGCGCCCGGTGCGTACGGTGCAGGTCGGCGGTCCGCTCGGCGCCTATCTGCCGACGTCGATGTTCGACCTGCCGATGGACTACGAAGCGTTCGCGGCGGCCGGCGCGCTGGTCGGCCACGGCGGCATCGTGGTGTTCGACGACACCGTCGACATGGCCGCCCAGGCACGCTTCGCCATGGAGTTCTGCGCCGAGGAGTCCTGCGGCAAGTGCACCCCGTGCCGGGTCGGTGCGGTACGGGGCGTCGAGGTGATCGACAAGATCGTGGCCGGGCAGCACCGGGACGAGAACCTGGCCCTGCTGGACGATCTGTGCGACCTGATGACCGACGGCTCGCTGTGCGCGATGGGCGGGCTGACGCCGATGCCCGTACGCAGCGCCCTGACGCACTTCCCCGACGACTTCCTCGGCGGCCGTCGACTCCTGGAGATCCAACCCGTACAAGCGACTGGCGTGAGGACGGAGGGCACGGCATGACACTCCTCAAGGAACCCGACTTCGGAACCCCGGAAAGGCCCGGCCCGGCGACGGTGTCGGTGGAGGTGGACGGCCTGCCGGTGACCGTCCCGGAGGGCACCTCGGTGATGCGCGCCGCCGCGCAGGCCGGCGTCGACATACCCAAACTGTGCGCCACCGACAGCCTGGAGGCGTTCGGCTCCTGCCGGCTGTGCGTGGTGGAGATCGACGGCCGGCGCGGCACCCCGGCGTCCTGCACCACACCGTGCGCCGACGGGATGAAGGTGAGCACGCAGACGCCGAAGGTGGAGAAGCTCCGCCAGGGCGTCATGGAGCTCTACATCTCCGACCATCCGCTGGACTGCCTCACCTGCCCGGCCAACGGCGACTGCGAACTGCAGGACATGGCCGGCGTGGTGGGGCTCAGGCAGGTCCGCTACGGCTACGAGGGCGAGAACCATCTCGACGCCGAGAAGGACACGTCCAACCCCTATTTCGACTTCGACCCGTCCAAGTGCATCGCCTGCTCCCGCTGCGTGCGGGCCTGCGGTGAGGTGCAGGGCACGTTCGCGCTCACCATCGAGGGGCGTGGCTTTGAGTCCAAGGTCTCGCCGGGCGCCGGCGAGACCTTCATGGATTCCGAGTGCGTCTCCTGCGGGGCCTGCGTGCAGGCCTGCCCGACGTCGACGCTGCAGGAGCGTTCGGTCGTCGAGCTCGGGATGCCGACCCGGTCGGTGGTCACCACCTGCGCGTACTGCGGTGTCGGCTGCTCCTTCAAGGCGGAGCTGCGCGGCGACGAGCTGGTGCGCATGGTGCCCCACAAGGACGGCGGGGCGAACGAGGGCCACTCCTGCGTGAAGGGCCGGTTCGCCTTCGGCTACGCCACCCACCCCGACCGCGTGCTCAAGCCCATGGTGCGGGACAGGATCACCGATCCGTGGCGCGAGGTCGAGTGGGACGAGGCGATCGGCACGGTCGCCCGGCGGATGCGCGAGATCCAGGACCGGTACGGATCGAGTGCGGTCGGCGCCATCACCTCGTCGAGGTGCACCAACGAAGAGGTCTACGTCGTACAGAAGATGGTGCGCGCGGCCTTCGGCAACAACAACGTGGACACCTGCGCGCGGGTCTGCCACTCCCCGACGGGCTACGGGCTCAAGCAGACCTTCGGCGAGTCGGCCGGCACCCAGGACTTCCGCTCGGTGGCGCAGGCCGATGTGATCGTGGTGATCGGAGCGAACCCCACGGACGGGCACCCGGTCTTCGCCTCCCGGATGAAGCGCCGGCTGCGCGAGGGCGCCCAGCTCATCGTCGTCGACCCGCGCCGTATCGACCTGGTGCGCTCCCCGCACATCGAGGCCCAGCACCACCTCCAGCTCAGGCCGAGCACCAACGTCGCCGTGGTCAACGCCATGGCGCACGTGGTGGTCACCGAGGGACTGGTCGACCGGACCTTCGTGGACCAGCGGTGCGAGGGGTTCGACGAGTGGGCGGAGTTCATCGCCCGCCCGGAGAACAGCCCGGAGGCGGCCGAACCGATCACCGGCGTGCCGGCCGAGGAACTGCGGGCCGCCGCACGGCTGTACGCGACCGCCCCGAACGGGGCCATCTACTACGGTCTCGGCGTCACCGAGCACAGCCAGGGCTCGACCATGGTCATGGGGATGGCCAACCTCGCGATGGCGTGCGGCAACATCGGCCGTGACGGCGTCGGCGTGAACCCGCTGCGCGGTCAGAACAACGTGCAGGGCTCGTGCGACATGGGCTCGTTCCCGCACGAACTGCCCGGCTACCGGCATGTCTCCGACGACGCGGTGCGCACTGTGTTCGAGAACCTCTGGGGCGGCACCCTCCTCGCCGAGCCCGGACTGCGCATCCCGAACATGTTCGACGCGGCGATCGACGGGACCTTCCGCGGACTCTTCGTCCACGGCGAGGACATCGCCCAGTCCGACCCGAACCTGCGGCACGTCACCGCCGCGCTCGAAGCCATGGAACTGGTGGTCGTACAGGACCTGTTCCTCAACGAGACGGCCAAGTTCGCGCATGTCTTCCTGCCCGGGGCGTCGTTCCTGGAGAAGGACGGCACCTTCACCAACGCCGAACGCCGGATCAACCGGGTGCGCGCGGTGATGAAGCCGAAGACGGGCAAGCACGAGTGGCAGATCGTGAGCGAGATCGCCACCGCCATGGGGTACCCGATGTCGTACGACCACCCGAGCCAGATCATGGACGAGATCGCCTCGGTCACACCGACCTTCACGGGTGTGTCCTTCGAGGTGCTGGACAAGCTCGGCAGCGTCCAGTGGCCGTGCAACGAGTCGGCTCCGGAGGGAACACCGATCATGCACGTGGACGAGTTCGTCCGCGGCAAGGGCAAGTTCGTGGTCACCTCCTACGTACCGACCAACGAGCGCAGCACCCGGCGCTTCCCGCTGGTCCTGACCACGGGGCGGATCCTCAGCCAGTACAACGTCGGCGCGCAGACCCGCCGTACCGGCAACGTCGCCTGGCACCCCGAGGACATACTGGAACTGCACCCCCACGACGCCGAAGTCCGCGGCATCACCGACGGTGACATGGTCACCCTGGCCAGCCGAGTCGGGCAGACGACGCTCCGTGCGGAGATCTCCGACCGGATGCCGACCGGCGTCGTGTACACCACCTTCCATCACCCCGTGACCGGGGCCAACGTGGTGACCACGGAGAACTCCGACTGGGCGACCAACTGCCCGGAGTACAAGGTGACCGCCGTGCAGGTCGCGCTCGCGCGTCCGCTCAGGCACGACGACACGGAACGCGCCGAGAACGATCTGGTCACGGTGGTGGACTGAGATGACAGCCACCGTGCCACCGGAACGCAGGATGGCGAACGACATCGCCGCGAACCTCGGACATCTGCCGGGGGAGCAGGCCGCCGAGGCGGTCGCGGGACACATCGGCAGATTCTGGGACCCGCGGATGCGTGCCAGGCTGTACGAGTTCGTCGACGCCGGAGCGGACGGGCTGGACCCCTTGGTGGTCGCAGCCGTGAAGCTCCTGCGCTGACCCGCGTACCCGACCGCTGCGCGACGTGCACCACGCGCAGCGGTCCCGGGGCCTGTGCCGCAAGCGGCGCCTGCCGGGTCTTCCCCGCGCGAACCCGAGCTCGTGCGGGGGCACCCTCCATCGCCGCCGCCCTGTCCGGAGGTACTGCCTTGCTCTCCGACCTCCTCTCCGGCCGGCAAGTGCCCGGCTTGCCGTGCTCGATAGGCTCTGGCTGATCACACGGCATCCGGCTCGACCGTCTGCACTGCCGGCCCGGCCCCGGGAAGAGAGAGGAGTCGTTCATGCTGTTCCGGCAGCTGGAGTACTTCGTGGCGGTGGCGAGGGAACGGCACTTCGCCAGGGCGGCGGAATCCTGCTATGTGTCCCAGCCCGCGCTCTCGGCGGCGATCGCCAAGCTGGAGCGGGAGCTGAACGTCACGTTGATCAACCGCGGGCACAACTACCAGGGCCTCACCCCGGAGGGCGAACGGCTCGTCGTGTGGGCCAAGAGGATTCTCGCCGAGCAGGACGCGTTCAAGGCCGAGGTGGCCGCCATGCAGTCGGGCATCACGGGGACGCTGCGACTGGGAACGGAACCCACGGCATCGACGACCCTGGCGCTTCCCGTGGCCGCGTTCTGCTCCGAGCACCCCTTGGCCAAGGTGCAGGTCCGCTCCCGGCTGTCCACGAAGGAACTCCTCCGTCAGCTGCGCGAGTTCGAACTGGATGCCGCGATCGCCCACTTCGCCCCTGGCGACCGGGAGAACCTCCAGGTGATGCCGCTCTACGAGGAGCGATACATGCTGCTGGTCTCGGGCGACCAGCTGATGCCCCAGACCAGCACCATGACCTGGACGGAGGCGGCCCAACTGCCGCTCGCGCTGCTGACGCCCGACCACCGGATCCGGGAGCTCATCGACAGCGTGTTCGCGGAGAAGGGGGTCGTCGTGACCCCGCAGGTGGAGACGGACTCGATCGCGTCCCTCTACGCGCACGTCGGCGGCGGCGAGTGGGCGAGCATCGTGCCGCACTCGTGGTTGCGAGCGATGCCGGTCATCGGCAGGACCAGAGCCGTGCGCCTGGTCGACCCGGACGCCAGGGCCGGGGTCTCGGTGGCGATCCACGCGGCGACTCCCGGTTCGATCGCCGCCCGGGCGTTCGTGAACGCGGCAACGGGCCTGTCGCTGGACGACTTCTTCGACCAGCCGCTGACGACCGAGCATCGCGTGCGGTGAGACGGGCCGTCACGGCACATACCGGGCCGCGACCGCCGGCCGGTCCAGCCCTCCCTTGGCGGTGTGCGGCAGAGCGGTGACGAGTACGAGCCGGTCGGGCACTTCGAAGGGGGCAAGCCGGTCACGGGCGTACTCCAGGATCTCCTCGGACCCGATGCCGTCGCTCACGACCACGGCGGCGCCGACCCGTTGACCGTACGTCGCGTCGGGGATGGCGAACACGGCCGCTTCGGCGACTCCGGGACAGCCGGCGAGGATGTCCTCGACGTGCTCGGGCGAGATCTTCTCGCCGCCGCGGTTGATGAGGTTCTTGAGACGCCCGGTGAGGGTCAGGTACCCGTCCTTGTCCAGTGAGCCGAGGTCACCGGTGCGGAACCAGCCGTCGGCAAAGCTGTGCGCCGTCTCGGCCGGGTTGCCGACATAGCCGCGTGCGATGGTGGGACCGTGCACCCACACCTCGCCCTCGGTGCCGACCGGGCACGGGCGCCCGTTCTGGTCGACGACCCGCAGGTCCACCCCGGTCGGCCGGCCCACTGACCCTTGCTTCAGGGCCTCCTGCTGCGGCAGCGGTTCGCTGGTCGCCTGGTGCGTGGCCTCGGTCATCCCGTACGCCGAGAGCAGCGGTGCACCGAGCGTGCGCTCCAGCGCCCGTTGCGTGGCCGGGTTGAGGGGGGCACTGCAGCTGCGTACGAACTTCAGGGGCGGGGCCTGCGGGCCCGGGTACTCGGTGGCCGACCGGTGCAGGAGGATCTCGTGGATGGCCGGGGACGCCGTGAACCAGGTGGCGGCCGCAGCCCGCATGTCGTCCCAGAACGTGCGCGCCGAGAACCGCCCCTGTTCGGGCAACAGCACGCATCCCCCGCTGGCCAGGGACGCCAGCAGCGCTGCCAACAGCCCGTGGCTGTGGAAGAAGGGCATCACCGCGACGGTCGCGTCGCCGGGACCCAGCTCGTAGGCGGCGCAGATGCCCTGCACGGAGGCGGCCACATTGGCATGGGTCAGCGGAACCATCTTGGCCCGGTCGGTGGTTCCCGCCGTGAACATGACGAGGGCGTCGTGGCTCGACAGCTCCTGTGCCGCGCCCCGGGCGTCCCGTACCGCACGCACGTCGGTATCGAGTGTCGCTGTCGCCGTCCCGGCCGGGGAGGCGTGCACGCGCAGCGGCCAGGCCGGAACACGGAGGTGCGGGACCGGCGGGGCGCCGGACGCACCGGGCCCGACCAGGACCGCCTGCGCGCCCAACGCTTCGAGCCGGGCGGACAGCTGAGGCTCGGGCAGCGCCGGGTCGATCGGAGCGACCACGAGGCCGGCTCGCGCCGCGCTCAGCAGGGCGATGACGAACTCAGCGGTGTTGGCGCAGACGAGACCCACCGCGTCGCCGGGGCGCAACCCCGTGGAGCCGAGCCGGGCGGCCACGTCGTCGACCAGGGTGGCGAGGGCGCGGTAGGACAGGTGTATCCGCTCCCCGGTGACGACGAGGGCACCGGCGCGGGGACGATCGCGCACCGGCCGGTCGAGGAGGTCGATGAGGCCTGTGATTCCCGGGGGCCGGTACTGGTCCGCGTCGCGCACGGATGCTGCGGCCGGAACGGCCATGACTCCGCCTCCCCGTACCGAGTCTGATGAAGCAGTCCTCTGCGAGCCTGCGACGGTCCCGGGTTCGCGTCCAATACGCACTACCGAACGACCAATAGCAGGCGTCTATCAAGGGAGTTGCAGGGCCAGGTCCGGGGCCTCCGCCGCGGTCGATAGATGTTGTTTATCAGCTGGTCGTCGATGGGTCTTGGACGTGGGGGCGCGTGCTGCGGATGGTGAGAGGAGTAGCCGCTCCGGCAGGACCTGCCCAAGGAGGACCTCGGACCATGACCGACCCCTCGCCAATGGAGACCGCGGCAGCAGCCGACGTTCCGACCGAGCTCACCGACGGGTACCACCTGGTCGTCGACGCGCTCAAGATGAACGACGTCGACACCATCTACGGGGTGGTCGGCATCCCGATCACCGACCTGGCCCGCCTCGCCCAGGCACAGGGCATCCGCTACGTCGGCTTCCGACACGAGAGCAACGCCGGACACGCGGCGGCCATCGCCGGCTACCTCAACAAGAAGCCGGGCGTGGCGCTGACGGTGTCGGCACCGGGCTTCCTCAACGGACTTGTCGCGCTGGCGAACGCGACCACGAACTGCTTCCCGATGGTCCAGATCTCCGGCTCCAGCGAGCGTCACCTCGTCGACCTCAAGCAGGGCGACTACGAGGAGATGGACCAGCTCACCGCCGCGCAGCCGTTCGTCAAGGCCGCGTACCGGGTGAGCCGTGTGGAGGACATCGGCCGGGGCATCGCCCGTGCGCTGCGCACCGCGATCTCCGGGCGCCCCGGCGGGGTCTACCTCGACATCCCCGCCGCGGTGCTCGGCGCCATCATGGACAAGGAGGCGGGCGCCAGGACGCTGAGCCGTCTTGTCGACCCCGCCCCGCGCCAGCTGCCCGCACCCGAGGCGGTGGACCGGGCGATCGAGCTCCTGGCGGGCGCCGAGCGGCCGTTGGTGGTGCTCGGCAAGGGCGCCGCGTACGCCCAGGCGGACGCGAAGATCCGCGCGTTCATCGAGTCCACCGGTATCCCGTACGTACCGATGTCGATGGCGAAAGGCCTGCTGCCCGACGACCACCCGCAGTCGGCGGCCACCGCCCGTTCTCTGGCGCTGAAGAAGGCCGACGTCGTGATGCTCGTCGGCGCCCGCCTCAACTGGCTCCTGGGCCACGGCGAGGCACCGCAGTGGAACTCCGACGCCAAGTTCATCCAGGTGGACATCGAGCCCAAGGAGATGGACAGCAACCAGCCCATCGCCGCCCCGCTCGTCGGGGACATCGAGTCGGTGCTCGACGTGCTCGCCGAGCGGACCAAGCCCGGCCAGATCGCGACCCCCGCGGCCTGGCGGGACGAGCTGACGGCTCGCTCGGCGCAGAACGTCGCCAAGATGGCGAAGCGCCTTGAGGCCGACCCGCACCCCATGCAGTTCATGGGCGCCCTGAAGGCCGTACGCGACGTCGTGCACGAGCACCCCGAGACGTACATCGTCAACGAGGGCGCCAACGCTTTGGACATCGCGCGCAACGTGATCGACATGCATGTGCCGCGCCACCGCCTCGACAGCGGTACGTGGGGCGTCATGGGCATCGGCATGGGCTACGCGATCGCCGCCGCCGTCGAGAGCGGCGCTCCGGTCGTGGCCATCGAAGGCGACAGCGCGTTCGGGTTCAGCGGCATCGAGATCGAGACGATCTGCCGCTACAAGCTGCCCGTCGTCACGGTGATCATGAACAACGGCGGTGTCTACCGCGGCGACGACGTCAACCCGTACGACGACGCCCCCTCTCCCACAACCCTCATGTCGGCGGCCCGCCATGACCTGCTGATCGAGGCGTTCGGCGGCAAGGGATACCGCGCCACCACGCCCGCCGAGGTCACCGCGGCCCTCACCGAGGCACTGGCCTCGGGCGGCCCGGCGCTCATCGACTGCGTGATCGACCCCTCGGCCGGTACCGAGAGCGGCCACATCTCGCACCTCAACCCCAAGGGCATCACCGTCGGCAACATCACGCCGGCGAAGAAGTGAGCGCCTCCACGCCCCCCGAACTGCCGCCTCGCACACGATCATTCACGAAAAGGAAGCCAACATGAGTGAAAAGCCGCTGGCCGGAATCAAGGTGATCGACTTCACCGGGGTCCAGGCCGGTCCCGCGTGCACCCAGATGCTCGCCTGGTTCGGCGCCGACGTCATCAAGGTCGAGCGCATCGACGGCGGCGACGTGACACGCCGTCAGCTGCGGGACATCGAGGACCTCGACGCCCTCTACTTCACCATGCTGAACAGCAACAAGCGCTCGCTGGCCATCAACACCAAGACCCCCGAGGGCAAGGAGGTCATGGAGAGGCTGATCCGCGAGTCGGACCTCCTGGTCGAGAACTTCGCGCCGGGCGCCATGGACCGCATGGGGCTCGGGTGGGACTACATTCACGAGCTGAACCCACGTCTGATCTTCGGGTCCGTCAAGGGCTTCAACGACCACTCCAAGTGGAACGACCTCAAGGTCTACGAGAACGTCGCCCAGGCCGCCGGCGGCGCGGCGTCGACGACCGGCTTCTGGGACGGCCCGCCCACCATCAGCGGCTCGGCCCTCGGTGACAGCAACACCGGTATGCATCTGATGATCGGCCTCCTTACGGCGATCATCCAGCGCAATGAGACCGGTGTGGGCCAGAAGGTCTCGGTGTCCATGCAGGACGCCTGCCTCAACCTGACCCGCGTCAAGCTCCGTGACCAGCAGCGCCTGGACAAGGTCGGCTACCTGGAGGAGTACCCGCAGTACCCGCATGGCGAGTTCGGCGACGCGGTGCCCCGCGGCGGCAACGCCGGCGGCGGCGGCCAGCCGGGCTGGATCCTGAAGTGCAAGGGCTGGGAGACCGACCCCAACGCCTACATCTACTTCACGGTCCAGGAGCAGAACTGGGCCCGCACCTGCGAGGCCATCGGCCACCCCGAGTGGAAGGACGACCCGGACTACACCACCGCCCGGGCCCGCCAGCCGCGCATCATGGAGATCTTCGACGAGATCGAGAAGTGGCTGGCCGACAAGACCAAGTACGAGGCGGTCGACATCCTGCGCGAGTGGGAGGTGCCCTGCGCCCCCGTGCTCAGCATGAAGGAGCTCGCCGAGGACCCCGACATGCGCGCGAGCGGCACGATCGTCGAGGTTGAGCAGAAGGAGCGCGGCACCTACCTGACCGTGGGCAGCCCGATCAAGTTCTCCAGCTGGGAGCCCGACATCCAGGGTGCGCCGCTGCTCGGCGAGCACACCGACGAGGTGCTCGCGGACCTCGGCTACGACGCGGATGGCATCCGCAAGCTGCACGAGGGCAAGGTCGTCGCCTGACCCGACGGCCCCGCGCCCCGCGTACGGTCCTCGTACGCGGGGCACGGCATGTGAGGGGTGTCAGGGACGCCGGCCACTTCCCCTGTTACCTCTCTGTCGCGTCCTTGACGTGCCGCTGTATGCCGGAAGCGGTCGGGGCCCGAAGACCGCGACCGCTTCCGGCGTGGAGGGCGTCTCAGACCGTTGTACGGTCTGCTGCGGTTTCGGCCTGCCGCCGCATCATCTCCCGCTCCTTCGCCCGTCGCGCGGTGACATCCCGGACCACCGCTCCGACGTAGGCGCCGCCGTCGGGAGCGGGCAGCAGAACCACGCTGAACTCGATGGACAGCTTCCTGCCGTCCGCGGCCAGCGCGGGAACGGCCAAGAGGTCCGCTTCTCCGTACTTGGTACTCCCTCGGTCCATGGCCTCCCGAAAGCCGTCCCAGTGACGCTTCCTGTGCTTTTCGGGGATGATGACGTCCAGACTGCGACCGGCCACGTCAGCCGCCGCGAGCCCGAAGATGCGCTCCGCACCCCGGTTCCAATAGCGGATCAGTCCCTCGCCGTCGATGATCATTATGCCGTCGGGCGCCTGGGCGGCCATTCCCAGCACCACCTCGGGATCCAGATCTTCCATGTCGCCTCCGAGCCGGGGCCATTGGTGGTGAACAGTATACAGAATGCAGTACTGGGTTACCCTGATTGCGCACGAGGTGATGGCCCGTCAGTCAGGCGTTGTCACGTGAATCGGAGGACGGCCCGACTGACCGACCAGCGCGTGGTCTTCGACTGGTAGGACCGTGGCGGAGGAGGTCGGTTCGGGGCGCGCGTCCCGTCACGCGGTGCACTGTTGGCCGCCAGGCCGACCGGAGACGGCCCTCGGCTTCCCCCGCCTGAACCGCATCAACTCGGCCGGCGAACACCACCCGGTGGGACGCGATCCCCGGGTCCTGCGGCTCCCGCATGCTTTCGTGGCCCCCGCACACACCGGGCCCGTCCGTGCCAGGACGGCGCGGACGGGCCCGGTGTGTGCGGGGGCGGGCGGGTCACACCACGCCGCTCTCCCACCACCACGAGCCGGAGCCGTACGAGGGGTACTGGACGCGGCTGTCGACGTGCTGCCAGGAGTTGGTGTACGCCTCAAGCCCGGAGAAGCCGCAGGTCTCGGCGATCCGGTACACCTGGAGCGTGCTGTGTCCTGACACCACGATGTCCGCGGCGACGCCGTAGACGTGCATGCTGTTGGACGCGCCGCCCACCGAGGCGTTGTGGGAGACGCTGCGGAAGCCGGAGTTGACCGTGATCGCGCTGTTCCCGGCCTTCTTGCGCAGGGCTTCCAGCTTGTACATCGTCCGGCGCACGTTCTCCTTGACCGTCGCGGACCCGACCTTGCCGCCGCCGAAACCGGCGCCGTCCTTGGAGTGGAACTCGCTCCACTCGAAGTGCGCGGTCGAACCGTCGCCGCTCTCCAGGCTGTTGAGCACGCTCTGGGTCGCCGGGCCGACGACGCCGTCCGCGGCCAGGCCGTAGGCGGACTGGAAGCGCTTGACGGCGGCGGCCGTGCCCGGGCCGAAGGCGCCGTCCCAGGCGACGTAGGTCTGCTGGGCGCTCGACGCGGCCCAGCCGCCGACCCGGATCTGCAGTTCCACCACGTCGGCGCCGGAGACACCCTGCTGAAGGGTGCGGGTCCAGCTGTAGGCCGAGGCCCTGCCCGCCGTGGTGAGGTTGACGGTCGCCGCCAGGCCGAGCGCGGCCGTGACCCCCGCCGCTCCCCGGAACAGGCCGCGGCGGTCGATACCGGAACCCGAGTGTCGTGCCGGAATCATGAAAGTCTCCTCTTCTGGGGAATGACGCGCCGAACGTCAGGCGACCAGGGCCTGCCAGGTGTTGGAACCGACGATGCCGTCCACGGTGAGGCGGCGCGCGGACTGGAACGAGCGCACCGCGGAGTCGGTGCCGGGCCCGAACGCGCCGTCCACCGCCAACGAGTAACCGCGCGAGTTGAGCTGGCTCTGCACCGCTTGGACCGCGGCTCCCGACGATCCCTGTCGTACGGTCACGATGAGGGCCTGCCAGGTGGCGGGTCCGACGATGCCGTCCACGGCGAGGCCGTTCGCGGACTGGAACGAACGCACCGCGGAGTCGGTCCCGGGCCCGAACGCGCCGTCCACCGTCAGCGTGGAACCGTGCGCCTTGAGCAGGTACTGGAGGGTCTTGACCCGCTCACCGCTCGCTCCCTGCTGCACGGTGGGCCAACTGCTGGTCGGCGGAGGGTTGTAGCTTCCCTTGGCGAAGGCCTGGAGGTCGGCGAGGGTGCCGTTGAAGGTGTTCTGGTCGCCGGGGAAGGTTCCGGAGTCGGAGTACTGCCAGATCGTCTGGGCCGACCAGCCGGCGGGCAGCGTGCCGGGGCTGCTGGCGTAACGGGCGATCCACAGCGGGTTGGTGGCCCCGAAGCTGCTGTTGTTGCCGGTGCAGGCGCTCCACCAGTCCGTGGTGGTGTAGATCGTCGGGTAGCGCCCGGTCCTGGCCTGCACCCGGTTACTGAACTCCCGGATCCAGGAGACCATCGCGCTCTGGCTCATCCCGTAGCAGGTGGCGCCGTAGGGGTTGTACTCGATGTCCAGGGCGGGCGGCAGCGTCTTGCCGTCGCCGGTCCAGCCGCCGCCGTTGTTGACGAAGTAGTCGGCCTGCGTGGTACCGCTCGAATTGCTGGGCAGCGCGAAGTGGTAGGCGCCGCGGATCAGCCCGACGTTGTAGGCGCCGTTGTACTGCTGGGAGTAGTTCGGGTTCTTGTACGTGGTGCCTTCGGTCGCCTTGACGTAGGCGAAGGCGGCGCCCTTGTTCTTGACGGACGTCCAGTCGACGTTGCCCTGGTGGCTGCTGACGTCGAGGCCGGCCGGGCCCGTGCTGATGGCGAGCGGCGCCGCGGTTGCCGACGATGATCCCGCGCGCAGGCGCTGGAGTCCCGCTCCGGCGTGGTCCTGCTCCGGGTGCGTCATGCGCACCGGGACCCCGCGGCCGTCGTCGGCCGTCGCCGTGCCGGCGCCGGGCACGAGCAGCAGGGTCAGGACGGCGGACAGCAGCCCGGCCGTCCATGCGAGCGTCCGGCCGGATCCGGTACGGGTGTCACCGGTTCTGAACCGCGAGAGGGTGGCTGCAGGCATGGTGCTCCCAGAGGTGTGTGGAGGGATGCTGCTACGCGCGTAAACCGGGGCCGCCGTGGTGCGGTGATCGGCGGTCGGCGGTGGGGGGTTGGAACAGCGAGCCGTGGGTGAGAGCCGGTCGCGGTGGAGCGGTCGGCAGGCGCGGGCCTGCCGGCAACTCCTCCGCGTACAACATGGGTTGACGCGCGTAAACTTTAGGGACGCATTGACATGCCCGCAACATCTCCCGCGTTGCGGGAAGTTGAATCCCAGCGGGTCTCCAGGGACTCTCCAGCGCGTGAACGGGGGAGGCCCCGACAGCGCTGAAAGACACGAACACGAGGATGTGTTCCCGGGATCGATGTGCCAGTGGAGCGCGTCAACGACTTCTCCGACGCCCTGGCGGGTGGAGGCGGCATCCAATGCTCGTCCGGGCCGCTGCCCGGACTGCCGGAAGCGTGCCAGACGCATACACAACATGTACCAACGCACCCTGGACGAGCTGCCGTTGAGCTCGTGCAGGGTCTCGTTCTGCTCCGGGTGCGGCGGTTCTTCGCGACCGCAGGAGCTGTTCGCGTCGGACGTTCGCCGTGCAAGTCAGGAGTCCGATGGAGCGGCACCGGTGCTCCAGCGTCTGACTGACGGGCTGGCTGCGGTCGATCGCGGTGGAGTTGGGCGGCCGTCCGGCCGCGTGGTCGCGCTGCCAGCTGCTGAAGGCGCCGCCGGTGCCATGTTCCGAGAGCGACTCGAAACCTGGTGTCGCTCCTCGTGGCTCAGATCTTGATCACTTGGACGTCGGTGCCGCACAGGATCTGGAGGTCCTCGGGATCCGAGGTCAGGACGGTCACCGGGGCGGGCGAGACCAGAGCAGTGGCAGCCACGATCGCGTCGAGAGCGTACTTGTGACCATGCAGTCCGGCCGTGGCGAGGAGCTTGCTCGCGTGGCGGGCGATGGCTTCGGTGGGCGGGATGATGTTCACGCGGGAAACGGCGTAGTCGAAGCGCGCCTGGTTGGTCCTGGGGTCGCGGGCTTCGACGAGGATGACGGAGCTGGTGACGACGCGGATGTCCTCGGCTTCGGCTGCTGCTAGCCACTCGGTGAGCTCAGGCGTGCGTCGTACGAGTTTGGACAGGCCCTCGCAGTCCAGGACGAGAGTGCCGCTCACGCGGCGTTCGCCGAACCGGCCGTGTCACCGCGCAGGATGGCTCGCTTGGCCTCGACCGCCGTCGGGTCCACGGGGCCATGGTCGGCTTCTGCGTCCTTGATGAGTTCGCTCAGCCGGTCCCGTTCCAGTTGGCGCTGGATGAGGGATTCGACGTAGGCGGACATGCCTCGTTTACCGGTCCGCGCCTTGAGGGCTGCGATGGTGCCTTCGTGGAGCGAGACGGAGACCGGACGGACGGGGCCTTCGCCGGGACTGGGAGGGGTGGCCATGCCGCTACTTTAACAAAAGTCTTGTTACTTAGGTGAGGGTGATTCTGCTGCTCGGCTGAGGCGGCGTACGCGACGCACCGTGCGCTGTTCCTCACACTCGTCCGCATCGGATGCGCGCGCTACCGCAAATGTCGAAGGCGATGTCTCCGTTGAGCCGCCGGGCTTGTGCCCCCAGTGGTATCCGTTGTTGGGCAGGTGCCACAAACTCCCAGGCCAGAGACCACTTCGTGCGAGAACTTTCAGGGACTTTCACGTCTGTCCCAGGGAGGTTCCGGGGACTTTCGGCCGCGTGGACAGGGAAGGCCCTCACGGCGCTGAAACATACGAACGCGCAGGTCAGACCCCATCCCCTCAGCACTCGATGATGTTCACCGCCAGCCCGCCCCGGGCCGTCTCCTTGTACTTCACGCTCATGTCCGCGCCGGTGTCCTTCATCGTCTTGATGACCTTGTCCAGGGACACCTTGTGCGAGCCGTCGCCGCGCATCGCCATACGGGCCGCCGTGACGGCCTTCACCGCGGCCATGCCGTTGCGCTCGATGCAGGGGATCTGGACCAGGCCGCCCACCGGGTCGCAGGTCAGGCCGAGGTTGTGCTCCATGCCGATCTCGGCGGCGTTCTCGACCTGTTCGGGGGTGCCGCCCAGGACCTCCGCCAGGGCGCCCGCCGCCATCGAGCAGGCCGAACCCACCTCGCCCTGGCAGCCCACCTCCGCGCCGGAGATGGAGGCGTTCTCCTTGAAGAGCATGCCGATGGCGCCGGCGGCCAGCAGGAAGCGGACGACGCCGTCCTCCCGCTCGCCCTCGGAGGACGCACCCGCCACGAAGTTGACGTAGTAGTGCAGGACCGCGGGGATGATGCCGGCCGCACCGTTCGTCGGGGCCGTCACCACACGCCCGCCCGCAGCGTTCTCCTCGTTCACGGCCATCGCGTACAGCGTGATCCACTCCATGGAGCGGGCCGACGGGTCGCCCTCGGCGCGGAGCTGGCGTGCCGAGACCGCCGCGCGGCGGCGCACCCGCAGACCGCCCGGCAGGATGCCCTCACGGGACATGCCGCGCGCCACGCACGCCTGCATCACCCGCCAGATCTCCAGCAGCCCGGCCCGGATCTCCTCCTCCGTGCGCCAGGCCCGCTCGTTCTCCAGCATCAGGGACGAGATGGACAGGCCCGTCTCCTTGGTCAGGCGCAGCAGCTCGTCGCCCGTGCGGAAGGGGTACTTGAGGGGCGTGTCGTCGAGCTTGATGCGGTCCGCGCCCACCGCGTCCTCGTCGACCACGAAGCCGCCGCCCACCGAGTAGTACGTCTTCGTCAGCAGCTCGGCGCCCGACGCGTCGTACGCCCACAGGGTCATGCCGTTCGCGTGGTACGGGAGTGCCTTGCGGCGGTGCAGGACCAGGTCGTCGTCGAACGAGAACCGGACGTCGTGCTCGCCGAGGAGACGCAGCCGCCCCACCTCCTTGATCTGCTCCACCCGTTCGTCCGCCGTCTCCACATCCACCGAGCGCGGCGAGGCGCCCTCCAGGCCCAGCAGCACGGCCTTGGGCGTGCCGTGGCCGTGGCCGGTCGCGCCCAGGGAGCCGTACAGCTCGCAGCGGACCGAGCAGACCGCGCCGAGCAGTTCCTCGTTGCTCAGCCGGCGGGCGAACATGCGTGCCGCGCGCATCGGGCCGACCGTGTGGGAGCTGGACGGGCCGATGCCGATCGAGAACAGGTCGAAGACCGAGATGGCCACGGGTGACTCCTCAATACGGGTGGTGCAGGGGGCCCGTGGGGTGTCCCGCTCACCTGCGAGCGCGCGACACCCCACGGAAAAGAACTGCTGGAAAAGAACTACTGGAAAAGGACCTACTTGTTCAGACCCGGGTACAGCGGGTGCTTGTCCGCCAGGGCCTTGACCCGGGCCTTGAGCGCCTCGGTGTCGCAGGACGGCTTGAGCGCCTCCGCGATGACGTCCGCCACCTCGGCGAAGTCCTCGGCGGTGAAGCCTCGGGTGGCGAGGGCCGGCGTGCCGATCCGCAGGCCCGAGGTGACCATCGGGGGGCGCGGGTCGTTCGGAACGGCGTTGCGGTTGACGGTGATGCCGACCTCGTGGAGGCGGTCCTCGGCCTGCCGCCCGTCCAGCTCGGACGCGCGCAGGTCGACCAGGACCAGATGGACGTCCGTGCCGCCGGACAGGACGTCGACGCCGGCCTCGCGGGCGTCGGCGGCGGTCAGGCGCTCGGCGAGGATCCTGGCGCCCTCGACCGTGCGGCGCTGGCGCTCCTTGAAGTCCTCGCTCGCCGCGACCTTGAAGGAGACCGCCTTGGCCGCGATCACGTGCTCCAGGGGACCGCCCTGGAATCCCGGGAAGACGGACGAGTTGAGCTTCTTGGCGAAGTCCTTGCGGGCGAGGATGATGCCGCCGCGCGGGCCGCCCAGCGTCTTGTGGGTGGTGGACGTGACGACGTCCGCGTACGGAACGGGGTTCGGGTGCAGACCGGCCGCGACGAGACCCGCGAAGTGCGCCATGTCGACCCACAGGTGGGCCTCGACCTCGTCGGCGATCCGCCGGAACTCGGCGAAGTCCAGCTGCCGCGGGTACGCCGACCAGCCCGCGATGATCACCTTCGGCCGGTGCTCCTTGGCGAGCCTCTCCAGCTCGGCCATGTCGACCAGGCCGGTCGCGGAGTCGACGTGGTAGGCGACCACGTCGAACTGCTTGCCGGAGAAGTTCAGCCGCATCCCGTGGGTCAGGTGGCCGCCGTGGGCCAGGTCCAGGCCGAGGATGGTGTCGCCGGGCTGGGCCAGCGCGAACAGCGCGGCCTGGTTCGCGGAGGCGCCCGAGTGCGGCTGCACGTTGGCGTACTCGGCGCCGAACAGCTCCTTGACCCGGTCGATCGCGATCTGCTCGGCGACGTCGACGTGCTCGCAGCCGCCGTAGTAGCGGCGGCCGGGGTAGCCCTCGGCGTACTTGTTGGTCAGGACCGAGCCCTGCGCCTCCATGACCGCGAGCGGAGCGAAGTTCTCGGAGGCGATCATCTCCAGGGTGGACTGCTGGCGGTCGAGCTCGGCGTCGACCGCGGCGGCGACCTCCGGGTCGAGCTCGTGCAGGGGTGTGTTCAGAACGGACATCAGGCGCAGGACTCCTCAGCCGGCGGAAAAAGCGGTGTACTCGTCGGCGGAGAGCAGGTCGGCCGGCTCCTCCGCGAGACGTACCTTGAACAGCCAGCCGCCCTCGAACGGGGCGGAGTTGACCAGCGACGGGTCGTTGACCACGTCCTCGTTGATCTCGGTGACCTCACCGGTGACCGGGGCGTACAGGTCGCTCACGGACTTGGTCGACTCCAGCTCTCCGCAGGTCTCGCCCGCGGCGACCGCGGAGCCCACGTCGGGAAGCTGGACGAAGACGACATCGCCGAGCGCGTTGGCCGCGTGCTCCGTGATGCCGACCGTCGCGACGCCGTCCTCGGCGGCCGACAGCCACTCGTGCTCCTTGCTGTAGCGCAGCTGCTGGGGGTTGCTCATGGCCTGAATTCTCCTGTACGCGGGGGAGCGGTGATGAATGGGGTACTACGGGAAACGTAGGTGAACAGCGGAAGTGTGCGCGGGGCCACGCCCGGGGCGATGGCGCGCGACGCCTCCGCTTCCTCTGCTTCTGTTGCTTCTGCTACTTCTGCCGCTTGTAGAACGGCAGTGCCACGACCTCGTACGGCTCGTGGGTGCCCCGGATGTCCACGCCGACACCGGGCGTGCCGGGCGCGGAGTGCGCGGCGTCGACGTACGCCATCGCGATCGGCTTGCCGAGGGTGGGGGAGGGCGCCCCGGAGGTGACCTCGCCGATCACCGTGCCGTCGGCGACCACGGCGTACCCGGCGCGCGGGACGCGCCGGCCCTCGGCGACCAGGCCGACGAGGACGCGCGGCGGGTTGGCCCCGGCCCTGGCGGCGGCCTCGGTGAGCGCCTCGCGCCCCACGAAGTCGCCCTCCTTCTCGAACTTCACGACCCGCCCGAGGCCCGCGTCGAAGGGGGTGAGCGAGGTCGACAGCTCGTGCCCGTACAGCGGCATGCCCGCCTCCAGGCGCAGGGTGTCCCGGCAGGACAGCCCGCAGGGGGCGAGGCCGACGCCCTCGCCCGCCTTGGTCAGCGCCTGCCACAGTTCGACGGCGTGCTCGGGCTTCACGAACAGCTCGAAGCCGTCCTCACCGGTGTAGCCGGTGCGGGCGATGAGGGCGGGCACTCCCGCGACCGTGCCGGGCAGGCCCGCGTAGTACTTCAGGCCCTCCAGGTCGGCGTCGGTGAGGGAGGCGAGGATGGCGGGGGACTCGGGGCCCTGGACGGCGATCAGGGCGTAGGCGTCCCGGTCGTCGCGCACCTCGGCGTCGAAGCCGGCGGACCGCTCCATGAGCGCGTCCAGCACCACCTGGGCGTTCGAGGCGTTGGCGACGACCATGTAGTGAGAAGACCCGGCCTCGGTCTCGGCCAGCCGGTAGACGATCAGGTCGTCGAGGATGCCGCCGTCCTCGCGGCAGATCATGGTGTAGCGGGCGCGGCCGACCCGTACGCCCCCGATGTTGCCGACCAGCGCGTGGTCCAGCAGTGCCGCCGCCTGTGGTCCCGTCACGGTGATCTCGCCCATGTGCGAGAGGTCGAAGAGGCCCGCCCTGGTGCGGACAGCGTTGTGCTCGTCACGCTCCGAGCCGTACCGCAGGGGCATGTCCCAGCCGGCGAAGTCGGTCATCGTCGCGCCGAGCGAGCGATGCAGGGCATCGAGCGCGGTACGGCGGAGAGGGCTGCTGCTCATCGGTTCTGCTCCCAGGAAGACGGGGGAAGGCGAGGTCAGTTCCTCCCCATCTGTCATCGGAACCTGAGAGGTTCGCCATGACCATGGATGTCCCGGTTGGTCACGGCTTGCACCTTGGGTGGAGCCACGCCCGTGAGTCCGGGGCGGCTCGCTTTCCAGATGTGCCTCGCCCGCGCGGTGACTGGGCCTGAGAGATTCAAGGGAGGGACTTGCTCCTTCGGCGCCCCAGAAGTACGCGTCGTACTCGGCTGGGAACTCTCCCGCGCGGATTCAAGCGGCCGGTATGCAGTTGGCGCGCACATCATTGCACGCATCGGTCCGGCACGGCAGGGGCCGCCCGCACGGGTGGCCGGAAGGCCTCGCACAGGCGGCGCACAGGATTCACGGCGAGGCACAGCGTTCTGTAGCAGGGCTGTGGCGGTACGAGAACAGAAAAGGCAGGCGGTGGGTATTACCTTCTCTTTACACTCTAGGGGGATGGGACTCCAGACCCATGGGGAGGACGATCACGGTGAACAGGACCACGGCGTACGCGACGACCTATGGCATCGCGCTGCCCGAGCGGCGGACGGCCCCGGCCGGGGAGGCGTGCGGGCCGTTCCGGACGGCGGTCGTCCGCGACCTGCGGGAGCGCTCGGGCCGCAGTCCTCATGGACTGACCTTCGGTGCGAAAGACCTCGTCGTCGTCACGGGACTCCCCGGCAGCGGCAAGTCGACCCTCATGCGGCGGGCGGTGTACGGCCCGCGCATCGACTCCCAGGACACCCGCGACCGCTGGGACGCGCGCCTGGCCCGCGTCCTGCCGTACGCGCTCTACCGGCCCTTCGTGCGGATCGGTCACTACGCGGGACTGCACCGCGCCCTGCGCTCCGGCGCCGGTGTCGTCGTGCACGACTGCGGCACGCAGGCCTGGGTGCGCGGCTGGCTCGCCCGTGAGGCCCGCCGCCGGGGCGGCACGCTGCATCTGCTGCTCCTCGACGTCACGCCCGACGAGGCGCGCGAGGGCCAGCGGGAGCGCGGCCGCGGGGTGTCGCACTACGCCTTCGCGCGGCATCGGGCGGCGACGGCCCGGCTGCTGCGGTCGGTGGAGAAGGGGCGGCTGCCGGAGGGGTGCGGGGGCGCCGTGCTGCTGGACCGGGCGGCGGCGGGCGTGTTGAAGCGGATCGACTTCGCGGGGTGAGGGGCCGTGCTGCCCGGGGCCGCGCCCCGCGCCTCGGGCTGTTCGCGGCTTGCACAGGGGCGCGGGCCCCGATGCGCCCATTAGGGTTCTGTCACAGCAGCGGTTCGGAGAACAAGCGGTAGGCAGCAGATGGATATCCCGGCGGACTTCCCGGCACAGGCACACCCCCACCCGCACGGCGGATGGCCCGGCAACGAGCTGGAGGAGGTGCTCTCGGCAGCCCTCGGCCAGCCGAGCGCGGGCGGACGGATCGTGGAGGTGCTCGCCCGCAGCTTCCTGTGGGTGCCCCTGCCCGAGGGCGGCGGCCCGCGCAGTGGCCCGCTCGACCTGCCGACGACGCAGATCGAGGGGCAGGCGTATGTGCCGGTCTTCAGTTCCGAGGAGCAGTTCCGCCAGGTCGTCGGCAACCACATGTCGTACACGATCGCGCCCGCGGTCGAGTTCGCGCGCGGGCTGCCCCCGCACGTCGGTATCGCGGTGAACCCGGACGGCGTGGTCGGTGTACCGCTGCCGCCGCCCGCCGTGGCCGAGCTGTGCCGGGCCGGGCGGACCCCGCTGGACGGGGCGGCGAGCGGCGCCAGGGTACGGCTGTTCGAGCCGGACTGGCAGGACGACCCCGTGGACTTCCTCACCTCGGCCTCGGCCGAGTTCGCCGGGACAGGCGTCGTGCTCAGCGCCCGCCGCTGCCTGGCCGCCATCGAGACCGCCGACCCGGTGATGTTCATCGGCGTCGAACTGGCCTCCTGGGAGACCGACCGCGCCCTGCCCCTGGACGCCCTGGGACGCGCGCTGGCCAAGGCCCCCGTGAGGTACGCCGTGAACATGGTCTTCCTCGACGTGGCCCAGGACCCGGTGGGCGAGTGGATGCGCGAGAAGGTACGGCCGTTCCATCAGCAGGGCTACTAGGGCGCGTCCCTGAAAGGGGCGCGGCCCGTAAGGGGCGCGTTGAACTGCGCGACAAGCCACGACGAGCCCGCAGTCCGCAGATCACACCTGGCCCCGAGCTGCCACCGGCTATCCCGGCCCAGCGCCTAAGCTGGTTTCATATTCCGCGGGTCCAACTGAAGGGGCGGTAAAAGGTGAGCGCCAGCGGCACCGCCGCGACCGGCCAGGTCGACCACATGCTGCGCCAGGTGACGCCCGGGCGTTACGACGCCTACGAGGCGTTGCTGCGCGCGCTCGCGACCCCGTCCTCCGGCCAGGTCTGGATGCTGCTGTGGCACGGCCAGGCCGGTTCCCCGGACGCCCAGTACGGGAACATGGAGGTGGAAGGCCACGGATACGCCCCGTGCGTCACCTCCGCCCAGGAGCTCTCGGCCAGCGGCTGGAACCGCAGTTACGAAGTGGTCGACGGCCTCGACGTGGCCCGCACCCTGTACCCCGACCACTACGGGCTCTGGCTGAACCCGCACGCGCCGGGCGGCGGCGTCGGCATCCCCTGGCTGGACCTGCGCCGGATCGCCACCGGCCTCGAACGCCAGCCCGCGGGCCCGCTGCGGCTCTCCGAACCGGGCATCGAGATTTCGCAGTTCTACGCCCTGCTCACGCAGAACGCCCACCGCACCCCGGCCGTCCGCTCACTGCGCCGCGCCTGGGTGCAGCCCGCGCTCGGCGCGCCGTACCTCGCCATCGGTCTCGACGTGTACGACACCTCGCCCCCGGCCGTGGACTCGGTGCGGGCGATGATGCAGCAGTCCATCGGCGCGGTCCCGGACGGGCTGCCCGTCTCGACCGTCGCGATGTCCGACGAGTACGACCCGGTGGCGATGTGGCTGCGCGCCAACGCCCGCCCCTTCTACGACCGCGAGGCGCACGTGGCCCCGGCCCAGGCTCCCGCGGCGGGCGGATACGGATACCCGGGCGTGTACTGAGAACCCCGGACGCTCTTCACAGCTCCTCAACTGCCGTTCACAGTACACCCACAGAAGCTCCCGACTTTTTTACGGGACATGTCCGAATCTACGCGGGTAAATGTAAGCCGCAACATCTTATGTCCCAACTGCCCCGCGTCCGACTCACGTTGTGTGACGTCCGGATAACGGAAACCCGAGGGCAGCATCACGTTTAGGCATCCATTCGCCGTCAAGGCTGGCAACAGATCGGCGAAGCGTTGAAGACTCCCGCATCAGGGGGTCTATACCCCTGAGTACGAGCAGGGGTCCGAACCCCTGACCACGACGGACGATCAGGCCGCTACAGCGGCTAGCGCGGGCCGGTCACCGCCGGTTGAGAGGGGTCCCTGCCAGATGACGGCGCCATTGCACGACACGACCGCGGAAGCGGCCCCGACTGCTCCTGCCGACCCGGCGGAGACAGGCGCCACGAAGGTCGAGGGCCGGTCCCTCAAACAGATCGCCTGGAACCGTCTCAAGCAGGACAAGGTCGCGCTCGCCGGTGGCGCCTTCGTGCTCTTCCTGACCCTGGTCGCCGTGTTCGCCCCGCTGATCGTCGGTCTGCTCGGCCACCCGCCGAACCAGTTCAACCAGGACAAGCTCGACCCGCTGACCAACTTGCCGCAGGGCGCGTGGGGCGGCGTGAGCAGCGACTTCCTCTTCGGTGTCGAGCCCAACAAGGGCCGCGACGTGTTCAGCCGCATCGTCTACGGCGCCCGGATCTCCCTGCTCGTGGCGTTCCTCGCCGCCGTCGTCGCCGTGGCGCTCGGCACCCTGTTCGGCATCATCGCGGGCTACTTCGGCGGCTGGATCGACGCGCTGATCAGCCGCACCATGGACGTGCTGCTCTCCTTCCCGCAGCTCCTCTTCATCATCTCCCTCGTCTCGGTGCTCCCCGACGACCTGCTGGGCCTGACCGGTTCGGGCGTGCGGATCGCCGTACTCGTCCTGGTCATCGGCTTCTTCGGCTGGCCGTACGTGGGCCGCATCGTGCGCGGCCAGACCCTGAGCCTGCGTGAGCGCGAGTACGTCGAGGCCGCGCGCAGCCTCGGCGGCGGCCGGCGGCACATCCTCTTCCGGGAGCTGCTGCCCAACCTGGTCGCCCCGATCCTCGTCTACGCCACGCTGATGATCCCCACCAACATCCTCACGGAGGCGGCGCTCAGCTTCCTCGGCGCGGGTGTGCGGCCGCCGACGGCGTCCTGGGGCGGCATGCTGCGCGACGCGCTGGAGACCTACGAGCACGACCCGATGTTCATGGTCTTCCCCGGCGCGACCATCTTCGTCACCGTCCTCGCGTTCAACCTCTTCGGAGACGGTCTGCGCGACGCGCTGGACCCCAAGGGCACCCGCTAGGGCCCGCACACGACTTGCCCCTGCCGCACCGTCAGGTGGCTGATCCCATGGTTCTCCGGCTCAGGACCGGGACCGCGAATCTCGGAGGTTAGAGAAGAGATGCTTTCCAAGCGACGGCTTGCTGCCGGTGCGGCCCTCGTAGTCGCCGCGCTGGTGACCACCACGGCGTGCGGCGGCGGTGACGGCGACAGCGACAACGGCAGCGACAAGGGCGCGGGTTACAACGCCGGGCTGGACAAGGTCGTCAACGCGTCCACCAAGAAGGGCGGGACGCTGAAGTTCATAGGCAAGCAGGACTTCGACTCCCTGGACCCGCAGCGCTCCTACTACGGCATGACCTGGGACTTCATGCGGTTCTTCACCCGCACCCTGGTCACGTACGACACCAAGCCGGGTGACGCCTCCAACAAGCTGGTCGGCGACCTGGCCACCGGCCCCGCCGAGGTCTCCGACGACGGCAAGACCTACACCTACAAGCTGCGTGACGGCCTGACCTGGGAGGACGGCTCGACGCTGACCTCCAAGGACGTCAAGTACGGCATCGAGCGCATCTGGGCGACCGACGTCATCACCGGCGGTACCCCCTACCTCAGGACGACCCTGGACCCCGAGGGCGAGTACCCCGGCCCGTACAAGGACAAGTCCAAGGACAAGCTGGGCCTGAAGGCCATCGAGACGCCCGACGACAAGACCGTCGTCTTCAAGCTGCCCAAGCCCAACGGTGACTTCGAGCAGTTCCTGGCAATGCCCACCGGCGCCCCGGTGAAGCAGAGCGAGGACACCGGCGCCAAGTACACCAACAAGCCCTTCTCCTCCGGTCCGTACAAGGTCGAGTCGCGCCAGGCGGGCAAGAGCCTGGTCCTGGTCCGCAACACCAACTGGAAGAAGTCCTCGGACCCGCTCCGCCCGGCCCTCCCGGACAAGATCACCGTGACGATCTCCGCCAACCTGGAGGAGAACGACAAGCGGCTGATGGAAGGCGACTACGACCTCGACGTCAACGGCACCGGCATGACCCAGTCGGGTCGCGTCAGCGCCATCCAGGAGCACAAGGAAAGCCTCGACAACATCCAGACGTCGTTCGTCCGTTACGTGGCGCTCGTGCACACGGCGAAGCCGTTCGACGACGCCAACTGCCGCAAGGCGGTCTTCTACGCCACGGACTTCGCGGGTCTGCAGCAGGTGCGCGGAGGCGAGGTGGCCGCTGGTGAGATCGCCAACTCGGTCTTCCCGAAGTCGATTCCCGGCTACACCGACTACGACCCGTACGGCGTCCTCGCCCGCAAGGGCAAGCCGGACATCGCGAAGGCCAAGGAGGCGCTGAAGGAGTGCGGCCAGCCGAACGGCTTCTCCACCAAGCTGACCGCCCGTAACAACAACCCGGGCGAGGTCGACGCGGCCGAGGCGCTCCAGGAGCAGCTGGGCAAGGTCGGCATCAAGGTCGAGGTCGACCCGATCGACGGCGCCCAGTCCTCCAGCATCACCGGCTCGCCGAAGGTCGTGAAGGAGCGCGGCTACGGCATGACCATGACCGGCTGGGGCCCGGACTTCCCGACCGGCCAGGGCTACGGTCAGCCGCTGTTCGACAGCCGCTTCATCTTCCCGAACGGCAACTACAACGAGTCGCAGATCAAGGACAAGGCCATCGACAAGATGTTCGATGACGCGATCGCGTCGACGGACCCGGCCGAGGCCAAGAAGATCTACGAGGACATGAACAAGCGCCTCCTCGACAACGCCGACTGGATGCCCTTCATCTACGAGAAGAACATCTCCTGGCGCGGCTCGCGGCTGACGAACGTCTACTCGTCCGCCGCGTACAACGGCCGCTACGACTACGTCATGCTCGGCGTCACGAAGTAACCGCCGAACTGCCGTAGCCGACCGTTTCCTCGCCGCCGAATCCCGCCAGTCCGAAGGGCAGGTGATGGCCCCGGGCGGCGGCCGGGACTCCCACGAGGAGTTCCGGCCGCCGCCGGGCCGCGCACAGTGCTTGCTTATCTCATCCGGCGCCTGATCGCCGTCGTCATCATGGTGCTGGTCGTACTGCTCGCGACCTTCACCGTCTTCTACATGCTGCCCAGGTGGGCGGGACAGGACATCGCCGTCCTCTTCGCCGGCAAGGCCACGGGAGCCGAGCAGGTCGAGGGCATCCGCACCAAGCTGGGCCTCGACGATCCGCTGCTCGCGCAGTTCTGGGAGTTCGTCAAGGGCATCCCCATGGGACGCGAGTTCGCCAACGGCAACGACGTGACCCAGTGCCCGGCCCCCTGCTTCGGCTACTCCTTCGTCACGGAGGAGCCGGTGTGGAACACCCTCAAGGACGCGCTGCCCGTCACGGGCGCGCTCGCCGCCGGCGCCTGCGTCCTGTGGCTGGCCGCAGGTGTCGCCACCGGTGTGGTCTCCGCGCTCAAGCGGGGCACCATCTGGGACCGCGGCGCGATGACCGTCGCGCTCGGCGGTGTCTCCCTGCCGATCTTCTTCACCGGCATGGTCGCGATGGGCATCTTCGTGCACAGCCTGGGCTGGGTGCAGATCACGGACAACCTGAGCACCGACGACCCCGTCGGCGTCTGGTTCGAGACGCTGCTGCTGCCGTGGATCGTGCTCGCCCTGCTCAACGCCGCGATGTACGCCCGCCTCACCCGCGCCACCATGCTGGAGGTGCTCGGCGAGGACTACATCCGCACCGCCCGCGCCAAGGGCCTCGGTGAGCGCGTCGTCATCACCCGGCACGCCCTGCGTTCCGCGATGACGCCGATCCTGACCGTCTTCGGCCTCGACATCGGTGTACTGCTCGGCGGCGCCGTACTCACCGAGTCGACGTTCAACCTGCCCGGCCTCGGGCTCGCCGCGGTCCAGGCCATCAGCAGCAAGGACCTGCCGGTGATCCTCGGCGTGACCCTGTTCGCGGCCCTCGCGATCGCCGTCGCCAACCTCGTCGTGGACCTTCTGTACGCCGTCATCGACCCGCGAGTGAGGCTGGGATGACCGAACTGAACAAGACGGGAGCGGCCGTCGGAGAACCCGTCGCCGACTCTCCCGCCCCCTCCGCCTTCCTCGAAGTACGCGACCTGAAGGTGCACTTCCCGACCGACGACGGCCTGGTCAAGTCCGTCGACGGGCTCAGCTTCTCGCTGGAGAAGGGCAAGACCCTCGGCATCGTGGGCGAGTCCGGCTCCGGCAAGTCGGTCACCTCGCTGGGCATCATGGGCCTGCACACCGCGGGCCAGTACGGCAAGCGCAAGGCACAGATCTCCGGTGAGATCTGGCTGGACGGCACCGAACTGCTCTCCGCCGACCCGGACCACGTGCGCAAGCTGCGCGGTCGCGAGATGGCGATGATCTTCCAGGACCCGCTGTCGGCCCTGCACCCGTACTACACGATCGGCCAGCAGATCGTGGAGGCGTACCGGACCCACCACGACGTGGACAAGAAGACCGCCAAACGCCGTGCCGTGGAGATGCTCGACCGGGTCGGCATCCCCCAGCCGGACAAGCGCGTCGACAACTACCCGCACGAGTTCTCCGGCGGTATGCGCCAGCGCGCGATGATCGCGATGTCGCTGGTCAACAACCCCGAGCTGCTCATCGCGGACGAGCCGACGACCGCCCTCGACGTGACCGTCCAGGCGCAGATCCTCGACCTCATCCGGGACCTGCAGAAGGAGTTCGGCTCCGCGGTCATCATCATCACCCACGACCTGGGCGTCGTCGCCGAACTCTCCGACGACATCCTGGTGATGTACGGCGGCCGGTGCGTGGAGCGCGGCCCCGCCGAGAAGGTGTTCTACGAGCCCCGCCACCCCTACACCTGGGGCCTGCTCGGCTCGATGCCGCGTCTCGACCGCGATCAGCAGGACCGGCTCATCCCGGTCAAGGGCTCCCCGCCCTCGCTGATCAACATCCCGTCCGGCTGCGCCTTCAACCCGCGCTGCCCGTACGCGGACCTGCCGAAGGGCAACGTCACCCGCACGGTCCGGCCCGAGCTGACCGAGGTCGGCGGCCGGCACTGGGCCGCCTGCCACATGACGCAGGAGCAGCGGGAGCGGATCTGGACCGAAGAGATTGCGCCGAAGCTGTGAGTGAGAACGCAGAGGACAAAGAGTTGAGCATCCCTGCACAGGCCGACGGCGCGGAACCGGGTGCGACCGAGGGAGCGGCCTCGAGCGTGACCGGGGGCGAGACCGCGGGCGCGACCCTCACCAAGGACGCCGCCCCCGGCGAGATCCTGCTGAAGGTCACCGGGCTGCAGAAGCACTTCCCGATCCGCAAGGGTCTGCTCCAGCGCCAGACCGGCGCCGTCCGCGCGGTCGACGGCATCGACTTCGAGGTGCGCGCGGGCGAAACCCTCGGCGTCGTGGGCGAGTCGGGCTGCGGCAAGTCGACGATGGGCCGGCTGATCACCCGGCTGCTCGAACCGACCGCCGGCAAGGTCGAGTTCGAGGGCAAGGACATCACGCACCTCGGCGTCGGCGGTATGCGGCCGCTCCGCCGGGACGTGCAGATGATCTTCCAGGACCCGTACTCGTCGCTGAACCCGCGCCACACCATCGGCACCATCGTCGGCGCCCCCTTCCGCCTCCAGAAGGTGACACCCGAGGGCGGCATCAAGAAGGAGGTGCAGCGGCTGCTGTCGGTGGTCGGCCTCAACCCCGAGCACTACAACCGCTATCCGCACGAGTTCTCCGGCGGCCAGCGCCAGCGCATCGGCATCGCCCGCGCCCTCGCGCTCAACCCGAAGCTGGTCGTCGCGGACGAGCCCGTCTCCGCGCTCGACGTGTCGATCCAGGCGCAGGTCGTCAACCTGCTGGACGACCTCCAGCAGGAGCTCGGTCTGACGTATGTGATCATCGCGCACGACCTGTCCGTGGTCCGCCATGTCTCGGACCGCATCGCGGTGATGTACCTCGGCAAGATCGTGGAGCTCGCCGACCGCGAGGCGCTCTACAAGGCGCCGATGCACCCGTACACCAAGGCGCTGATGTCGGCGGTGCCGATCCCCGACCCCAAGCGCCGTTCGGCCAAGAGCGAGCGCATCCTGCTCCGCGGCGACGTGCCCTCGCCGATCAGCCCGCCGAGCGGCTGCCGCTTCCACACGCGGTGCTGGAAGGCGACGGAGATCTGCCGGACGACCGAGCCGCCGCTGCTGGAGCTGAAGCCGGGCCAGCGGGTGGCCTGCCACCACCCGGAGAACTTCGAGGACCAGGCGCCGCAGGACACGGTCCTCCTGTCCGCCGCGAAGGACGCGGGGGAACTGGTGCCGGACGCGGTGCTCGCCGAGTCGGCGGAGACGTCCGAGGCGCTCGCGGCCGAGGTGGCGGAGCAGACCGAGGTGGCCGAGATGTCGGAGCAGGCCGAGGCGGCCGAGGTAGGCGCGGAGGCAGAGCGCGTCGAGAAGTCGGACTCCGGCGACAAGTAGAGCCTGACAGCGGGTGTGCACCTTGTAATGCAAGGTGCACACCCGCTGTGCGTAACAATGCTTAGGTGCTCCAGCAACTCTTCACCCCTTCCGTCCAGCATGCGCTCGACCTGATCGGCATCTTCGTCTTCGCGATCTCCGGCGCCCTGCTGGCCGTCCGCAAGAACTTCGACATCTTCGGCATAGCCGTCCTCGCCGAGGTCACCGCGCTGGGTGGGGGGCTGATCCGGGACCTGGTCATCGGGGCCGTGCCGCCCGCGGCGTTCACCGACCTCGGCTACTTCCTGACCCCGCTGCTCGCCGCCCTCCTCGTCTTCTTCCTCCACCCTGAGGTGGAGCGCATCCAGACCGGCGTGAACGTCTTCGACGCGGCCGGCCTCGGGCTGTTCTGCGTCTCGGGCACGACGAAGGCGTACGAGTACGGGCTCGGCCTCACCGCCTCGGCGGCCCTCGGCCTCGCGACCGCCGTCGGGGGCGGCGTCCTGCGCGACGTCCTCGCCAACGAGGTGCCGTCGCTGCTGCGCTGGGACCGGGATCTGTACGCGGTGCCCGCGATGGCCGGTGCCGCCCTGGTCGTGCTGTGCATCCGCTATGACACCCTCACTCCGCTCACCTCCGGGCTCGCCGCGGTGGCCGCCTTCGTGCTGCGGCTGCTCGCGATGCACTTCCACTGGAGGGCGCCGAGGGCCTGGAACCGCAGGTCGTCGGCGGTGGAGGCGGAGGAGGTGGAGGGGGGACACAGGCATAAAGCTACTGCTTAGTAATTTTCTGTTGTACGGTACCGCCATGACCCAGGTGACAGAGGCGACCCAGGCGACCGTCGGCGACAGTGAGTTCGACCGCGACACCGCCGTGACGCGGCGCGACGAGGGCGTCTACGACATCGACCTCTCCGCCGGGTGGACGATCATCAGCGCTGTCAACGGCGGGTACCTCCTGGCCGTCCTGGGCCGCGCCCTCGCGGACGCCCTTCCGCACTCCGACCCGTTCACGATCTCCGCGCACTACCTGACGGCGTCTCGGCCCGGTCCCGCGGTGATCCGTACGGACGTCGTCCGCACCGGCCGCACCCTCTCCACCGGCCAGGCATCCCTCTTCCAGTACGACGAGGACGGCCACGAGGTCGAGCGGATCCGTGTGCTCGCCTCGTACGGCGACCTGGACTCCCTGCCGGACGACGTCCGTACGACGGCGCAGCCGCCCGTGTTCCCGCCCATGGAGGACTGCTTCGGTCCACAGGACGGACCGACTCCCGTCTCCGGCAGCTCGGCCATCACCGAGCGGCTGATGCTGAAGCTCGACCCGTCGACGCTCGGCTGGGCGCTCGGCGCACCGTCCGGGAAGGGCGAGATGCGGGCGTGGTTCGGCCTCGCGGACGGCCGCGACGCGGACCCCCTCTCGCTGCTGCTCGCGGTGGACGCGCTGCCGCCCACGGCTTTTGAGCTGGGCATCTCCGGGTGGGTCCCCACGGTCGAGCTCACCGTGCACGTACGGTCCCGGCCGGCGCCGGGCCCCCTGCGCGTCTCCATCACCACCCGCAACCTCGCCGGCGGCTTCCTGGAGGAGGACGCCGAGGTCTGGGACAGCGCCGACCGTCTGGTCGCCCAGTCGCGGCAGCTGGCGCGCGTGCGGCTCGGCTGAGACTCGTCACGCTCGACCAAGACTCGTCACGGATCGGACTCGGACTCGCCACTGCCGGCTGTCGGTGCGGGCTGTAATCCTGGGCCGGTGAAGGCCGATCGTCTGCTCTCGATCCTCCTGCTGCTGCAGACCCGCGGCCGCGTCCCGGCACACGAACTCGCCGAGCGCCTCGAGGTGTCGGTGCGGACCATCTACCGGGACGTCGAGGCGCTGTCGGCGTCCGGCGTGCCCGTGTACGCCGAACGTGGACGACACGGCGGGATCGAGCTGCTCGCGGGATTCCGTACGGACGTCACGGGGCTCACCGCCGACGAGTCCCGCGCCCTGTTCGTCCTGGCGGCGCAGGGCGCGCACGCGGCGCTCGGCCTGGACGAGGCGCTCGGTTCGGCGCTGCGCAAGGTCATGGCCGCGCTGCCGGCACCCCACCGGCCGGCCGCCGAAGCCATCAGCCGCCGTATCCTCGTCGACGCCTCACGCTGGAAGGGCGGCCCACGGCAGGCCGTCGACCTGGAGACGCTGCAGGACGCCGTCTTCGCCGACCGGCGGCTGCGGCTGAGCTACCGGCACAGCGGCGACAGGGAGCCGAGCACGTACACGGTCGACCCGTACGGGCTCGTGTCCAAGGCGGGTGTCTGGTACCTGGTCGCCGACCGGCGAGGGAGACCGCGGCTGTTCCGCGCGGACCGCGTACGGTCGGCGACCGTGCTGCGCGACACGGTGAAGCGCCGCCCCGGCGTCGAACTCGCCGACGTCTGGGAGGTGCTGCGGCGCCAGGTCGAGGAGCGGCCGACGGGCATTGACGTCACGGTGCGGGTGCGGCGCGCGTACGCCGACATGTTCCTGCGTCTCCAGGCCGCGTGGCTGACCGGCCTGCCGGAGGGCGGCCCGGAGGGCGATGGCGGGAGCGAGTGGCTCACCGCGCACCTGTCCTACGGGCGCCTCGGCGAGGTACGCGGGCTCCTCGTCTTCGCCGACCGGCTGGAGGTCCTCTCGCCCCCCGAGGCACGCGCCGAACTGGCCGCGGCGGCGGCCTCGGTCACGGAGCTGTACCAGGGATGAGGCTGTCAACCCAGCCAGTGGCGGCGGCCGATACTGATCAACCGCATACGGCGGGACGCCACGTCGGCCACACGTGCACGCTCCTGCTCGGGCGCGTCCAGGGTCGCCAGGAAGAGCGAGGCCGTCATCAGCATCTGGTCGACGTAGAGACCGGCGAGCATCAACAGGTCGTCATCGCTCCAGCCCTCGGCCTCAGGGTGTGTGGCCAGCTCGGCCCTCACCTCCTCGGCGAACCGGGCCAGTTGAGCACCGATCGCCTCCCGCACCGGCTGAACACCGCCGTGTCGCTCCCGGGCGATGAAACGGACGTGTGCGGGATACGCGTCCACGTGGTGGGCGATCAGCTCGACGGCGCCCGCGATGCGCTGGTCGCTGTCGCCGGCCGCGGACACCGTGGCCCCGATCATCGGGTGCAGGCTGCCCAGCGCCTCCTCGACCAGCGCCACGCCGAGGTCCGCCGTCGACCGGAAGTGCCGGTAGAACGCGGTCGGGGCGACCCCGACGGCTCGGGTGACCTCGCGCAGACCCAGGCTGCTCAGGCTCTGCTCCTCCAGCAGTTCCAACGCCGCGTCCAGGAACGCCTGCCGGGTCTTCTGCTTCTGCGCCTGCCGGATGCCGAGGGTGTGACTCATGCCATGCAGTCAACAACTGTTCTCCGGGATCGGAAAGTCGCCGTAAAGCCGTACGACGGGCTAGACTGATGAGTCAGTGAACAACTGTACCTACAATCGTTCACCGAGCTATAACGAGAGGCACAAGAAACGAGAGTCACAAGAGAGGCACACCACCATGCTGTTCCTCGTAGCCGCCCTCCTGCTGCTGGGTGTCGTCATGGGCGCCGTGGCCCACGCGCCACTGCCCGTCTCCCTCGTCGCAGCGGCCGTCATCGGCATCTGGCTCGCGGTCTTCGCGGTCCGTGAGCGCCACGGCCGTCGCCGCCGCACCACCACCAACTGATCCTCTCCATCCTCCTGTTGAGAGCTGGCCGATCATGGAACTCGCCGCCGCACCGCAACGCCGCCGCACCGGAACCCAGGACGCCGACGGCATGGCTGTGGCGTCCTTCGTCCTGGGCCTCCTGGGGCTGCTCGTCCTCAACGCGTTCCTGGGCCCGATCGCCGTCGTCCTGGCCGCCGCGGCCCTGTGGCGCGGAACAACCCGTCGCGGCCGTGCCTGCCTCGGGCTCGCGCTCGGAGTCGCCGACCTCCTCGTCCTGGTCGCGCTGATGCAACTGGACAACACGGTTTCGTGGAGCTTCTAGGGGTGCCCCGCAGGCCGTCGGCCGAAGCACGACCAGGCGCGTGCCCAGCACCACGTCGGCCGAGGCTGCTGTGAGGTGCCCCCGTAGAATCGGCGTCATCATGGCTTACCTCGACCACGCAGCGACGACTCCGATGCTCCCGGAGGCGGCAGAGGCCCTGACCGCCCAGCTCGGCATCACCGGCAACGCCTCCTCGCTGCACGCGGCAGGCCGCAGGGCCCGCCGCACCGTCGAGGAGGCCCGCGAGACCCTCGCCGAGGCCCTCGCCGCCCGACCCAGTGAGGTCGTCTTCACCGCCGGCGGCACCGAGGCCGACAACCTCGCCGTGAAGGGTCTGTACTGGTCACGCCGCGATGCCGACCCCGCCCGCACTCGCGTCCTCGCGAGCCCCGTCGAGCACCACGCGGTGCTGGACGCCGTCCACTGGCTGGGCGAGCACGAGGGCGCCACCGTCGAGTACCTGCCGGTCGACGCACACGGCCGTGTCCACCCCGAGGCCCTGCGCGAGGCCATCGCCCGCAACCCCGACGACGTCGCCCTGGCCACCGTCATGTGGGCCAACAACGAGATCGGCACGATCATGCCGGTTCGTGAACTCGCCGACGTGGCAGGGGAGTTCGATGTCCCCCTGCATGCCGACGCCGTCCAGGCCTTCGGTCAGGTCCCCGTCGACTTCGGTGCCTCAGGCCTCGCGGCGATGACGGTCTCCGGTCACAAGATCGGCGGTCCGTACGGGATCGGCGCGCTGCTCCTCGGCCGTGAGTACAGCCCCGTACCCGTCCTGCACGGTGGCGGCCAGGAGCGCCACGTCCGCTCCGGCACGCTCGATGTACCGGCTGTGGCCTCGTTCGCCGTCGCGGGCCGTCTTGCCGCCGAGCAGCGCGAGTGGTTCGAAGGGGAGATCGGCGCCCTGCGCGACGACCTGATCGCCGCGGTCCGTACGGCCGTTCCGGACGCGATCCTCGGCGGCGATCCGTCCCCCGAGGGCCGTCTGCCGGCCAACGCCCACTTCATGTTCCCGGGCTGCGAGGGCGACTCGCTTCTGCTGCTGCTGGACGCACAGGGCATCGAGTGCTCCACCGGCTCCGCGTGCACGGCGGGCGTCGCCCAGCCCAGCCATGTGCTCCTCGCCACCGGCACCGATCCCGACCTGGCCCGCGGTACCCTGCGCTTCTCGCTCGGCCATACCTCCACGGAGGCGGACGTCGACGCGCTCGCGAAGGCGATCGGTCCGGCGGTGGAGCGGGCGCGGAACGCGGGTCTGACCTAGCCACCCGCCTGGACATACACGCTGGACATTGCAAGCTGGGCATGCAAGGCAAGCTGGGCATGCAAGTTGGACGCAAAGGGACCTACGAGACGGGTCGCCGTCCGGTCTTTCGACCTTCCAGCTTCTCGGCTCGACCGTCGACGTCGGCCTCAGCGGAAGCCGAAGCTTCTCGCCCAAGTCGGCTACTCCGGTCGAACTCCCTCACTCGTCTCGTAGGCCTCCAATCAACATAGAACGTCCATCGTTGGATGGAAATACCCGAAAGCATGATTTTTTGCTCTTTACCCCCTTTACTCCCCTTTGCCTCTTTTGCTCGGATCTTCGTGGGGGTGTGCGCGACGCCGCCGGGGTTGCGGGCCGTCGTCGCCATGGGACGATTTTCGTAAGCAGCCTCAAAGAGGACTCAAAGGGGACTCATATGTCTGCGATCAAGGAAAGCGTCGACATCGCCCGTCGTCCCGAAGACGTCTTCACGTACGTGACCAACCCCGCCCACCTCCCCGAATGGCAGGAGAGCATCGTCTCGGTACGGCCCGTGGGGGACGCCCCTCTGACCGTGGGCTCGCGGGTAGTGGTGACCCGGCGGATCGGTCGCCGGGAGATCCCGATGACCACGGAGGTCACCGAGCTGGATCCGCCGAGGAGTTGGCGTTTCGACGGCGTCGACGGCCCCATCCGGGGGCATGTGAAGGGGACGATCGAGCCGATCGCCGAGGGCGAACGGTCGCGTCTCACACTGTCCCTCGACTTCGAGGAGCACGGCATCGGGAGGGTGATCGGCCCGCTCGTCATGCGCCCGCACGCGCGTAAGGAGATGCCGCAGGACGAGCTGACGCTGAAGAGACTGCTCGAAGGGGGCGCATGAGCGCGTGACGCCGACGGGCGGGGTCACGTCGCCGCCGTGCCCCTCTGCCGCGCCGTGACCTCCTGCCGTACGAGCCGCATGTAGCGGTCCCAGTCCCAGTGCGTGCCGGGGTCCGTGTGGTCCGTGCCCGGCACCTCCACGTGCCCGATGATGTGCTTGCGGTCGACCGGGATGTCGTAGCGCGCGCATATGCGGGCCGTGAGCCGCGCGGACGCCTCGTACATCTCGTCCGTGAAGGAGGATGCCCGCTCCACGAAGCCCGCGTGCTCGATGCCGACGCTCCGTTCGTTGTACTCGCGGTTCCCCGCGTGGAACGCCACGTCCAGCTCGCGGATCATCTGCGTGATGTGGCCGTCATCGCGCACGATGTAGTGCGAGGCCGCGCCGTGCCCCGGGTCCTGGAAGACCTTCACCGCGCTGTCGAAGCTGCCCTGGGTGACATGGATGATCACCGTGTCTATTCCGTAGTCGTCGGGCCGGTCCGCGCGCCGCCAGTTCGCGTCCGACGCCGACACCCAGCGGGCGCCAGCGAAGTCGACCTCTCCCTCCTTGCGCGGTTTGTTCACGCCCGGCACGCGCCACCACAGCCGCCCGAGTTCGTCGCGGGCGAGCACGGCGGTGCCCGCGGCGGCCACCGCCCCGCCGATGAGCAGAGCGCGCCGCCCGATCCGCCGGTCACCGTCCCGCGGAGGCTTGTTCCCCGGAGACCTTCGTTTCCCCATGTGATCGTCAACGGATACTCGCGGGATCCGGTTCCCGCGGCCCCGTACCCTGGAAGGGCTATGACTGAGATCTCGCAGCGTTCCCAGCCCCTCCGTGTCCTCGCCGCCATGTCGGGCGGCGTGGACTCCGCCGTCGCGGCCGCCCGCGCGGCGGAAGCAGGACACGACGTGACGGGCGTTCATCTCGCGCTGTCCGCGAACCCGCAGTCGTTCCGCACCGGCGCGCGCGGCTGCTGCACCATCGAGGACTCGCGTGACGCCCGGCGCGCCGCGGACGTCATCGGCATCCCCTTCTACGTGTGGGACCTCGCCGAGCGCTTCCGCGAGGACGTCGTCGAGGACTTCGTCGCCGAGTACGAGGCCGGACGCACGCCGAACCCCTGCCTGCGCTGCAACGAGAAGATCAAGTTCGCCGCGCTCCTGGACAAGGCCCTCGCGCTCGGCTTCGACGCGGTCTGCACGGGCCACTACGCGCAGGTGATCCTCAAGGAGGACGGCACGCGCGAGCTGCACCGCGCCTCCGACATGGCCAAGGACCAGTCGTACGTCCTCGGGGTGCTCGACGAGAAGCAGCTCGCCCACGCGCTGTTCCCGCTGGGCGACACGGTGACGACCAAGGACGAGATCCGCGCGGAGGCCGAGCGCCGTGGCCTCGCGGTCGCCAAGAAGCCCGACTCGCACGACATCTGCTTCATCGCCGACGGCGACACCCAGGGCTTCCTGGCCCGCCGGCTGGGCAGGGCGGAGGGCGACATCGTCGACGAGTCCGGCACCAAGGTCGGCACCCACGAGGGCGCGTACGGCTTCACGATCGGCCAACGCAAGGGCCTGCGCATCGGCACCCCGGCCCCCGACGGCAAGCCGCGCTACGTGCTGGACATCTCCCCCGTGGACAACACGGTGACGGTGGGCCCGGCGGCGTCCCTGGACGTGAGCGCGCTGACGGCGGTCAAGCCGCGCTGGTGCGGCACGGCCCCCTCCGGCCCGGGCACCTACACCGCCCAGCTCCGCGCCCACGGCGGCGAGACGGAGGTCACGGCGGAACCGGTCGACGGCACCCTGGAGGTGTCCTTCACGAAGCCGGTCCGCGGAGTGGCCCCCGGCCAGGCGATCGTCCTGTACGACGGGACGCGGGTGGTGGGCTCCGCGACGATCGCGACGACGGTGAGGGCGACGACCGCGGTGGCGTGACCCTGTTGCCGCGACCGTCCCCCTTCGTCGGGTGTCGTCACGGGCACCCGGTCACACCACTTCTACTTCGTAGAAGCACAGGTGCCCCTTGATCTCGGTGACCTCCGGCTTCGGCTCGGGGTACGCCCACACAAGGTCGGGGGCGTCCGGGAGCGACCAGTACGAGGCCGTGCCCTTGAACGGGCAGCGCGTGTGGGTCTCGGACGGGGTGAGCAGCTCCGTGCGTACATCCTCTTCGGGGATGTAGTAGCGCGCGGGGCTACCTGTCTCGCGCAGCACCAGGGGACGGGTGCTCTCCGCGAGGACCTGTCCGTCGTGCACCACGCGTACGTGCTCGGCGCTCTGCTCGATGGTGATGCTGTGTCCCTCGGCCACGATTGACCCTCCTCAGGTAGCAGTCTCTTCCTGTACAGCGCATGCTGCTCACGTGTTCTTCCCCTGTGGAGGTGGTCGTGGGAGCCGCAGATCGGTCCGGTCCGTCCAGGAACCGCAGGACCCTCGCCCACCAGGTCCGTTACGCCGTGCGCCACCCCGAGCGCGTCCCCGCCCATGCCCGGCGGGCCGCCCGTGACGCCTGGCTGCGGCTCAGGTACCGACACGACCACATCGCGTACTACCGGGCCGTGATGGCCTCCGACACCGCCCGCAGCGTCGAGGCGGCGGTGGGGCACAACCCGTCGCGTGAACGCTGGGCTCAGCTCGGCCGGATGCAGTTCGACTACCTCGTACGGCACGGGCTGCGGCCGCACCACCGCATGCTGGAGATCGGCTGCGGGAACCTGCGCGCCGGGCGGCTGTTCATCGATCACCTGGACAGCGGTCACTACTACGGGATCGACATCTCGCCGGACATCCTGCTCGCGGCCCAGGACACCCTCGTGGGCGAGGGTCTGCAGTCCAAAGTGCCGTATCTGGCGCTCGCCGACGACCTCACGCTCGCCTTCCTGCCCGACGCGCGCTTCGACGTGGTCCACGCGCACAGCGTCTTCTCGCACTCGCCGCGGCATGTCATCGAGGAGTGCTTCGCGCACGTCGGCCGCGTCCTCGCGCCCGGCGGCTTCTTCGACTTCACCTTCGACCGCACCGAGGGCAGGGAACACCAGGTCCTGCACGAGGACTTCTACTACCGGACCGAGACCCTCGTCGCACTCGCCGCACGACACGGCCTGTCGGCCCGCCTCATGGAGGACTGGGAGGAGCTTCCGCACCGCCAGTCGAAGATGCGCGTGACCGTGCGGTCGGACGCGGCCTCGGAAGGCCGCTCGGAAGCCCACGGCGGAAGTCTCCAGTGAAGCCCATGGCGGAAGTCTCCAGTGAAGCCCATGGCGGAAGTCTCCAGTGAAGTACGTGGCTGAAGCCCCAGCCGAAGTACGTGGCTGAAGTCACCGCAACGTCCGGCGTCGTGAAGTCCGCCCGGATGTCAGTGGTGGCCCGTAGCGTGGACGCATGAATATCTGCGTCTTCCTCTCCGCCGCCGACCTCGACGACCGTTACACACGCCCCGCGCGCGAGTTCGCCAAGCTCCTCGGCAAGGGCGGGCACACGCTCGTGTGGGGCGGCTCGGACGTCGGACTCATGAAGGTGGTCGCGGACGGGGTGCAGGAGGCCGGGGGGCGCCTGCTCGGCGTCTCCGTCGAGTTCCTCGCGTCCAGGGTGCGGCCCGAGGCGGACGAGATGATCGTCGCGCGCGACCTCGCCGAGCGTAAGCGGCTGCTCCTGGAGAAGGCCGACGCCGTGGTGATCATGGTCGGCGGCACCGGCACGCTGGACGAGGCGACCGAGATCCTGGAGCTCAAGAAGCACGGTCACACGGACAAGCCGGTCGTGCTGCTCAACACGGCCGGTTTCTACGACGGCCTCAAGGAGCAGTTCCGGCGTATGGAGGACGAGGGCTTCCTGCCCCGCCCGCTCACGGACCTCGTCTTCTTCGCGGAGGAGCCGGTGGGAGCGCTCGCGTACCTGGAGGAGGCGCTGGGGACGCGGTGATGAGGCCGGTGGGCGTGGAGGTGTCCGGAAAGGGCGCATGCATCGCGGGGTGATGCGTCTGAGGGCGTCGTCCGGTGTGCTGTGGTGGTGCGAGCATGTCCGGCATGGCTACACATGTGATCACCGGAGCCGGCTCCGGTATCGGCGCGGCCGTCGCCCGCCGTCTGCACGCGCGTGGGGACGATCTCGTACTGCACGCGCGTGACGCGGGCCGCGCCAAGGAGCTGGCGGCCCAGTTTCCCGGTGCGAAGACCCTGGTGGGTGACCTGGCGGAGCCGGACCGGCTGTCCTGGGCCTTCTCGCACCAGACGCTCCCGGACCGGGTCGACTCCCTGCTGCACATCGCGGGCGTGGTCGACCTGGGCCCGGTCGGCGAGCTCACCCCGAAGTCCTGGCGCCACCAGTTGAACGTCAACCTGATCTCCCCGGCCGAGCTGACCCGCCACTTCCTGCCCCAGCTCCGCACCGCACGCGGCCACGTGGTGTTCGTGAACTCGGGCGCCGGTCTGAGCGCCCACGCCGACTGGTCCGCGTACGCGGCGTCGAAGCACGGCCTGAAGGCCCTGGCGGACTCGCTCCGCCACGAGGAGCACGCGGGCGGCGTCCGCGTCACCACGGTCTATCCCGGCCGCACCGCCAGCCCCATGCAGGCCAAGGTCCACCGGCAGGAGGGCAAGGAGTACGACGCGTCCCGATGGATCGACCCGGAGTCGGTGGCGACGACGATCCTGATGGCTCTGGATCTCCCCAGGGATGCGGAAATCAATGACGTGACGGTACGACCGGGTCGCTGAGGGTTGCCTCGCCCCCGCCGCCCCTACCCATCCCATCGCCAGGGGCTCCGCCCCTGCGACCCCGCCAAGAGGGCTACGTCGCCTGGAGCCCTGGGATTCGGGGCTCAGGGCTCCGCCCCGGGCCTCACGCTTCGAGATCAGGCGGGCCCGGGGGGGAGCGGGGGGCGAAACGACTCATGTTGTTCGGCGTCTCAGGGTGGCGGCTCCCAGGGCCAGGACCAGTAGGGCGCAGGCGGCCACGATCAGGACGTCGCGCATGAAGTTGGCGGTCAGGTCGGTGTGCTTGAGGACCTCGTTCATGCCGTCGACTGCATAGGACATGGGGAGGGCGTTGGAGATGGCTTCCAGGACGGGGTGCATGTCCGGGCGGGGGGTGAAGAGGCCGCAGAGGAGGAGTTGAGGAAAGATCACGGCCGGCATGAACTGGACCGCCTGGAACTCGGAGGTGGCGAAGGCCGAGATGAAGAGGCCCAGGGCGGTGCCGAGGAGGGCGTCCAGGACAGCGACGACGAGGAGGAGCCAGGGGGAGCCGGTGACGTCCAGGTCCAGGAACCAGACGGCCAGGCCAGTGGCCAGGGCAGACTGGATGATCGCCAGGGTGCCGAAGGCCAGGGCGTAGCCCGCGATGAGGTCGGCCTTGCCGAGGGGCAGGGTGAGGAGGCGTTCGAGGGTGCCGGAGGTGCGTTCGCGCAGGGTGGCGATGGACGTGACCAGGAACATCGTGATCAGAGGGAAGATGCCCAGCAGCGATGCGCCGATGCTGTTGAAGGTGCGCGGGCTTCCGTCGAACACGTAGCGGAGCAGGAAGAGCATCACGCACGGGATGAGGAGCATCAGCGCGATGGTGCGGGGATCGTGGGCCAGTTGGCGCAGGACGCGGGTCGCTGTCGCCGTCGTACGGGGGTAGTTGATCGCGCTCCGGTAGTTCCGCCAGCTCCGGGAGCCGTGGGCG
>NZ_VMNX01000055.1 GCF_009377235.1 Streptomyces acidicola
GTCCCATGAGGATCCCGCCGCCGGTGACCGCAAACCGCCTCAGCGGCCCAAGGAGCCCGGCGGCGGGATCCTCATGGGACGCCCCTTCGGCGTGCCCGTGTACGTCGCGCCCAGCTGGTTCCTCGTGGCCGCGCTGATCACCTGGGTGTTCGGCGGCCAACTGGACCGTGTCCTGCCCGAACTCGGCAACGCCCGATACCTCGTGTCGCTGTTCTTCGCGGTGGCCTTCTACGCCTCCGTACTCGTCCACGAACTCGCCCACACCATCGCGGCACTGCGCTTCAAGCTGCCGGTGCGCCGCATCCAGCTGCAGTTCTTCGGCGGAGTCTCCGAGATCGAGAAGGAGTCCGAGACCCCGGGCCGCGAATTCGTGCTGGCCTTCGTCGGACCGCTGCTCTCGCTGGTCCTCGCCGGCGTCTTCTACGTCGCCCTCCAGACGGTCGAGCCCGGCACCGTCCCCGGCGTGCTGCTGGCCGGGCTGATGATCTCCAACCTGATCGTGGCCGCGTTCAACCTGCTGCCCGGACTGCCCCTCGACGGCGGCCGCATGCTCCGCGCCGTCGTCTGGAAGATCACCGGCAAACCGATGAGCGGCACCGTCGCCGCCGCCTGGGTCGGCCGCGCCCTCGCCGTCTCCGTACTGATCGGGCTCCCCCTGCTCACCCAGTCCGGCGCGCTCGGCACGGGCGCCGAGAACCTCGGCGGCATGGACACCGTCACCGACGCCCTGCTCGCCGCGATCCTCGCCGCCATCATCTGGACCGGCGCCGGCAACAGCCTCCGCATGGCCCGCCTGCGCGAACACCTGCCCGAGCTGCGTGCCCGCAACCTCACCCGCCGCGCGGTCCCCGTACAGACCGACACCCCGCTCTCCGAAGCGCTGCGCCGCGCCAACGACGCCGGCGCCCGCGCCCTGGTCGTCGTCGACGCCGAGGGCGAGCCCCTGTCACTGGTCCGCGAGGCCGCCATCGTCGGCGTACCCGAGCACCGCCGCCCCTGGGTCGCCGTCAGCGGCCTCGCCCAGGAACTCACCGACGGCATGCGCGTCTCCGCGGAACTCGCCGGCGAGGACCTCCTCGACGCCCTGCGCGCCGCCCCCGCCACCGAATACCTCGTGGTGGAGGATTCCGGCGAGATCTACGGCGTCCTCTCGGCGGCCGATGTGGAACGCGCCTTCGTCAAGGCGATGGCACGCCCCAGCTGAACACCGAGCACACACACCGTGGTCTTCACCCCCCTCCAGGACCGGTAGGCTGGTCACATGTCCGAACCGACCGGTGCCGCCCGCCGTCGCGGGCCCTTCAAGGTCGGGGACCAGGTACAGCTGACCGACCCCAAGGGACGCCACTACACGTTCACGCTCGAAGCGGGGAAGAACTTCCACACCCACAAGGGTTCCTTCCCACACGACGAGTTGATCGGCGCGCCCGAGGGCAGTGTTGTCCGCACCACGGGGAACGTCGCCTACCTGGCGCTGCGCCCCCTGCTCCCCGACTACGTCCTGTCCATGCCCCGCGGCGCCGCCGTGGTCTACCCCAAGGACGCGGGGCAGATCCTCGCCTTCGCCGACATCTTCCCCGGCGCCCGCGTCGTGGAAGCAGGCGTCGGCTCCGGCTCACTCAGCAGCTTCCTGCTGCGGGCCATCGGCGACCAGGGCATGCTGCACTCGTACGAGCGCCGCGCGGACTTCGCCGAGATCGCGCAGGCGAACGTGGAGCGCTACTTCGGCGGCGCGCACCCCGCCTGGCAGCTCACCGTCGGCGACCTCCAGGACAACCTGAGCGACACCGACGTCGACCGCGTCATCCTCGACATGCTCGCCCCCTGGGAATGCCTGGACGCCGTCTCCAAGGCACTCGTCCCCGGCGGCATCCTGTGCTGCTACGTGGCAACCACCACCCAACTCGCCCGGACCGTCGAGTCCATCCGCGAGATCGGCTGCTTCAACGAGCCGACCGCCTGGGAAACGATGATCCGCAACTGGCACATCGAGGGCCTCGCCGTCCGCCCCGACCACCGGATGATCGGCCACACCGGCTTCCTGCTCACCGCCCGCCGCCTCGCGGACGGCGTCGAACCGCCCATGCGCCGCCGCCGCCCCGCCAAGGGCGCCTACGGCGAGGACTACGCCGGCCCGAACGCCGACGGAGGCGCCGGACACTGAGGCGGCCCGGTGCCGCGTCCAACGCACGAGCGCCGTGGCCGAGTTCCCGGAACCGACCGGGAACTCGGCCACGGCGCTCTTCTGTTGACGAGACCAAATCCCTGTCGACAAGACGACACGGCCACGGCGCTGCGGCACTCCCGGAACCCCAACTCCATGAACACGCAACAGAAGACCGCACCCCGCCGTTCCCCCGCACTGTGACGTGTGGCACCATGCGGTCCACCCCCACCGGCACAGCCCTCACAGGAGACACATCTCTCGTGCAGCAATCCGCCGTCCCGGAACTCGCGCACACGCACACCCGCCCGATCCACTGGGTCGCCACGGCCACCGCGCTCTCCGCCGTCGTCGCCCTGTCCTCACTGCTGCAACCCGATCCGGCGACCGCGGTCCAGCCCGGCGCCGAGACACGGTCCGCCCCGGCCACCGCGAAGGCCCCGGACCCCACCGGCGTCGACTTCCCCATCGAGTGCGGGCCCACCAACGCCTTGGTGCGGAAGAAGGCCTCCGGAGACCTCGACGGCGACGGCATACCGGAGACCGTCGCCGTGGTCCGCTGCGACGCGGGCTCCGGAACCCCGCCCGACGGCGTCTACGTCCTCACCCAGGGCACCGCCACCCGGCCCCGCGTGGTCGCCACCCTGATCAACCCGAAGGACCGGTTCACCGTCCAGGACTTCGCCGTGCGTGACGCCTCGGTGACAGCCACACTGCTCGGCTACTCCTCGATCGACGTACCGAGTTGCTGCCCCGACGTGACGGACCGCGCCAAGTGGCAGTGGAAGAACGGCGCGTTCGTCCGCTCCAGGCTCCCCGAGGCCCGCAGCATGTGACGCATGCCTCCGCAGCCGCGACCGCGGCCGCCCCAGGGCTGTGAGGAAACAGACAAAGGTCACACAGGGTGCCTGTCAGGTCACTCCGCGTCGGGACCGTACACCTCGACCCTGTCCGAAACTCGACGCACATGGATGCACTCGCCGGGACACTCCTTCGCGGAGTCCACGACATCCGTGAGAAGCGTCAGCGGTACGGCTGTTGTCGCGCCCGGAGCCTGCAGCAACTCGTCGTCCGAGCCCTTCACATAGGCCAGGCCGTCGATGTCGAGCTCGAAGACCTCCGGGGCATACTGGGCGCAGATACCGTCGCCGGTGCACAGGTCCTGGTCGATCCAGACCTCCAGCGCCTCGCCGCCTGCTCCGGCCTCCTGCTGCACGGTCATCTCTCCTGCCTTTTCCTGCGCCAACCGAACCAGGACAAAGACAAGTCGGCCCAGCTCTGACGGGTGTTGAACTCTTCGACCCTACCTCCGCCCGCTTCCCAATCATGTTCGGTGGGTATTCCCCTGGCGTGAGGGAGAGCGCAAGGGTGAAGATCGGACACACCTTGACAGTCTTTGTGATCTAGGGGTTTCAATCGACACCCACCCAGGTAGGGTCTGGAAGCGTCCAGCTCCCCTTGGAGGAGGTGAGGACCGTGGCAGCCCACGACGACGACATGAACCGCGGCATCCGCCCGGGACGAGGGTCCGACGACCCGGCCGGGCAGATCGCCTACCTTGAGCAGGAGATCGCCGTCCTGCGACGCAAGCTCGCCGACTCTCCGCGACACACGAGGATTCTCGAAGAGCGGATCGTCGAGCTGCAGACCAACCTGGCCGGCGTGTCCGCCCAGAACGAGCGACTCGCGAACACGCTCCGTGAGGCCCGCGACCAGATCGTGGCCCTCAAGGAAGAGGTCGACCGGCTCGCACAGCCGCCGGCCGGCTTCGGAGTCTTCCTCACAGCGAACGAGGACGGCACCGCCGACATCTTCACCGGCGGCCGCAAACTCCGGGTGAACGTCAGCCCAAGCGTCGAGCTCGACGAGCTCCGGCGCGGCCAGGAAGTAATGCTCAACGAAGCGCTCAACGTGGTCGAGGCCATGGAGTACGAGCGGGTCGGGGACATCGTCACCCTCAAGGAGATCCTCGAGGACGGCGAGCGCGCCCTGGTGCTCGGGCACACCGACGAGGAGCGGGTGGTACGGCTCGCCGAGCCGCTGCTGGACGTCACCATCCGCCCCGGCGACGCCCTGCTGCTCGAACCGAGGTCCGGTTACGTCTACGAGGTCGTACCCAAGAGCGAGGTCGAGGAACTCGTCCTCGAAGAGGTGCCCGACATCGGCTACGAGCAGATCGGCGGCCTGGGCAACCAGATCGAAATGATCCGCGACGCCGTCGAGCTCCCCTACCTCTACCCCGACCTCTTCAAGGAGCACGAGCTGCGGCCGCCGAAGGGCGTCCTGCTGTACGGACCCCCCGGATGCGGCAAGACGCTGATCGCCAAGGCCGTGGCGAACTCGCTCGCCAAGAAGGTCGCCGAGGTGACCGGCGTGGCCGCCGGCAAGAGCTTCTTCCTCAACATCAAGGGCCCCGAGCTCCTGAACAAGTACGTCGGCGAGACCGAGCGGCAGATCCGCCTCGTCTTCCAGCGCGCACGGGAGAAGGCCAGCGAGGGCACCCCCGTCATCGTCTTCTTCGACGAGATGGAATCCCTCTTCCGCACCCGCGGCTCCGGAGTCAGCTCGGACGTCGAGAACACGATCGTCCCCCAGCTCCTCGCCGAGATCGACGGCGTGGAAGGCCTGCAGAACGTGGTCGTGATCGGCGCCTCCAACCGCGAGGACATGATCGACCCCGCCATCCTGCGCCCCGGCCGCCTCGACGTGAAGATCAAGATCGAGCGTCCGGACGCCGAAGCGGCCAAGGACATCTTCCAGAAGTACCTCACCGAGCGTCTCCCGCTGCACACCGACGACCTCGGCGAGCACGGCGGCGACAAGACGTCCACGGTCCAGAGCATGATCCAGACCGCCGTGGAACAGATGTACGCCGAATCGGAGGAAAACCGCTTCCTGGAGGTCACCTACGCCAACGGCGACAAGGAAGTCCTCTACTTCAAGGACTTCAACTCCGGCGCCATGATCGAGAACATCGTCGGCCGTGCCAAGAAGATGGCCATCAAGGACTTCCTGGAGAAAAACCAGAAAGGCCTCAGGGTCTCCCACCTCCTCCAGGCATGCGTGGACGAATTCAAGGAGAATGAAGACCTGCCCAACACGACCAACCCGGACGACTGGGCTCGGATCTCCGGAAAGAAGGGCGAACGGATCGTCTACATCCGTACGCTGATCACCGGAAAGCAGGGTGCGGACACCGGACGCTCCATCGACACGGTGGCGAACACCGGACAGTACCTGTAATAGCCAGGGCGGCTGCGGGTGCCCTTCTGGGGGTACCCGCAGCCGACTGTTTTCAGGGCACGGCTGGAGCAAGGCAATGACGCAAATGATCTCCCCACCAGCGCAGAGGCGTTCTAGGCTCTTTCGTACCGCCGAGTCGCGCAGTGCGGGGACGGGCACCGCACACGCACCGGAGCGCCAGCGGTACTTGAGCGCCGCCCCCGACCGAGGGCGCCGCCCGGCAAGGAGGGCCGCATGACCGTACGGCGAGTAATGGGCATCGAGACGGAGTACGGCATCTCCGTCCCCGGCCACCCCAATGCCAATGCCATGCTCACCTCGTCCCAGATCGTCAATGCCTACGCCGCGGCGATGCACCGGGCCCGCCGGGCCCGCTGGGACTTCGAGGAGGAGAACCCGCTACGGGACGCGCGAGGCTTCGACCTCGCCCGCGAGGCCGCCGACGCCAGCCAGCTCACCGACGAGGACATCGGCCTGGCCAACGTGATCCTCACAAACGGCGCACGACTGTACGTCGACCACGCCCACCCGGAGTACAGCGCGCCCGAGGTCACCAACCCCCGCGACGCCGTCCTGTGGGACAAGGCCGGCGAACGGATCATGGCGGAAGCCGCCGAACGCGCGGCCCAGCTCCCCGGCGCCCAGCCGATCCACCTCTACAAGAACAACACCGACAACAAGGGCGCCTCCTACGGCACGCACGAGAACTACCTGATGAAGCGGGAGACCCCCTTCTCGGACATCGTGCGCCACCTCACACCGTTCTTCGTCTCCCGCCAGGTCATCGCCGGAGCGGGCCGCGTCGGCATCGGCCAGGACGGGCACGAACACGGCTTCCAGCTCAGCCAGCGAGCGGACTACTTCGAGGTCGAGGTAGGCCTGGAGACGACGCTGAAGCGCCCCATCATCAACACACGGGACGAACCCCACGCGGACGCCGAGAAGTACCGCCGCCTCCACGTGATCATCGGCGACGCGAACCTGTCGGAGATCTCCACCTACCTCAAGCTGGGCACCACGGCCCTCGTGCTGTCCATGATCGAGGACGGCTTCATCGCCGTCGACCTCGCCGTCGACCAGCCCGTACGCACCCTCCACCAGGTCTCGCACGACCCCTCGCTCGAGCGCCTCGTCACACTCCGCAGCGGCCGCACCCTGACCGCCGTACAACTCCAGATGGAGTACTACGAGCTCTCGCGCAAATACGTCGAGGAGCGCTTCGGAGCCGACGCCGACGACCAGACCAAGGACGTCCTGACCCGCTGGGAGGACACCCTCAACCGGCTGGAGAACGACCCCATGAGCCTCTCCGGCGAACTCGACTGGGTCGCCAAGCGCGAGCTCATGGAGGGCTACCGGCGCCGCGACAGCCTCGACTGGGACGCGGCCCGGCTGCACCTCATCGACCTCCAGTACGCCGACGTACGCGCCGAGAAGGGCCTCTACAACCGCCTCGCGGCCCGCGGCAAGATCAAGCGGCTGCTCGACGAGACGGACGTGGAGCAAGCCCGTACGAAGCCCCCGGAGGACACACGCGCCTACTTCCGCGGCCGCTGCCTGGAGCAGTACGCCGACGACGTCGCGGCGGCCTCCTGGGACTCGGTGATCTTCGACCTGCCCGGCCGGGACTCCCTCCAGCGCGTTCCAACCCTGGAACCGCTTCGCGGAACGCGTAATCACGTCAAGGAGCTCCTGGACCGCTGCCGCACCGCAGAAGACCTGGTCAAGGTCCTGTCCGGCGGCTGAGCGGGTGCTTCGGCGGGGGCGGGCGTGCAGGGTGGAAAAGACGCCGTCCGGGAATCATCGAGGTGGTTCCCGGACGTTGTAGCAACTGCGGGGCCAATGTCAGACCCGGCTTGTAGGGTCTGATCAAGACCGATCGGCAGCAATGCCGACCATGTCGGGCGAACTGAGCGGGGTGAGGGTTATGGCGACCAAGGACACCGGCGGCGGACAGCAGAAGGCCACACGCTCTACCGAGGAGGTCGAGGAGCAGGCGCCTGAGGCACAGGCGAGCGAGGACCTCAAGGAGCGGCAGGAGAAGCTGAGCGACGACGTGGACTCGGTTCTGGACGAAATCGATGATGTGCTCGAGGAGAACGCAGAGGACTTCGTTCGAAGTTTCGTTCAGAAAGGTGGCGAGTAGCCTTCGAATCGAAGGTGTCGGGGGCGCTGGAGTTGACAAGCGGAGTAGGTGTGAAGCGCTGTGTGCGGTGCGGCGAGTACAAGCCGCGCACAGCCTTCGCTCGTAAGCGGTCGAACCTCGATGGCTTGCAGCGACATTGCCGGGACTGTGCGACCAACTATCACTGTCGAGCACAGGAGCCTCCAGTACTCGGTCCCGACGACAACGTGCTTGAGGGGCATAAGCGCTGTCGGGGGTGCGGGGAGGTAAAGCCGCACAGCGAGTGGCATCGAAAGAGCAGCGCTCCCGATGGTTTGGCCAGCCGCTGCAAGGCCTGCAAGGCGGCAGTGGCGCCCGCACAACATCTTCGACGCAAGTACGGTCTGACGGTGGCCGAACGTGACGAGATGATTGCCTCGCAGATGGGTCTTTGTGTGATCTGTCTGGAGGCTCCTGCTGTTCATGTGGATCACTGCCATGAGACGGGTAGGGTCCGTGGCGTACTGTGCTTCAACTGCAATTCCGGCCTCGGCCTGTTGAGGGATGACCCCGAAGCTGCGTACCGAGCTGCCGACTACCTGGAAGGAAACGCGTGGAAGCCAATCCTCGTAGCACCGGGCGTCTACCAGCTGCCTTCCTGACGCCTGGTTCGTCCTCGTTCATGGACTTCCTGGCCGAGCACCAGCCGGAGATTCTCCCGGGCAACCGGCAGCTGCCGCCCACCCAGGGCGTGATCGAGGCCCCGCACGGCACGACGATCGTTGCCGTCACCTTCCCGGGTGGTGTGGTGCTGGCCGGTGACCGTCGGGCCACCATGGGTAACGTCATTGCTCAGCGTGACATCGAGAAGGTGTTCCCGGCGGACGAGTACTCGGCCGTCGGTATCGCCGGTACGGCCGGCCTGGCCGTCGAGATGGTCAAGCTCTTCCAGCTGGAGCTGGAGCACTTCGAGAAGGTCGAGGGTGCCCAGCTGTCTCTGGAGGGCAAGGCCAACCGTCTGTCGACCATGATCCGTTCCAACCTGGGCATGGCCATGCAGGGTCTCGCCGTGGTCCCGTTGTTCGCCGGGTTCGACGTCGACCGTGAGAAGGGCCGGATCTTCTCGTACGACGTGACGGGCGGCCGTTCCGAGGAGACGGGCTTCGCGGCCACGGGCTCCGGTTCGATCTTCGCGCGCGGCGCCATGAAGAAGCTTTTCCGTGACGACCTGAGTGAGGAAGAGGCCACGACCCTGGTGGTCCAGGCCCTGTACGACGCGGCCGACGACGACTCGGCGACGGGCGGTCCCGATGTCGCCCGCCGGATCTATCCGATCGTCACCGTGATCACCGAGGACGGCTTCCGTCGGCTCACCGAGGAGGAGTCCTCCGAGATCGCCCGCTCGATCCTGGCGCGGCGCCTGGAGCAGCCCGACGGTCCGCGGGCCGCGCTGCTGTAGAGGGCTGCCGTTTCTTGTCAAGGTGATCCAGTGACTTCCACAGAAAGGGACGGATAACCGGTGTCGACGCCGTTCTATGTCTCACCCCAGCAGGCGATGGCCGACCGGGCGGAGTACGCCCGTAAGGGCATCGCGCGTGGTCGCAGCCTGGTTGTGCTGCAGTACGCCGACGGCATCGTTTTCGTCGGTGAGAACCCGTCCCGTGCGTTGCACAAGTTCAGTGAGATCTATGACCGGATCGGCTTCGCGGCGGCCGGCAAGTACAACGAGTACGAGAACCTCCGGATCGGTGGCGTCCGCTACGCCGACCTGCGGGGTTACACCTATGACCGCGACGATGTGACCGCCCGGGGTCTGGCCAACGTCTACGCGCAGACGCTGGGGACGATCTTCTCGTCCCAGGCCGAGAAGCCGTACGAGGTGGAGCTGGTGGTCGCCGAGGTGGGGGAGACCCCGGAGGGCGACCAGATCTACCGCCTGCCGCACGACGGCTCGATCGTGGACGAGCACGGCGCGGTCGCGGTCGGGGGTAATGCCGAGCAGATCAGCAGCTATCTCGACCAGCGGCACCAGGACGGTATGTCGCTCGCCGAGGCGCTGAAGCTGGCTGTTCAGGCCCTGTCGCGTGACACGAACGGCAGTGAGCGGGAGATTCCCGCCGAGCGTCTGGAGGTCGCCGTCCTCGACCGCACGCGCCCGCAGAAGCGGAAGTTCAAGCGCATCGGGGGCCGTCAGCTGTCCCGCCTGCTGGAGGCCAACGGCGCGGAGACGGCTGCGGAGGCCGAGGACTCCGACGAGGAGTAGTGGCCGCCCAGTACCCGCCGCTCGATAGTGCGCCCCGGCCGATGAGGCCGGGGCGCGCGGCGTTGGAGGGGGTGAGTGCGCTGCGCGCGAGGGTGAGCGTCATTCACGCCCTTGGGGGCGCTGTGGAGCCCCGGATCATCAGTTCCACGGGGATGTCCCCACCGTCCGGTGTACGGCCCTCCAGGACGGCGAGCAGGGCCTGCATGCCCCGTTCTCCGAAGAGCTCGGCGTCCAGGCGGACGGTGGTGAGCTCGGGGTCGAGGGCCTGGGCCAGGGCCAGGTCGTCGAGGCCCGTGACGGACACGTCCTCGGGGATGCGCAGCCCGAGGCGGCGGGCGGCCTTGTAGGCGCCGGCGGCCAGTTTGTCGTCGTCGCAGACGAGAGCTGTGGGACGTGGGCCCGGAGCTGAGAGGGCTGCTTCGGCGGCTGTCACGGAGTCCTCGATGGAGATCGGTGCGCGGGCAGTGCGGAGGAGTGTGCCCGGGACGTCGGACAGTCGTGTCGCGAGTTCGTGGGCCCGTACTTCGAAGGTCCAGGATGCGATGTCGGCTGCCAGGTGGAGGAAGTGGCGGTGGCCGAGGTTCAGCAGGTGGTCTGTGATCTGTCGTACGGCGTCGGCGATGTCGAGGTTGACCGTTGCCGCGCCGAGGCTGCCCTGTGGGTCGCTGTCGAGCATGACGAGGGGGAGTTGGTCGCCGCGGATGTCGGTGAGGGCGTCGGCGGCCATGGAGGAGGCGATCACGCCGTCGAGGGCTGCCTGTGCGGAGGCGAAGGGGTCCCGGGCGGGTCCGATGCCTGCGGGGGACGGGTACAGCACCACGCCGAAGCCGTGCTGGGCGGCGACTCGGGCGGCGCCTGTGTAGACGCCGCCGAAGAACTCCGTGGTGAGGGCGGGGACCACGAGCAGCACGGTCCGGGTGCGGCCGAGTCGGAGGTTGCGGGCGGCGAGGTTCGGCCGGTAGCCCAGTTCGCGTGCGGCCTGGCGGACGCGTTCGGCTGTGGTTTGTGACACCCGTCCGCGCCATTTGTCGCCGAGGACCAGGGAGACGGCGGCCTGGGACACTCCTGCGGCCTGGGCGACGTCACGGCTCGTCGGGCGGGTGCTGCCTCGTGCCACCGTGAGCTGCTCCTTCGTCTGGACTCGTGGACAGCGCACATGGTACGTATGGCGAAGGACGTTATACGTAACACGTAGCGCTTCCGGGCCTTGTTCCCGGTGTTGTTCCAGGTGTCGAGGTGTTGGACGAGGAGATAGGGCGGGGACATGGCTGTCGGATATCTGGAGATCCTCAGGACGCGGCACGCCGCGCGTCTGCTGGCCGGCACGCTCGTGGGCCGGCTGCCGAACATCACGGGCGCGATGGCCGTCATGCTCTTCGTGCGGGCGGAGGGCGGTTCGTACAGCCTCGCGGGGGCCCTGGTAGCGGTGTACGGCGTCGCCAACGCCGTGGGCCAACCGGTGCTGGGCCGTCTCGTGGACCTTCACGGGCAGCCGCGTGTCCAGATGGCGGCCGCGCTTGTCTCGGCCCTCGGGATGGTCGGCTTCGCTTTCACTGGCGTCGAGCAGCTGGCGGCGGCGTACGTGTTCGTGGCGGTCGCCGGGCTTTTCACGCCTCCTCTGGAGGGCGGTCTGCGGGCGCTGTGGCCCTCTGTCCTCCGTAAGGAGGAACAGGTGCACAGGGCGTACGCGATGGACGCCGTGGCCCAGGAGGTCATGTTCACCCTCGGACCCCTGCTCGTGACGCTGAGCGTGTCGCTGTGGTCCGCCCGGGCGGCACTCGTCCTGCTGAACGTCATAGGTGTTCTGGGTGCCCTCTCGGTGGTCGTGTCGGCGCCCTCGCGCGCGTGGCGGTCGGCGCCGCGCGAGGCCCACTGGCTCGGCGCGCTGCGTTCGCCGGGGTTGCTGGTGATGCTGTCGGCGTTCCTGTTCGTCGGTATCGCGCTGGGTTCCATCACGGTTGCTGCAGCCTCGTATGCGGACAGCCGCGGCGGCGACGCGGTGTACGGCTGGCTGATGGCGGGCCTGGGGCTGGGCGCGCTCGTCGGCGGAACGGTGTACGGGGCGCGGCAGTGGAGCGGAGCGCCGGAGCGCCGACTGCGTGTGCTGGTGGCTCTTCTGGCGGTCTGTTACCTGCCGCTGATGCTGATGCCCGGCCCGGTCGCCATGACGGCGCTCTCGGCGCTCGCAGGTGTCTTTCTCGCCCCCTGCATCGCCTGCGCCTTCGTCCTTGTCGACCGGCACGCGCCGAGGGGCACCGTCACCGAGGCTTTCTCCTGGCTTGTGACGACGTTCACGGTGGGCAGTTCGGTCGGTACGGGGCTCGCGGGGCCTGTCGTGGAGGCGGGCGGGGCCCTGTGGGGTTTCGTGGTGCCGGGCGCCGCGGGGGGTGTCTCTCTGCTGGTCCTGCTGGTCACCGGGCGGGTCCTCGCAGTTCCTCGTGAGGGTGCGGTGGTTGCGGTCGCGGCGGAAAATGATCCGAACCGTGCTGTCGAACCCCGTTTCAGCTCAGGGGATCGGGCGTAATGTTCAGTCATGGACCGCCGCATTTTCGGGCTGGAGAACGAGTACGGCGTCACGTGCACGTTCAGGGGACAGCGCCGCCTGTCTCCTGACGAGGTGGCGCGGTACCTCTTCCGCCGTGTCGTGTCATGGGGCCGCAGCAGCAATGTCTTTCTGCGGAACGGGGCCCGCCTCTATCTCGACGTGGGCTCACATCCGGAATACGCGACACCCGAATGTGACAACGTGATCGAACTGGTCACCCACGACAAGGCCGGCGAGCGCATTCTCGAGGGACTCCTGGTCGACGCCGAACGCCGCCTGCACGAGGAGGGAATCGCGGGCGACGTCTACCTCTTCAAGAACAACACCGACTCGGCGGGCAACTCCTACGGCTGCCACGAGAACTATCTGGTGGCCCGGCACGGGGAGTTCTCCCGGCTCGCGGACATCCTCATTCCGTTCCTCGTCACACGGCAGTTGCTGTGCGGCGCCGGCAAGGTGCTGCAGACTCCGCGCGGCGCCGTGTACTGCGTCAGTCAGCGTGCCGAGCACATCTGGGAGGGTGTCTCCTCGGCGACGACCCGTTCCCGGCCGATCATCAACACGCGCGACGAGCCGCATGCGGACGCCGAGCGTTACCGCCGCCTGCATGTGATCGTGGGCGACTCGAACATGTCCGAGACGACCATGCTGCTGAAGGTCGGCGCCACCGACCTGGTGCTCCGCATGATCGAGGCGGGCACGGTCATGCGTGACCTCACTCTGGAGAACCCCATCCGGGCGATCCGTGAGGTCAGTCATGACATCACCGGCCGCCGCAAGGTGCGCCTGGCCAGTGGCCGTGAGGCCTCCGCCCTGGAGGTGCAGCGCGAGTACTACGAGAAGGCCCTGGACTTCTGCGAGCGCCGGGGCATCCGTACCGGCACGGTCGAGCAGGTCCTGGAGCTGTGGGGCCGCACGCTGGACGCCATCGAGTCGGAGGACCTCGACCGGATCGGTACCGAGATCGACTGGGTGATGAAGTACAAGCTCATCGAGCGGTACCGCGCCAAGCACAACATGACCATGTCGCACCCGCGGGTCGCCCAGATAGACCTCGCCTACCACGACATCCACCGTCGTCGAGGGCTGTACTACCTCCTGGAGAAGAAGGGGCAGGCCACCCGGATCTGCAATGACCTGAAGATCTTCGAGGGCAAGTCCGTTCCACCGCAGACCACTCGGGCCCGGCTGCGCGGTGACTTCATCCGGCGTGCGCAGGAGCAGCGTCGTGACTTCACTGTCGACTGGGTGCATCTCAAGCTCAATGACCAGGCCCAGCGGACCGTGTTGTGCAAGGACCCGTTCCGTTCCGTGGATGACCGGGTGGAGAAGTTGATCGCCGGAATGTGAGCCGATGTCGGCCGGCCTGGGGCCGGCCGACGCGGGACGCCCGGTGCCGGGAGGTACTCGTACCTCCCGGCACCGGGCGTTTCTGAGTCATTCCCTCCTGCCGCGTTTCGGGTCCGTGCATGGTTTTGGTTCGTGCATGCCGGTAAATGTTCGTAAAACAGTCGCATGGCGGACGGCGGGCGGTGGGTCGCATACGCGGTGAACGTCGCCGGGGCCGGAATCCAGCCGGGCGACGGCGTGTCTTGCGTTGATCCGTCCCGGGAGCGCGTACGTCGTAGAGTGGCGGCCATTGCCCCCCACCTCCGAGCCCAGTTGGACTGATGAACTACAACATGAAACGACGCGTGGCCGCGCTGCTGGCCGTTCCCGCCCTGTTGTTCACCGCCGCGTGCGGATCGGACGGCGGGGGCAGCGGTGAGTCGGCGGGAGGCGTCGCCCAGGTCAAGGGGAAGGTCGGGGCGAAGCCCGAGATCTCCGTACCCAAGGACGCCGAGCCGTCCAAGAAGACCGTGGTCGAGACGGTCTCGGAGGGCAGCGGAACCGCGATCAAGGCCTCCGACTTCGTCCGGCTGGACTGGACCGTCGAGAAGTGGGAGGGCGCCCAGGAACTCGGCGGCACCTGGGCTGCGGCGACCGGTGAGAAGACGCCCCGGCGGCAGTCCGTCGAACAGATCGGCAAGGCGAGCCAGCAAATGCCCGGCAAGGTCCTCGACGCTCTGAAGGGGAAGAAGCCGGGCAGCCGGATCCTCGTTCAGGGCACCGCGGGCGATCTGCTCGGCAAGAGCCTGAACCCTTCTTCCGGTATCTCCGCGAACGACGTGCTGATCTGGGTGGTCGACCCGGTCGGTGCCGCTTCCGTGGATGCCAAGGCCGAGGTCAAGGGTGAGCAGGCGGCTCCCGAGGCGGGGATGCCCGAGGTGTCGGCCCCGTCGCAGAAGGCGGCGACCATCACCATCCCCAAGGGCGCCAAGGCTCCCAAGGAGCTCAAGGAGCAGGTGCTGATCAAGGGCGACGGCAAGAAGGTCGAGGCGGGCCAGGCGCTCATCGCCCAGTACACCGGGGTCAAGTGGGAGGACGGCAAGAAGTTCGACTCCTCCTGGGACCACGGTGGCGCCACCGCCTTCCAGATCGGTACCGGCTCCGTGGTGGCGGGCTGGGACAAGGGCCTCGTCGGCAAGAACGTGGGCGACCGTGTGCTGCTGGTGATTCCGCCCTCCCTCGGCTACGGCGCGAACCCCAGCAGTGAGCTGGCCAAGAACACGCTGGTCTTCGTGGTGGACATCCTCGGCACCGCGTGACCTCAGTGGTCTGTGAGACTGTTCCCGACGCAGGTCACGCAACAAGGAGTGATGAAGTGAACATCGACAAGCCCGAGATCGACTTCCCGGGCGGCGAGCCCCCGAAGGACCTTGAGATCAAGGACATCTGGGAGGGTGACGGGCCGGTCGCCAAGGCGGGCGACACCGTCTCCGTCCACTACGTGGGCGTGGCCTTCTCCACGGGCGAGGAGTTCGACGCGTCCTGGAACCGCGGCACACCGCTGCAGTTCCAGCTCGGTGTCGGCCAGGTCATCCCGGGCTGGGACCAGGGCGTGCAGGGCATGAAGGTCGGTGGGCGCCGTCAGCTGACGATCCCCGCCCACCTCGCCTACGGCGACCGCGGTGCCGGTGGCGGCCGCATCGCCCCCGGTGAGACGCTGATCTTCGTCTGCGACCTGGTCGCGGTCTGAGCCGGTCTCCGGAGCCGAGCCGACGACGGATGTCCACGGGGTGCGGCCGGTGAGCACCGGCGCGCCGGAGCGTGATCGTCCGGCGCGATGCGTGGGCCGTACGGGCCCGTCGTCGTACGCCGTGTGATCGGCGCCCGAACGATTCCGATCATCTGGGGCCCATGCCTGCGCGGGCATGGGCCCTCGGCTTTTGCCGGGGTACTCCGGAGCGGTACGGTCATCAGGCAGAAGGGCCTACCGAGAGGACGTAGGGCGTCGATGGCCATTGCCAAGGCCGAGCGGCTGATGAATCTGGCGTTGTGTCTGCTCGGGACGCGGCGGCCGCTCAGCAAGCGCGAACTGCGCCAGTCGATCGAGGCCTACGTCGAGGCCTTCGGGCCGGACAGGAGCGCGGCCGGGTCCGACGACTCCTTCAACCGCATGTTCGAGCGCGACAAGGACGATCTGCGCGAACTCGGGCTGGTCATCGAGACGGTGGAGAACCTCGACGGCGACGTCGGCTATCTGGCCCGCCGTGACAGCAACCGTCTCCCGCCCATCACCCTCGACGCCGAGGAAGCGGCCGCCCTCGGCCTCGCCGCCAAGGTGTGGCAGCAGGCCCGTCTCGCGGGCGCGGCCAGCGGCGCCCTGCAGAAACTGCGCGCTGCCGGCCTCCCCGAGGACGTCGACCCGTACGAGGCCCATGGCGCCCTGGAGCCCCGTATCCCCGTGCACGAGGCCGCCTTCGAGCCGCTGATGCTCGCGTGCCGCGACCGCCGGGCGGTTGCCTTCGAGTACCGCAAGGCCAATGCCGCCCACCCCGAGCCCCGCACTGTCGAGCCGTGGGCGCTGGAGTGCTGGCGCGGTCACTGGTATCTGGCCGGCTGGGACCGTGGCCGCGGTGCCGAGCGGGTCTTCCGGCTCTCCCGCATCACCGGGAGGGTGCGCACCCGGAGCGGCACCTTCACCGCCGAGGTCCCGGACGTCGTCACCGTGCGCGAGACCGTCGCGAGCTGGGCCGGCGAGACCGCGGACCGCTCCGCGCTGATCCGGCTGCGCACGGGGTCCGGTTACCCCTTGCGGGCGAAAGCGACCGCGGTACGGGAACTCGGAGACGGCTGGGACGAGTTGGAGATTCCGTACGGGCACGGTCTGGATGCCTGGCTGGTGGAGTTCGGGCCCGATGTGGTGGTGCTGGATCCGGCCGAGCTGCGGGCCGACGTGGTGGACCGGCTGCGCGCGGTCGCCAAGGGCTGAGGGGGCGTAAGAAAGTGGTGGGAAAACCGGCCAGGCCGGCGAACGCCATCGACCAGACCCGGCGGATGCTCTCCCTGGTCACCTATCTGAGGGAGCGCCCCGGCGCCCGCGTCGAGGACGTCGCCCGCGCATTCGGGATCACCGAGGACGAGCTGATCTCCGACCTGGACGTGCTGCCCCTGTGCGGTACGAGCTTCCGTGGCGGCGACCTGCTCGACATCGACACCGACGGTGACCGGATCTGGTGGCACAACCCCGATGACGTCGCCGAGCCGCTCCGGCTCGCGGCCGACGAGGCCACCGCGCTGCTCGTGGCCGCCCGGGCCGTGTCCACGCTGCCCGGTCTGCGCGAGGGCGACCGGCAGGCGCTGCTGCGAGCCACCGCCAAGGTGGAGGCGGCGGCGGGGGAGGCGGCCGGAGCCAGCTCCCGGCTCTCGGTGACCTTCGAGTCGGAGGGCGGCGTCTTCGCCGACGTCGACCGTGCGATCTCCGAGCGCCGCCGTCTGTGGATCCGCTACTACTCACCGGCCCGTGACGAGGTGACCGAGCGCGAGATCGACCCGATCCGCCTGGTCAGCGTCGGTCACACCTATGTCGAGGCCTGGTGCCGCCGCTCCGAGGCGCGCCGCACCTTCCGGCTCGACCGGGTCGCCGAGATCAAGATCCTCGACGAGCCGTCCGCGCCGCCCGAGATCGAGCTGCGCGACCTCTCCGAGGCGCTCGTCCAGCCCGCGGCGGAGGATCCCGAGGTGGTCGTCGAGGTCGGGCCCGGTGGCCGCTGGGTCGCCGAGTACTACCCGCACGACAGCGCCGACGAGCTGCCGGACGGCGGTCTGTGTATCACGCTGCGGACCCCCGATCCCACGTCGCTGCGCCGGCTCGCCCTGAGGCTCGGGCGCGATGGCCGGATCGTCTCGCCCCAGGACCTCGCGGACAGCGCCCGGCAGGCGGCGCGGGAGGCACTGGCGGCGTACGACGGGCCGCAGACCGCGTACGACGAGCCCCACCTTCGGCGCGGCGAGTCGGCAGGACCCTCGGGTGCGCCCCACGGAGTTGACGGCAGGCGCGTGTGAGCCGGAGGGGTGCGCCGGTCTCGGCCCCGGCGACGCCCCGGTAGGGGCATATCGGTGCAGTGTGTCCCGGGGGCGAACGAACCATCAAAAAGGGGAGCAAGGGCTGTGAGCGGGTCGGCGATGTCCGGTGTGCAGGATGTGCGGGAGATGTCCGTGGCGGTCGCGTTCGACGGTATGAAGAGCGTGGCCGACGTGGTGTTCAGAGCCGGCTGCCCCGAGTGCAGGTCCAGCTTCGAGCTGAGCGCCGGTGCCCTGCGGCTGGCCATCGGCGCGACCAGCAAGACGACGTTCTACTCCTTCACCTGCCCCGAGTGCGGTCTGGCCGTGCGCAAGCCCGCCGGTGAGCGCATCGTCGAACTGCTCACCGGCGGCGGGGTGCGTACCCTGCGGCTGCACTCGACGGTCTGACGAGTTCGCCGGGCCCGTCCGGCAATTCCCGCCAGGCGTCGCGGGCCCGGCGGGAATTGCCGGACAGGCCCTGGCGGTGCCGGGGCGGCGTGGGCGCGTGGTTGAACCTTCCCGGTGTCGCTTAGGCTCGGCGTCATGTTCTGGCCGATGCTCGCGATCGCTGTGGGGTTTCTGGGTCTCGCCGTTCTCGGTGTGCTCGCAGTCAGGGTCTTCCTGGAGGCACAGCGCCTCGGTAGACAGGTGAGCGATTCCGCGAGCCGTATCAACCGTGCCGCCGAGGAGCTGGAACGGGCGTCCGCGAGCGCGGCCCGTTCTGCGGGCGGAGTGTGAGTCGGGATGATACGCCCTGTGAGTCAAGGGGGTTGGGTGCTTTGGGGGACTTCGCCCTGTCACCTTCTCGGCTTGGGCGGGTACGCTCATGGGCGCGGCCCGGAAAACGAGGCGCGGGTCGCGGATTGGGAGTACGCACAGGGATTGCCTGACGTTCACCCTTGAGCGTTACGATCGCTGCCAGCACGACCAGTCGGACATTTGTCCGACTGGCCGGACAGTACCCCACACCCGCCGCCTCGGTGAGAAGGTAAAGACATATGTTCGGAAGGCTCGGCGCTCCCGAGATCATTCTCATCCTCGTCGTCATCATCCTGCTGTTCGGCGCGAAGAAGCTTCCGGACATGGCCCGCTCGCTCGGCAAGTCCGCGCGCATCCTCAAGAGCGAGGCCAAGGCGATGAAGTCGGAGGGCCAGGACAACAGCACCGCCGCGTCCGCCCCGCCGCACGAGGAGACTTCGGCTCAGCGCACCATCAAGGCCGCGCCCGGTGACGTGACCGGCTCCCGCCCGGTCACCGAGCCGACGGACACGACCAAGCGCTGACGCAGGGCCGGTGACATCCGGCCCGCCGCACGAGATGGGAACGTGGGTTGCTGAAGTCTGCCCGCAATACGGAGAAGGATCCCGAGGGGCGGATGCCCCTCGCGGAGCACCTTCGTGAGCTCCGCAACCGGCTCGCGAAGGCGATGCTGGCGATCGTGGCCATCACGGTCGTCGCCGCCTTCTTCTACAACGACATCATCAACTTCCTCACCAAGCCGATCCTCGACTCGGTGGGCTGTGGGAAGACGTTCGAGGAGCTGGCGAGCGCCGCCAACTCCAACGACACCCAGAGTTGCGCACGGATCACGATCAACGGTCTGCTGGCGCCCTTCACGCTCGCCCTGCAGGTGTCGCTGATGGCCGGTGTCGTGTTCGCCTCGCCGGTCTGGCTGTACCAGCTGTGGGCGTTCGTCGCCCCGGGCCTGCACAGGAGCGAGAAGAAGTACGCCTACGGGTTCGTCTTCACGGGTGCCCCGCTGTTCCTGGGAGGCGGCTACTTCGCTTACCGGGTGCTGCCCACCACGGCCACGGTGCTCATCGAGTTCACCCCGAGCGGGGTGGACAACCTGCTGCCGCTGGACGATCTGCTCCAGCTGGTCACGCGCATGGTGGTCGTCTTCGGGCTCTCCTTCGAGCTGCCCCTGCTGTTGATCATGCTCAATCTCACCGGCGTGCTCACCGGCCAGCGCATGCTCGGCTGGTGGCGCGGCATGATCATGGGCATCACGGTGTTCGCGGCCGTCGCGACGCCCAGCACCGACCCGATCTCCATGCTGGCGCTCGCCGGACCGATCTGGATCCTGTACTTCGGTGCCGTCGCCTTCTCGCTCCTCAACGACCGCCGCAAGTCGCGCCGCGAGGCCTCAGGCCCAGGTGACGACGAGGCCTCCGACCTGGACCTCACGCCCGGGGACATCGGGGAGATCGAGTCCGTGTCGGCGAACCGGGCCCTGCCCGAGGGCACAGGCACAGGCACAGGCACGGGCACGGACCGGGTCAACGGATACGACGACGTGACCTGACGCACCAGGGACACCGTCAACCCCACCGCGGGCAGCGGCCGGGGCGCCCAGGCGGCGCCGCCGGCCGCTTCCGCGTTGGACCGTAGGCGGGGTGCCGGGCCGGCCGTGGGTCCCTGAGCTGCGGGGATCCCGTGTTCACGGATGGCCGATCCGGATAATGATCGTCCTGTTGTCAGTGGGGGCCGGTAGTCTCGAAAGCACGATGACAGAGGACCTCTCACCGGCCGAGCGGTATGCGGCAGCCCGTAGGCGTGCTGTCGAGCAGGCCACCGCGCTCGCCTCCTTCCGCGAGATGTACGACTTCGGTCTCGACCCCTTCCAGATCGAGGCCTGCCAGGCACTCGAAGCCGGAAAGGGCGTGCTGGTGGCCGCCCCCACCGGCTCCGGCAAGACGATCGTCGGCGAGTTCGCCGTCCACCTCGCTCTGAACCAGGGCAAGAAGTGCTTCTACACGACGCCCATCAAGGCGTTGTCGAACCAGAAGTACGCCGACCTGTGCCGCCGCTACGGCACGGCGAAGGTCGGCCTGCTCACCGGCGACAACAGCATCAACTCCGATGCGCCGGTGGTCGTCATGACCACCGAGGTGCTGCGGAACATGCTGTACGCGGGCTCACAGACCCTCCTCGGCCTCGGCTACGTGGTCATGGACGAGGTGCACTACCTCTCCGACCGCTTCCGCGGCGCTGTCTGGGAGGAAGTGATCATCCACCTCCCCGAATCCGTGACACTGGTGTCACTGTCGGCGACCGTGTCGAACGCGGAGGAGTTCGGCGACTGGCTGGACACCGTGCGCGGCGACACCGAGGTGATCGTCGCCGAGCACCGGCCCGTGCCCCTGTTCCAGCACGTGCTGGCCGGGCGCCGTATGTACGACCTCTTCGAGGAGGGCGAGGGCAGCAAGAAGGCGGTCAACCCCGATCTCACGCGCATGGCACGCATGGAGGCCAGCCGGCCCTCGTACCAGGACCGCAGGCGCGGCCGGGCCATGCGTGAGGCGGACCGCGAGCGCGAGCGCAGACAGCGGTCGCGCGTGTGGATCCCGAGCCGGCCGGAGGTCATCGAACGGCTCGACTCCGAGGGCCTGTTGCCCGCCATCACGTTCATCTTCAGCCGCGCGGCCTGCGAGGCCGCCGTCCAGCAGTGCCTGCACGCGGGCCTGAGGCTGAACGACGACGAGGCACGCCTGAAGGTGCGCGCCCTCGTCGAGGAGCGCACGGCGACAATCCCCGCCGAGGACCTTCACGTCCTCGGCTACTACGAGTGGCTGGAGGGCCTGGAGCGCGGCATCGCGGCCCACCACGCGGGCATGCTGCCGACGTTCAAGGAGGTCGTCGAGGAGCTCTTCGTACGCGGCCTGGTCAAGGCCGTGTTCGCGACCGAGACCCTCGCCCTCGGCATCAACATGCCCGCACGCTCGGTGGTGTTGGAGAAGCTCGTCAAGTGGAACGGCGAGCAGCACGCCGACATCACACCCGGCGAGTACACCCAGCTGACGGGGCGCGCCGGCCGCCGTGGCATCGACGTCGAGGGCCACGCGGTCGTGGTCTGGCAGCGCGGCATGAACCCCGATCACCTGGCCGGGCTCGCCGGCACGCGCACGTACCCGCTCCGGTCCAGCTTCAAGCCGTCGTACAACATGGCGGTGAACCTCGTCGAGCAGTTCGGCCGGCACCGCTCCCGGGAGCTGCTGGAGACGTCGTTCGCCCAGTTCCAGGCCGACAGATCGGTCGTCGGGATCTCCCGCCAGGTGCAGCGCAACGAGGAGGGCTTGGAGGGTTACAAGGCCTCCATGACCTGCCACCTCGGCGACTTCGAGGAGTACGGGCGGCTGCGCCGCGACCTCAAGGACCGTGAGACCGAGCTGGCCAAGCAGGGCGCGGCCCAGCGGCGCGCCGAGGCGGCCGTGGCGCTGGAGAAGCTGAAGCCGGGCGACGTCATCCACGTCCCCACCGGCAAGTTCGCGGGCCTCGCGCTGGTGCTGGACCCCGGCCTGCCCGCAGGCCGTTCCAACGGCCACCGAGGTTTCGAGTACCACGACGGTCCGCGCCCCCTCGTCCTCACCGCCGAGCGGCAGGTCAAGCGGCTGGCGTCCATGGACTTCCCGGTGCCCGTCGAGGCCCTGGAGCGGATGCGGATCCCCAAGTCCTTCAACCCGCGCTCACCGCAGTCGCGCCGGGACCTGGCCTCCGCGCTGCGCACCAAGGCCGGGCACCTCGTCCCCGACCGGCACCGCAACAAGCGGTCCGTGGCCGCCGACGACCGTGAGATCGCCCGGCTGCGCGCCGAACTGCGCGCCCACCCCTGCCACGGGTGCAACGACCGCGAGGACCACGCCCGCTGGGCCGAGCGCTACCACCGTCTCAAGCGCGACACGACCCAGCTGGAGCGCCGTATCGAGGGCCGCACGAACACGATCGCGCGGACCTTCGACCGGATCGTCGCACTGCTGACCGAGCTCGACTACCTGCGCGGCGACGAGGTCACCGAGCACGGCAAGCGGCTGGCACGGCTGTACGGCGAGCTCGACCTGCTCGCCAGCGAGTGTCTGCGCGCCGGGGTCTGGGAGGGGCTCGGGCCCGCCGAACTCGCCGCGTGTGTCTCGGCCCTGGTGTACGAGGCCCGGGTCGGCGACGACGCGCTCGCACCGAAGCTGCCGTCCGGCAACGCCAAGGCGGTGCTCGGCGAGATGGTCCGCATCTGGGGGCGCCTCGACGCGCTGGAGGAGGAGTTCCGCATCACCCAGACCGAGGGTGTCGGCCAGCGCGAGCCGGACCTCGGCTTCGCCTGGGCCGCGTACATGTGGGCCTCCGGCACGGCGGGGCTGGACGAGGTGCTGCGCGAGGTGGAGATGCCGGCCGGTGACTTCGTGCGGTGGTGCAAGCAGGTCATCGACGTGCTCGGGCAGATCTCGGCGGCGGCTCCCGCGGAGGGTTCGACGGTCGCCAAGAGTGCGCGCAAGGCGGTTGACGGGCTGTTGCGGGGGGTTGTGGCGTACTCGTCCGTGGGTTAGGTATGGGCGGGGTTTGTCGGGGGTCTGCGGCCGGGTGCGGGTTGGGTGTGGCTGGTCGCTCCCCCAAGTTCTCGGCTTCTCCCCCACTCTCGGCTTCGTTTGAGCGGGGGGACCCCCATGAACAGGGGGATCCCCATCGCGGCGGAGCCGCACGATGTCACAGCCCCGCGCCCCTATCGGGTCGCGTTCACGTACGCCCTCCAGCCCCCGTACTCCGTGATGTCGGCTGCGCCCTCCAGCGCGGCCGGCTCGCACAGGAAGCCGGGTACGTGCGTGCCGTCGGCCAGTTCCACACGGCCGAGTGTCATCGGGCGGGGGAGCGCGGTCAGCAGACGGCCCAGGCCCTCCGTCGGCAGGCGCCACACCTCGGCCTCGATCGCGGCCCCGCCCTGGCCGACGTGGACGAGACCCGGCTTCGGCGGGTCGGTCGCCAGTGCGTGCAGGCGGTAGACGGAGGCCGTCGTGGTCGTACGGTCGAGGCGGGCGCCCAGAGCGAGGAGTTGAGGGTTGAGGGGCTGGCCGGACAAGTGGGCGCCGACCACCGCGACCCACGTCTCCGGCTGGAGCAGTGCGGCGATCCGGGCCAGGCGCTCGTCCGTGAACGCGGGACCGATCAGCATCACGCCGAAGGGAAGCCCGTTCACCTCGCCCGCCGGGACGGCGACCGCGGCCTGGTCGAAGAGGTTCGTGGAGTTGGTGAAGCGGCCCAGGCGGGCGTTGGCGCCCAGTTGGTCGGCGGCGACCCGGGCGAGGGTGGGATGGCCCGGAGTGGTGGGCAGCAGCAGGGCGTCCGCGTCGGTGAGTTCGGCCAGGGCATGGGTGCGCAGGGCGGTCAGGCGGTCCTGGTCGGCGAAGAGCTGGTGGGCCGGGATGTCGCGGGCGCGAGTGATGATGCCGGTGACGGTGGGGTCGAGTCCGTCGCCGCCCTCGGCGGTCAGCTTGTCGATGAAGTGCCCCACCGCCGTGTAGCGCTCGGCCACGAACGCTCCCTGGTACAGCATCGCGGCGGCCTCGGTGAACGGGGTCAGGTCGATCGTGCGGACCTCGGCGCCGGCCGTGACGAGCTGTGCCACTGCCGCTTCGTACGCCTCTCCCCAGCCCTCGTCGAGTTCGCCGAGCTGCGACGGTGACGCGACCGCGACGCGCCACGGGCCGGGGGCCCGCTGCGGAAGTGAAGGGAGCGCGCGGGCGGGCGGCGACGTCATGTGGGCGAGAGCCTGCTCGGCCTCCGGGAGGGTGCGGGCGAACACCGTCACACAGTCGAGTGAGGCGCAGGCCGGGACGACGCCGGTCGTGGGGACGATTCCGCGGGTGGGTTTCAGGCCGACGATGCCGTTGAAGGCGGCGGGGACGCGGCCCGAGCCGGCGGTGTCCGTGCCGAGGGCGAAGTCGACGATGCCGAGCGCCACCGCCACGGCGGAACCCGAACTGGAGCCGCCACTGATCCTCGCCGGGTCATGGGCGCCGCGTACGGCACCGTAGGGGGAGCGGGTGCCGACCAGGCCCGTGGCGAACTGATCCAGGTTCGTGGTGCCCAGGACGATCGCGCCGGCCGCGCGGAGGCGGGCGACGACGGGGGCGTCGGCCTCCGGCCAGTACGCGTACGCCGGACACCCCGCCGTCGTGGGGAGGCCTTGGACGTCGATGTTGCCCTTGGCGGCGAAGAGGCGTCCCGCGAGGGGGAGGCGTTCTCCGGCGGCCAGGCGTTCGTCGAGCGCCCGGGCTTCGGCTTCCACCTCTGCCCGGGGACGCAGGTCGATCCAGATCTCGGTGCGGTCGGCCTCCTCGTTGCGGGCGTAGGCCGTCCGGACTCTGGTGAGGGTCGGGGTCGACATCCGTTCTCCTTGGCTGGGGTGGTTCTTATCGGCTGCGGGCCGGTGTGTGGTCTGTGCCCACCCGTTCCGACCCAGCGAAACGACTGCCCACAGACCAGCCGACGCTGTCAGGTGGTCCCTGGCCTGGCGGGTGCCAGGACCACCAGCGCCGTGCCCGCCTCCACCTGGGCGCCCGGTCCGGTGAGGATCTCGTGGACCACGCCGTCGATCGGGGAGTGGACCCTGGACTCCATCTTCATGGCCTCCAGGGCCAGCAGGGGCTGGCCCGTGGTCACCGTGTCGCCCTTGTGCACGTTCAACTGCCAGACGGACGCGGCGAACTGGGCCTCCACCAGGCGACCGCCCTCCGGGACGGTCACCGTGGCCGGGAGAGCCGCAGGTGTGCCGACTGCCTCCGCGCGGGCGAACTCGCCGGCCGCCTCCCAGGCGTCCCGTTCCGCCGCGAACGCGGCGCCCTGCCGCGCGCGGAACTCGGCCATGGAATCGGCGTGTTCGGCGAGGAACGCCTCGTACTCGGTGAGCGAGAAGGTGCCCTCCTCGATACGGGGCACGAAGCGACCCGAGACGATGTCCGCGCGGAGATCGAGGAGTTCGTCGGCGTCGACCGGATACCACTTGATGCGGTCGAAGAAGCGGAGCAGCCACGGTGAACCGGCCTCGAAGGCGCCGCGCTGCTGCCAGCCGGACCAGACCTGGGTCGTACGGCCGACGAACTGGTAGCCGCCCGGCCCTTCCATGCCGTAGACGCACAGGTACGCACCGCCGATGCCGACCGAGTTCTCGGCGGTCCACGTTCGTGCCGGGTTGTACTTGGTCGTCACGAGGCGGTGGCGCGGGTCGAGGGGTGTGGCCACCGGGGCGCCGAGGTAGACGTCGCCCAGGCCGAGTACGAGGTACTCCGCCTCGAAGACCGTGCGGTACACGTCCGCCACCGACGCAAGGCCGTTGACGCGGCGGATGAACTCGATGTTCCACGGGCACCAGGGTGCGTCGTCGCGTACACCCGCCATGTAGCGGGCGATCGCCTCGCGGGTGGCCGGGTCGTCCCAGGAGAGAGGGAGGTGCACCGTGCGGGACGGGACCACGAGTTCGTCGGCCGGGGGCAGGGACGCGGTGATCTCCCGTACCGTCGCGAGGAGTTCGGACTGGGGGAGGACCGAGGGGTTCGTCTGGATCTGGAGCGAGCGGATGCCCGGGGTCAGGTCCGTGACGCCGTCGAGCGCGGCCTCGGCCACCGCCTCCATCAGTGCGTGGACCCTCATCCGCAGCGCCAGGTCCAGTTGCATCGGCCCGAACTCGACGAGCAGGTTGTCGTCGCCGCTGCGGCGGTAGGTGATGTCGCCGTCCCGGGCCAGTACGCCGCCGTCGACGATCGGGGGCCGGGGCGAGCCGTCCTCGGTCACCGGGACGAAGCGCACCGTGTCGCCCGGCCGGAGCTGGCCCAGCTTCCAGCGTTCCGTCGTCGCCACCGTCGCCGGGCAGACGAAGCCGCCGAGCGAGGGGCCGTCGGGTCCCAGCAGCACCGGCATGTCGCCGGTGTAGTCGACGGCACCCACCGAGTAGGGCGTGTCGTGGATGTTGGAGGGGTGCAGGCCGGCCTCGCCGCCGTCCGTACGGGCCCAGCGGGGCTTGGGGCCGACGAGGCGGACTCCCGTGCGCGCCGAGTTGAAGTGCACCTTCCAGTCGGCCGCGTAGAAGTCGTGGATGTCCTCCTCGGTGAAGAACTCCGGTGCGGCATGGGGGCCTTCGAGGACGCCCAGCTGCCAGGAGGAGCCGAACTCCGGGCGCTCCCCGGGAGGCACCGGCGTGCCCTCGGTGACGGCACCTCCGTGCAGCACGTCCCCCGGGCGCAGCGCCCGCCCGCCGTGCCCGCCGAAACGGCCCAGCGTGAACGTGGCCGCGCTGCCGAGGAACGACGGTACGTCCAGGCCGCCGCCCGCGAACAGCACGTATGTCCGCAGACCGTGCTCGGTCGGCGCACCCACCTCCAGTACGGCGCCGGCGGGTACCGTGATCGGCTCCCATGGGGTGACTGGTGAATCGTTCACGGTCACCTGCGCGGGCGCTCCCGTCACGCACACCCTGGTGGGGTGTGTGAACCTCAACGACGGTCCTTGCAGGGTGCATTCGAGTCCGGGTGCGCCCTCGGGGTTGCCGAGCGACCGGTTGCCGAGGCGGAAGGACAGCGCGTCCATCGGGCCGCACGGGGGCACGCCCACCTGCCAGTGGCCGGTGCGGCCGGGCCAGTCCTGCACGGTGGTCAGCGTGCCGCCGGAGACCACCTCGATACGCGGGGTCGGATCGGTGACCGAGGAGAGGGTCGCCGTCGAGTGGGCGGCGGCGGCGAAGGCGGGGTCCGCGAGCGCCGCCCGCACCAGCCCCAGGTTCGTCTCGATGCCGTCGACGCGTGTCCGTGCCAGCGCCTCGTCCAGTCTCCGCAGGGCATGGGCGCGGTCGTGCCCGTGCGCGACGACTTTCGCGAGCATCGGGTCGTACGACGTCGTCACCTCGGTGCCGGTCTCCACCCAGTTGTCCACGCGCACGCCCGGCGGGAACTCGACGCGTGTCAGCAGGCCCGCGCTGGGCCGGTGGTCGCGAGCGGGGTCCTCGGCGTACAGGCGGGCCTCGACGGCGTGGCCGCGGGGTGCGCCCGGAGCCCGCACGACGGCGCGGTCGCCCTGCGCGAGGCGCAGCATCCAGGCCACGAGGTCGACGTCGTAGATCTCCTCGGTGACCGGGTGCTCCACCTGGAGCCGGGTGTTGACCTCCAGGAAGTACGCCTCCTCGCGCGCCGCGTCGTACACGAACTCCACGGTTCCGGCGGAGCGGTAGGCGACGCTCGCGCACAGGTCGCGGGCGCAGGCGGCGAGGTGCTCGCGCACGTGGTCGGGGAGGCCGGGGGCCGGTGCCTCCTCCAGGACCTTCTGGTTGCGGCGCTGGAGGGAGCAGTCGCGGTCGCCGAAGGAGACGACCAAGCCCTCGCCGTCGCCGAAGACCTGCACCTCCACATGGCGGGCGTGCTCGACAAGGCGTTCCAGGAAGAGACCCGACGCCGACGCCGCGGAGAAGGAGGCGGCGGCCACGCGCCGCACCCGCTCCCAGGCCTCGGTCAGTTCGTCGGCGGAGCGACATGCCGACATACCGATACCGCCTCCGCCGCCGGTGGCCTTGAGCATCACCGGGTAGCCGATGCGGTCGGCGGCGGACAGGGCCTCGTCGAGGTCCGCCAGCAGGTCCGTGCCCGGCGCGAGCGGCACCCCGGCCGCCTCGGCCGCCGCCCGGGCCGTGTGTTTGGCGCCGAACAGTTCCAGTTGCTCCGGTGTCGGGCCCACGAACACGATGCCGGCGTCCTCGCAGCGCCGCGCGAAGGCCGCGTCCTCGGAGAGGAAGCCGTACCCCGGGTGGATCGCGCCCGCGCCGGTGTCCTTGGCGGCCTTCAGGACGAGGTCGACATCGAGGTACGACTCCTTCGCCGGCGCGGGGCCGAGCCGTACGGCCTGGTCGGCGAGGCGCACATGGGGCGCGGAACGGTCGGCGTCGGAGTACACGGCGACCGTGCGCAGGCCCAGCTCGCGTGCCGTGCGGATGATCCGTACCGCGATCTCGCCCCGGTTCGCGACGAGTAGCGTGTCGAAGCTCATGATGCCGTCCCCGCCCGGGTGATGGTCATCTCCACCGCCGTCGGCTCGAAGCCGTTGCAGGGGTTGTTGATCTGGGGGCAGTTGGAGACCAGGACGAGCACGTCGCGCTCGGCGCGCAGGGTCAGGGCGAGGCCGGGGGCGGAGATGCCGTCGACGATGCCGAGGGTGCCGTCCTTCTCGACGGGCACGTTCATGTACCAGTTGATGTTCGAGACGAGATCGCGCTTGCCCAGGCCGTGCCCCGCACCCTCCGCGAGGAAGTTGTCGACACAGGCGTGCTGGGACCAGGTGTGGTGGCCGTACCGGAGGGTGTTCGACTCCTTGGAGCAGGCGCCGCCGACCGTGTCGTGCCGGCCGACGTCGTCGGCGACCACGGTCATCAGCGGGGTGTGCTCGTTGGACAGCAGCACACTGCCCGTCGTCAGGAAGATCGTGCCCTGCGCGTGGATCGTGTCGGGGGCGCTGTAGCGGACGGACGTGTCGTGGGCGTCGTACACGAGGAAGTCGACTGCCTGGTTGCCGTGCAGGTCGGTGATGGTGAGGGTTTCGCCGGTGCGGATCACGGACGACCAGGCGGCCCTGGCCGGAACGACGGTCTTCATGCGAGCCCCCTCGCGGTGAGGAATTCGGCGGTGTTGAGGAAGGCGCGGAGGCCCTCGGGGGTGGCGTCCCACAGTGGGTCGCCCGGCCGGGTGGGGGCCGAGCGCCAGGCGAGCACCTCCAGAGGGGTGCTCACGTAGTCCGGGCGCGGGTCGGCGGGGTGGGGCGCGTTCGCGATCAGGACGGTCACGTCCTGCTCGGTGCGCAGCGTCACTCCGGCGCCGGGCCCGGCGGAACCGGTGAAGTCGAGGGTGCCGTCGTCGCGGACCTCCACGCCCTGGAAGAACGAGAGCGAGGGCGGCAGATCGCGGGGGGCGAGCCCGTTCTTGGCGGCGGCCAGCTTGAACAGCTCGCGACCGGCGGGGGAGGGGGACTGCGGTGTGCCGTCCCCGTACCGCTCGGTGTTCCGTACGAGGGTGGAGGTGCCGCACAGCGCGTCGTGCCGTCCGGAGGTGTCGACGGTCACGGAGGCGAGGACGCGGCCCTGGTCGGACAGGAGCAGCCGCCCCTCGCCGAGGTAGGCGTTCCACTGCACCTTGACGGTGTCGGCCACGTTCAGCCGCTCCCAGGGGCGGTCGGCGGCGTAGAGGAGCAGATGTGCGCAGGCGTCGCCGCGCAGGTCGGTCAGACGCAGCTCTGTACCGCGGGCCAGCACCTTGTGCGTGTAGTTGCCGCCCGCCACGGTCTCGGCCCACACCAGGTGCCCCGCCTCACAGGGCGGCGCCGGCCATTCACTCGCCGGCACAAGGGGCATCGCCTCGGCCCGTGTGCCCTCCTGCGCCCGGGCATGGGCCCGTGCTCCATACGTGGTCTCTGTCGCCATCGCGCCACCTCCGGCTGCTCCGGTGATTTCTGTCGCCCGACAGAAATTAGGGGCGGGTCGGGTCGGGGCCGTGTCCCGGGCGTTGCTGCGCGGTTACCTGAAGCTCACGGTCGGTTTCGGGCGCGGAAGGGGGCTGCGGAGGGGGCGGGCCTGCCGCTGGATGGCGCGCGGTGGAGGCGGAGCTTCGTGATGCCGGGTGCGCCCGTGCTGTTCAGGGGCGCGGGGCTGGGTTGAACATGCGGCTTCCGCCGCGTGGGCGTGACCAGCCACAACCAACCCGCAGTCGATCACCGGCAGCACGCCGGCAGACGAGACCGCCCCACCTGAACCCCCGGAGGGAAGCGTGCGAGGATCGAACGCATGGGAAGCAGTGGTGGGCGCCGCGTCGGGAGGCCGCGGGCCGAACAGCGGCCGGATCGTGGGATGTCGCCACGTGACGAACTGCTGGCGGCGGCCGCGGAGTTGTTCACGACGCGCGGGTACGCGGCCACGACCACCCGGGCAGTCGCCGAGCGGGCCGGCATGCGGCAGGCGTCCATGTACCACTACGTCTCCGGCAAGGAGGAACTGCTCGCCGAGCTCCTGGAGTCCACGGTCACGCCCTCGCTGACCCTGGCCCGAGAGCTGCTCTCCCGGGACGCGGCCCCGGCCGAGGAGCGGCTGTGGGAGCTGTGCCGTACCGACGTGGAGCTCCTCTGTGGCGGTCCCCACAACCTCGGCGGGCTCTACCTGTTGCCCGAGGTGCGTGCGGAACGCTTCGCCGGCTTCCATGCCGTGCGTGCCGAACTCAAAGATGCCTACCGGCAGTTGATCGCCGCAACCCGTACGGGTGGAGGGCTCGCCAAGAGTGAGCTGGACCTCCGGGCGGACCTGGTGTTCGGGCTGATCGAAGGTGTCATCCTCGTCCACCGCTCGGACCCGGACCGTCGCGTCGCGGTGTTCGCCGAGGCCACGGCGGACGCGGCCCTGCGGATCGTCGGGGTCTGAAGCCGGGGCGCTGCGAGCGCCGGGCCGTTGTGCGGAGTGCGGACTCCACCGCTGTCGTCGGCCTGCCAACAGGCCGATCCGCTGTCGGCCGCCTGCTCGCCCATGATTACCTGACGTGTTCGATTAATGGCTGAGCGTATAAATGGGGTCGAGGGTACTCCTGCATCCGTCCCCGTTTCAGGTGCTTGCTGAATATGACACAGCGATGATCCGGTCGGACTAAGCTCGCCCGCGGCGCACCGAGTTGAGGTGTAATCGTGCGCTTGTTCCCAAAGATGTCGAAGATCCAGTTTGAGTTCCCCCACACCACAGCAACACCCCCGACTCCCAGCCGATTCGTCTCAGAGGGCAACCATGGTGAGTGTCCAATCGCCTCCCAGTGGCCGTGAACTTCCCTACACACGCGTGCTGTTGCCGCCCGCCATACTGTTGGCCGCGGCAACCGGGACTGCCGCTGCCCTGGTGACGGGGCCGGCCCGGATCGCCGTCGGCGTGTGCGGAGCCATCACGACCGTCCTGGTCGTCGCGGTCGCGTCCCAGGTCGTGCGCCGCGGCCGGCAGCTTCTGGCCCTGCGCGCCGACTTCGCACAGCGGACCTCCTACCTGGAAGACCGCGTGGCATCCCACGACCAGGAGTACCTGCGCCTCGGCAGGGAGATCATGCCCGCGATGCTGGAGCGGCTGCAGGGCGGTGATTCCCCCTCCGAGGTGGTTCGCCTGGGCATCGCGGAGAACCCGGTCTACAACTACCTGCCCGAGTCGCAGCGTTCGCTGATCCGCATGCTCCTCGACGTCATCGACCGCGTGGACGCCCGGCGCGACTCCTCGCAGCGCTCCTTCGTCAACATCGCACGACGCGTACAGGCGATCGTGCACCAGCAGAACGTCGAACTCCGCGAGATGGAGGAGGACCACGGGCGCAACCCCGACGTCTTCGACGACCTGCTGCGCATCGACCACGCCACCTCGCTGATCGGCCGCCTCGCCGACTCCATCGCCATCCTCGGCGGTGGCGGCCCCGGCCGCCAGTGGCCCGAGCCCGTGCCGCTGTACAGCGTGCTGCGCGGCGCCATGTCCCGCATTCTGGAGTACCGCCGCATCGAGCTGCACTCCATCGCCAAGGTCAACGTCGCCGGCATTTCCGTCGAACCGCTCATCCACGCCGCGGCCGAACTCCTCGACAACGCCACCCGCTACTCACCGCCCCAGACCAAGGTGCACGTGACCGCCGTCGAGGTGCAGACCGGCATCGCCATCGAGATCGAGGACGCCGGCGTCAGCCTCAGCGAGGAGTCCCGCGCCAAGGCCGAGAACATGCTCATCAAGGCCCAGCAGGGCGCGGACTTCCAGGAACTGGGCGACACCCCGCGCCTCGGCCTGGCCGTCGTCGGCCGCCTCTCGACGATGTTCAACATGCAGGTCTCACTGCGGCAGTCCGCGTACGGCGGCGTCCGTGCCGTCCTCGTCGTACCACGCAACATGCTCACCGACGAGCCCGCCACCAGCTTCGCCCACGGCATCGGCGCCGCCGCCCTGCCCACCCTGAACAACGACGGCGTCAAGGGCCCCGACCGCGCGCAGAAGAAGCGCCGTCCGACCACCGGCCCGCGCGTCCCGTCCTCGGCAGAGGCACTGTCCCTCATCGACGACGACGTCCCCGTCGTCACCGAGTGGACCGCCAACGGCCTGCCGCAGCGCCGCAGCCGGGTGACGACCCCGCTCAGCCAGCGGATGGCCGAGGCCGCTGCCGCGGAGGCCGCCGCCGAGGAGGCGAGGGCCGCCACACCCGTGTGGGAGCCGGAGCCGGAGAAGATCGAACCGCCCGGGGCGTGGATCGAGGAGTTCTGGGCCGGCCTCAAGGGCGACCCGGACCCGAACGCCTTCACCAGGAACCCGGACGACCCGACGACGTTCACCGCTGACAACGAGCCGGCCCCCGTGGAGGCCGGCGACGAGGGGGACCTCAAGTGACCAAGCGAGCCAACTTCGACTGGCTGCTCAAGGACCTCGCCGACGGAGTGCCGGGCGTCCAGCAGGTCGTGGTGCTCTCCGCCGACGGGCTGCGCATCGCCCGGTACGGCGGCGACCCGGACGCCGCCGACCGGGTCGCCGCGGCCTGCGCGGGCCTGCAGAGCCTGGCCGGTGCCGTAGCCGCCGAGATCGCCACCGGCGACAGCCGTATGCGTGTGGTCATCATCGAGATCCAGGGCGGCTACTTCTACATGATGGAGGCGGGCCCCAACGCCTACCTCGCGGTCCTCGCCAACGCGGTCGCGGAGCCCGGCATGATGAGCAACCGTATGCGCGACCTCGTCGCCCGCATCGGCTCCCATCTGACGAGTCCGCCCCGGCGGAACGGGCAAACCGTATGACGCCTCCACGGCGCCGGCGGCGCTATCCCAAGGAGAATCCCCCGCCTCCGCCCCAGCCGGCCGGCGAGGACGCCGAAGCCCAGGACGGCCCGCCGCCGAAGAACCCCGAGCGGCTGTACATCATCACGGGCGCGGCGGTCGAGGACGGCGAGCGGGCCCCGATCGACCTCGTGACGTTAATCGTGGCGAGCGCCGAACTGCCGCCTTCCGCCACGCCGGAGCAGTCGGCGCTGCTCCGGATCTGCCAGGCACCCCTGTCCGTGGCCGAGATCTCGGCCTACCTCAACCTGCCGTTCAGCGTGGTGACCGTCCTGCTCACCGAGCTGCTGGCGGCCGAACTGGTACAGGCGCGCGCACCGGTCGTCCGGCAGGCGCGGGCCGACCGTTCCCTCCTCGAAGCGGTGATGCATGGACTTCAAAAACTCTGACCCCGTCACGGGTCCTCGGACCGAGGACCATCTGCCGCACACGGCAGAGGCCGGGGTGAAGATCGTGATCGTGGGCGGTTTCGGGGTCGGCAAGACGACAATGGTCGGCTCCGTCAGCGAGATCAGGCCGCTGACGACCGAGGAGACCATGACGCAGGCCGGCATCGGAGTCGACGACAACTACGGCTCCGATTCCAAGACGGCCACCACCGTGGCCATGGACTTCGGCCGCATCAGCATCACGGACCAGCTCGTGCTCTACCTCTTCGGCACCCCGGGGCAGGAGCGCTTCTGGTTCCTGTGGAACGGCCTGTTCGAGGGCGCTCTCGGTGCGGTCGTCCTGCTGGACACCCGCCGCCTCGAGGTCAGCTTCGACGTCATCGGACGCCTGGAGGAGCGGGGCGTGCCGTTCGTGGTCGCCGTCAACACCTTCCCGGACGCGCCCCGCTATCCCGTCGAGGAACTCCGCTCGGCGCTCGACCTGCCCCGGGAGATCCCCATCGTGGAGTGCGACGTGCGGCGCCGGGCCTCCAGCCGCGACGTCCTGATGACGCTGCTGCGCTTCCTGCACTCCCTGGCGAGGGCCAAGGCCCCCGCTTGAGCCCCGTACGTGTTGCCTGAGCCGCACGGCCGTACGTGTCCCCCGAGTCGCGTACGACCGTGCCGGCGCGCCGTCGATGTCCCACGTACACGTCCCGTGACGGCGCCCGCCTCGCCCCCCGCACGACCTCCCCCACCTTTCTCGGCTGTGAACCGGGGGAGGACCCATCACCTCCTGTACACCGGATCCACTTCAGCTTCGGAGCGATCATCGTGACGCCTGAACCCCTCTCCCCGACCGGTACGGACGACCCCGTGGCCGTACCCCCACCCGGCTGCCCCGCTCACGGCGCGGGACCCGGCGGCCTGCGCCGGCTGTACGGCCCCGATGCGGAGGACCTGGGAGCCGTGTACGAGAAGCTCCGCGCCGAGCACGGCGCCGTGGCTCCCGCGCTGCTTCACGAGGACGTGCCGATCTGGGTGGTGCTCGGCCACAGCGAGAACATGCACATGCTGCGCACCCCCTCGCAGTACTCCCGCGACACCCGGTTGTGGACCCCCCTGCAGGACGGCACGGTCAAGCCCGACCACCCGCTCATGCCCCACATCGCGTGGCAGCCCATCTGCTGTCACGCCGAGGGCGACGAGCACCTGCGGCTGCGCGGTGCGGTGACCGGCGCCATGTCGACCATCGACCACCGGGGCGTCCGTCGGCACATCAACCGCGCGACCCAGCACCTCGTCAACAGGTTCTGCGGGGAGGGCAGGGCCGACCTGGTCGGTCAGTTCGCCGAACACCTGCCGATGGCGGTGATGTGCGAGATCCTCGGCATGCCCGAGGAGTACAACGACCGGATCGTGCAGGCCGCCCGCGACATGCTCAAGGGCAGCGAGACGGCCATCGCCAGCAACGCGTACATCATGAACGCCCTGACGCGGCTCGCCACCCGCCGCCGGGCCGAACCCAAGGACGACTTCACCAGCCACCTCCTCAACCACCCGGCGGGGCTCAACGACGAGGAGATCAGCCAGCACCTGCGCGTCGTGCTGATCGCCGCGTACGAGGCCACGGTCAACCTCCTCGCCAACGTACTGCGGGTGGTGCTCACCGACCCGCGGTTCCGCGCCCAGCTCAACGGTGGCCAGATGACGGTGCCCCAGGCGGTCGAGCAGTCCCTGTGGGACGAGCCGCCGTTCAGCACCATCCTGGGCTACTTCGCCAAGCAGGACACCGAGCTGGCGGGCCAGCGCATCCACAAGGGCGACGGCCTCCTCCTCGGCATCGCGCCGGGCAACGTCGACCCGCGCGTCCGCCCCGACCTCAAGGCCAACATGCAGGGCAACCGCTCCCACCTCGCCTTCAGCGGCGGCCCGCACGAGTGTCCGGGCCAGGACATCGGCCGTGCCATCGCCGACGTCGGCGTCGACGCGCTGCTGATCCGCCTCCCGGACGTCCAACTCGCCTGCGAGGAGCACGAGCTGCGCTGGCAGGCGTCCATCTCGAACCGCCACCTGGTGGAACTGCCGGTGAAGTTCGCTCCGAAGCCTCAGCAGGATGTCATGCAGCGGCCCTCCATCAACCCGATGCCGCCACAGCGCTCGAACAACTGGCAGGTCAGCGCACCACAGTCACAGCCCCCAGCTTGGGAGCCCGCCGCTGAGACGCCGGTGGCGGCGGCCGAACCGGCCCGCCGACCGGGCGTGTTCCGGCGCGTCCTGCGCTGGTGGCGCGGCAACTGAGCGGACCGGGCACCGGGGCTACCCCGCCCACTCCTCGTACGACGAGAAGGCCCGCAGCTCCCGCGGGCTCACAAACCGGTGCTCGCGCCCCGTGACCGGATCGGTGAACTCCAGGGACCGCGCCAGCAGTTGGAGCGGATGCCGGAAGTCACCGGCCGCCACGGGTCCGGTGACCACCGGATAGAGGGGATCGCCGAGGATCGGCACCCCCAACGCGCTCATGTGCACCCTCAGCTGGTGCGTCTGCCCGGTACTCGGTATCAGCCGGTACCGGGCACGCCCGTACCTGTGCTCCAGCAACTCGATCCGGCTGACGGCGTTGGGCTCGCCCTCGACCTCGCGGGCCGCGACGACCCCGCGCTCCTTCACGATCCGGCTGCGCACGGTGCGCGGCAGCACCAGCACGGGGTCGTACGGCGCCACCGCCTCGTACTCCTTCGCCACCCGCTTGTCCCGGAACAGTGACTGGTACACACCGCGTTCCTCGGGCCGCACGGTGAACAGCACCACCCCGGCCGTGAGCCGGTCCAGCCGGTGCGCCGCGCCCAGGGTGGGGACGCCCAGCTGCCGCCGCAGCCGCGCCAGGGCCGTCTCGGCGACATGGCTGCCACGCGGGGTGGTGGCCAGGAAGTGCGGTTTGTCGGCCACCACGATGTGCTCGTCCCGGTACACGACGTCGACCGCGAACGGTACCCGCTCCTCCTCGGGCAGCTCCCGGTGGAACCACACGAACATCCCCGGCACGTACACCATGTCCCGCGACACCGGACGCCCGGTGACGTCCACGATCAGCCCCGCGTCGAGCATTGTGTCGATCACCCCGGCCCCGGCCGCGAGCCGCGCCACGAGATGGTCCCGCACCGTCGCCCACTGCTCCCCGGCCGGCAGTCGCACGCGCACCGGATCCACCCCGTCGCGCTGCGGCAGGGGAGAGGGCGGGGGCGGAGTACGGCGTCTCATCACGATCAAGGGTACGAGGGGGCACCGACAGCCGGGCGAGGTGATCAGCCGGGCGAGACGATCCGCCGGTCGAGGCGACACTGAAAAGCGTTGTGCCCTGCCCGGGGCCCGTTGGCAGGATGCTGGGTATGCCCTACCTCAACAGCGCGGTCCTCTCCGCCGGCGCCCTCGCCCGGCACTCCCAGCCGACGATCCCCACCGCCGACGGTCTGCTCCTGCGCCCCTGGACGGCCAAGGACGCCCCGGCCGTCTACGAGGCATTCCAGGATCCGGTCATACACCAGTGGCACGTCCGCGCGGCCGACTCACTGGACGAGGTCGGCGGGTGGATCGACGAGTGGCGGCAGGAGTGGGAGAGGGAGGAGAAGGCGTAGTGGGCCGTCGCCGACGCGGACACCGACCGGCTGCTGGGTCGCGTGGCCCTGCGGAGCATCCTGCTGGAGGACGGCTCGGCCGAGGTCGCGTACTGGACCGTCGCGGCGGCCCGAGGGCAGGGCGTCGCCGCACGCGCGACGACGGCCCTCAGCCGCTGGGCCCTGGACGAGATCGGCTTCCACCGCCTCGAACTCATGCACGCCGTCCGTAACCTGGCGTCCTGTCGTGTCGCCGCCAAGACCGGGTTCGCCCTGGAGGGCACCAAACGCAGTGCCCTCCTCCACCAGGACGGCTGGCACGACATGCACCTGCACGCGCGCGTGCGGGGCGACTGACCCTCCACGCGTGTGCGTGCACGGCGGCTCGGTCCCGTGCTCGGGTGCGATGGAGCTGAAGCAGCCCGACGACCGTCCGGGTCAGGCGGCCGACCGGTAGCGGTCGGTGGCCTTGTGCCAGTGGTAGGAGCCTGCTGCCCAGCCCTGTATGGCCCGGGCGTGCCGCAGCACGGCACGCTGGGTGTGCTGATCCGTGTGCAGATCGTGCAGCGTCTGCGGGAGATCGGTCCTGACGGTTTCGTCCAGTGTCCTGACACGGCCTGTCAGGATGCGGTCGACCAGGGATACTCCCTCGTGCAGGGGTATGCCGTGCAGTTCACACGCCACCTGCACGATGTTGTTCCTGGCGACGCCCTCGCGGACTTCCTTGGGGTAGGACACGATGTCGTTGTGCAGATCGACGGTGTCCCGGAACGCGTTGATCAGTACCGTGAACGGGCGGGTTTCCCGTATGTCCTTGGTGATCTCCCAGCCGAGTGAGTGCTCCATCAGCAGTGCGCTGCACCCGGCTGCCCCGTAGTCGCGGCGCATCTCCGTCTGCTCTATGAGGTCAGGGGACCGCCGGCGCGTGAGGTTGTCCGTCTCCCACAGCGATGCTTCCAGGAACTGTCGTACGGACCTGGTGTACAGGACCCGCCACGAGGTTGAGGCCGAGGGTGCTGTGCGGCGCCACAGGTCTGCCAGAGCGCGTTCCAGCGGCTGCTCCGGGGCCGGGCCCGAGCCGTGTGCCGCCACTGGCAGGAAGGCCATCAGCCGCTCGATGCGCCGCAGGATCTGCTCCCGGTCGTCGAGAGCCTCACACCAGGGGAGGAAGACGTCGTCAAGGCACCAGATGACGCTGTGCCAGCCCGACAGCAACTCCAGTTCCTCGGCGGAGGCGTGGGGATAGGTCAGGGCGGTGAAGTGAGTGAAGTCCGCCCGGTCGAACATCTCGGCACTCCACCCGCCATGGGGTGAGTCGCTGTGCTGAGGCTTCAGCAGACCCAGTGAGCGGGCCCAGGTGCGAACGCGCGGACGGACGTCCTCCAGGTGCGGGTTCACCCTTGCCCGGAACGGCATGTAGAACGAAGGTAACTGGAAGATGTCCGTCACCGCTGCCTCCTGTGTCGTAGCGGCGTGCTTCGGCGCCGCCGTCCGTCCTGTACCGACGGCGTCCAGGCCGCGCCCAGGTCCACGGACTGCGCACTGTGCCCCCTGTGCTGCGACTGCGCCGCCGCCGACTCGTGTACGAACTGGGCGGTCGCGTCGAGAATCCTCGGTGAGCATCCCGATGACCTCGGTGACGGTAAACAGACGGTCCTTTCCAGCCGAATTTGTGCCCCCATGCGACCGCATCGGGCCGATACTACGACCGGATGGGGTCTGGCTCCAGAGCTGTGTTCCCGGGACGCCCCAGGGAGTTGCGCATCGCCGGCCGGCCAGGCAGTCCGGCCCGGAGCCCGCTAGTGAGTCGTTTCCGGGAGCGGCAGGGCAGTTTCCGCGGCGGAGCGCAGGCCTTGTGTGCGCGTCAGTCGGTACAGGACTCCGACCCCTACCGTGACCAGCAAGAACAACACCGTGAACCACTGGAAGTACCAGTGCCCGCCCGCCGGGTCGTACACCTCCGCGCGCGGCCAGGCCAGGTTGACGGTCATGAAGAGGCCGTAGACGAGGGCGAGGGCGTTGACCGGGACGCCCCAGCGGCCGAGGGAGAAGAGGGGCCTGCCCGTCTCGTCCGCGCCCTCGACGGTGAAGGTGCCCCGCAGACGGCGGACCAGCAGCGGTCCGGTCACCATCGCGTACGCCAGGTAGAGCATCACGATGCAGGTGGTGCCGATGGCGAGGAAGGCCTCCGGCGAGGCGAAGTTGAGAAGCAGGAGGGCCGCAGCGAGGACGCCGACGACCACGGCGGGGGCACTGGGCATGCCGGTGCGCGGGTTCACCTTGGCGAGTCGCCCCGCGAAGGGAAGCTGGCCGTCGCGGGCCATGGAGAAGAGCATGCGGCAGGCCGCCGTCTGGATCGCGAGGGTGGCCACCGCGATCGCGACCACGACGTCCGCGAGCAGGAGCCGGCCCACACCGTCGCCGAGGCTGCTGGTCAGGACGTAACTGAGGCCGTCCACGCCCAGCTTCCCGTCCGTGAGACTGGGTGCGGCGAGCAGCCCGCCGAGCACGATCAGGCCACCCAGCAGTCCGGCCGCGCCGAGTGCGGTGAGGATCGTGCGGGGCGCGGTGCGGCGTGGGTTGCGGGTCTCCTCGCTCATCTCGCCCGCGCTGTCGAAGCCGATCATCACGTACGCCGCCGTGAACGAGCCCACCAGCAGGGCGCCGAAGAGTCCGGTGTCGCCCCCCGCGGTGTGGAACGTGATGCCGGGGGAGCGCTCGGAGTGGGTCAGCAGGAGGACGATGATCAGGACGGCGCCGATGATCTCGGCGGTCACGCCGACGCGGTTGATCACCGACATCACACGGTTGTCGACGACGTTCACCAGTGTGGTGAGCGCCAGAAGGATCACGCCCAGGACGGCAGCGTTGGCCGCTCCGGTGGCGGACGTGGGGGCCGGGTCGCCCCCGACGATCTGGAAGCCCGACCAGATCGGAGGCATCACCATCTGCAGGGCGAGTGCCGCCGCCGCGACCACCACGATCTGCCCGATCACCATGATCCAGCCGGCGAACCAGCCGAAGGTGAGGTTCGACAGGCGTGAGGACCACTGGTAGATCGCGCCCGAGATCGGATAGCGGGCGGCCAGCTCCGCGAAGCACGCGGCCACCAGCAACTGGCCGATCAGCACCACGGGCCAGGTCCAGAAGAAGACGGGACCGCCGAACGCGTATCCGAAGGCGAAGAACTGGAAGACGGTCGTCAGGACCGAGATGAAGGAGAACCCGGCGGCGAACGAGGCGTACCTGCCCAGGCTGCGGTGCAGTTCCTGGCGGTAGCCGAACTCCCGCAGGGAGCGGTCGCCGGGTGACTCCGGCGGATCGGGGCGGACATCGGCCGGGGCGGTGCTTGTCATGGCGGCAACCTGCTTTCGCACAGCGCGCGAGAGTTCCTGTCGGGTGACAGAAATTAGGGAGGGGCCGTTTCGCCGGTGTCACGCGGTGATGTCCGGGCCGGGCCCAATTCCTCACGCCCTTGCGGGCCACCTCATACGCGATACATCGTGTCTATTGACCGGCTCCTGTGGGACGCGATATGTTCGTGCACGGATATTCGGTCACGACGTGATCGAGGCGGTCGAGATGGCCGAGGTGATGGGGAGGGGGTGTGTCCGATGGCGGTCAGGCGTCGCAAGCTGAGTAATCCGCTGGCCCTGGCGGTGATGGTGCTGCTCATGGAGAAGTCGATGCATCCGTACGAGATCGCACAGACGCTCCGTCGTCGCGGCAAGGACAGCAGCACGAAGATCAACTACGGCTCCCTGTACACCGTGGTTCAGAACCTCGAAAAGCACGGCCTCGTGGAGGTCGCCGAGGTCCAGCGGCAGGGCAACCGCCCCGAGCGCACCCTCTACGGGATAACGGAGGCAGGCCGGGAGGAGGCCACCGAGTGGCTGTCCGACCTGCTGGCGGTCCCCGCCCGTGAGTACCCGATCTTCGAGACCGCGCTCTCGCTCGTGGGTGTCCTCCACCCCGACGACGTGGCGCGGCTGCTCGAAGAGCGGCTCTCACGCCTGGAGGTGCAGGTGGCGAGCGCACGCGGTGCGCTGGAGACGCTGCCGCGCCTCTTCCTCGTCGAGACCGAGTACCAGGCGCACATGGTCGAGGCGCAGGCGGAGTGGGTCCGCGGGTTCCTGCGGGAGCTCAACGACGGCTCACTGCCCGGCGTCGAGGCGTGGCGGACGTTCCACGAGACCGGGGAGACACCCCCGGAGTTCCAGGACTTGGAGGACCGCCACGTCGAGCAGTAGCGAAGGAGCCGAGCAGTAGCGGCAGAAGGAGCCGAGCAGTAGCGGCAGAAGAAGCGGACCCCGGCAGGGCTGTTGCAGCAGCCCCGCCAGGGTCTCGAACCCCGAGCTGACTCCGCCGTGCGGCGGGCCGGGCGATCGAGGTGCGGCACACCCAGAATACCCGGCTCTCCTCACGTGGATCAGTTCGACGATCCGTCGTCCAGCAGGGACGCGTCGTCATCCGCGTCCTGCGTTGTCACAGGAGAGCAGTCGTCATGAGTACCCGTGCGCCCGCAGTCGTGGCGCGTCAGCTGACCAAGACCTATCCAGGCGATGTCACCGCCCTGTGCGGCATGGACGTCACCGTCGAACCGGGCACCGTCTTCGGGCTCCTCGGGCCGAACGGCGCCGGGAAGTCCACCACCGTCAAGATCCTCACCACCCTGGCCCGCCCCGACTCGGGCACCGCCGTGGTCGCGGGCCATGACGTGCTGCGCCACCCGGACCGGGTGCGCCGCGCGATCGGTGTAGTCGCCCAGAGTTCGGGCGCCGACCCGGTGGCCACGGGCCGGGAGAACCTCCAACTCCAGGGCAGGATCTACGGCTTGAAGGGCGCCGAGCTGAACGGCCGCATCGACGAATTGCTGGCGCGCTTCACGCTCACCGACTCCGCGCGGCGCCCCGTCAAGACGTACTCGGGCGGTATGCGGCGCCGTCTCGACGTGGCGCTCGGACTGGTCCACCGCCCCCAGGTGCTGTTCCTCGACGAGCCCACCACCGGCCTCGACCCCGAGGCCCGCACCGCGATGTGGGACGAGATCGCCCGCCTCGCGGGCGACGAGGGCCTCACCATCGTGCTCACCACGCACTACCTGGAGGAGGCCGACCGCCTCGCCGAGCGCATCGCCATCGTCGACCGGGGCCGGGTCGTGGTCGAGGGCACCCCGGATGAGCTGAAGGGTGAACTCCGCGGCGACGCCGTCCACATGGAACTCCGCGAACCGATCGGCGAAGCCGGCCGTACGCTGCTCCGGGGCGCCCTGGCCGGACTCCCGGGCGTGCACGAGGTGCTCTTCGACACCGTGGGCTCCCGCGGGATCAGCGTCCGTGCCGACGACGGGGCGGCCGCGATGCCCACCCTGCTCGGGGCGCTGGAGCGGGTCGGGGTGGCCGTGGCGGCCGCGACGGTCGCCCGGCCCTCGCTCGACGACGTGTACCTGCGCTACGCGGGCCGCCGTTACGCAGAGGCCGAGGCCGAGGCCGAAGGCGCCGGGGAGCGGGTCCTGGCCGGGGCGGGAGGTGCGTGATGAGCACCGCCGTCACCCAGACCTGGTACATGACCGAGCGTCAGCTCATGGTGTTCCTGCGCCAGCCCGCGTATCTGCTGATCACGCTGATCCAGCCGGTGGTGTGGCTGTTCCTGTTCGGCAGCCTCTTCAAGGAGGTCGTCGAGCTCGGCGGCTTCGGCACCACCTCGTATCTGGACTACCTCGTCCCGGGCGTCGTGGTGATGAGCGCGCTCAGCTCCAACATGTGGGCAGGCATGACCACACTGGACGAGATCCAGCGAGGGACGCTCAACCGCTTCCTGACCACCCCGGTCAGCCGGGCAGCGCTGATGAACGGCAACGTCGTGAGCAACGGGCTGGTCACCGCGCTCCAGTCGCTCGTCATCGTGCTGCTCGGGCTGCTGGGCGGGGCCGACTACCCGGGCGGGCCAGGCGGTGTCCTGGTGCTGGTCGTCGCCTCCGTGCTGCTGGGCACGGTCTTCGCGGCGCTGTCCAACGCGCTGGGCATGCTCGTCCAGGAGCGGGAGTCCATCATCGGCATCAACACGTTCCTGCTGCTGCCGCTGACGTTCCTGTCCACGGCCTTCATGGCCGAGGACAGGATGCCCTCGTGGATGCGTCACATCGCCGACTTCAACCCGCTCAACTGGGCGATGGTGGCGGGCCGTTCGGCACTGTCCGAGCAGCCCGACTGGGGTGAGGTGGCCGGCCGTGGCGGAGCACTGCTCGCGCTCGCGGTGGTAGCGGTGTGGTTGTCCATACGGACGTTCCGGTCGTACCAGCGTTCGGTGTAACGCCCGTCGCTGCGGTCGCTGCGGTCGGTGCCGTTGCTGTCGTCGCTGGGGGAGAACCGCTGTTCAGGAGGCGGCTTCCGCCTCCGCGGCCGCCTCCCGGGATCAGGCGGCCGCCGAGGCGCCCTCCTGTTCCTCCTCCACCTTTGCGTTCCACTCCCGCTTGGTCGCCTGCCAGTTGTCCTCGTTGTGCCCGAGCCGCCAGTAGCCGGAGAGCGACAGGTCCTCGCGCGGGACCTGGTGCTCGACGCGCAGCAACCGGCGCAGTTCCTTCACGAACCCCGCCTCGCCGTGGACGAAGGCGTGCAGGCGGCCCTCGGGGAACTCCAGCGCGCGGACGGCCTCGACGAGCGCCTCACCGACGGGACGGTCCCCGCGGTGCAGCCAGACGACCTCCACGTCGGAGGCGATCTTCTGCTCCTCGTCGGGGTCGGACACCTCCACGAAGGCGTGAACCCTGGCCCCGTCAGGCATCGCCTCCAGCGAGGCGGCGATCGCGGGCAATGCGCTCTCGTCCCCGGCGAGCAGATGCCAGTCGGCGTCCGGGTTCGGCGCGTAGGCACCGCCGGGGCCCAACAGCCGGACGAGCTCGCCCGGCTGGACCCGCGCGGCCCAGGGGCCCGCGAGGCCCGCGTCGCCGTGCACCACGAAGTCCAGGGTGATCTCGTGCAGTTGGGGGTCCCAGGCGCGCACGGTGTACGTCCGGGTCACGGGCCACTGCTCGCGCGGGAACTCCGCACGGACCCGCTCCATGTCGAAGGGCTCCGGGTAGGTCACTCCGTCCGGGCCGAAGAGCAGCTTCACATAGTGGTCGGTGCTGCCCCTCGTGGCGAACTCGGCGAGACCCTCGCCGCCGAGGACGACGCGCTGCATGTGCGGGGTCAGCCGCTCGGTGCGGACGACTCGCGCGGAGTGGGGCTTCGGGGTCCTGCGTACCGGACGCTCTGCCATGGCAGCCTCCCAAATGTGTAGCTTAGGCTTGCCTAAGTTAGCATCTTCCCTCTGGAGACACCCCACGCTTGAAGTGTCTTTGCCAACGAGAGGTTGGATCCGCCCGCCCCCGAAGAGCTC
>NZ_VMNX01000056.1 GCF_009377235.1 Streptomyces acidicola
CCACCACACCCCCCGCTCGCCCCCGCTCCCCCTGTCCGACAATGGGCAGGTGACCAGCCTCGACACCCTGCGACCGGACCTGCCGTCCCCCGTGCAGCACATCGACGACGAGCGGTTCGGGCGGCGCGGGGTGCGGCTGGTGGTGAAGCGGGACGATCTGATCCATCCGGAGCTGGTCGGGAACAAGTGGCGCAAGCTCGCCCCGAACCTGCGGGCCGCGGCGGGCCGCCCTGTGGTCACCTTCGGCGGCGCGTACTCGAATCATCTGCGGGCCACGGCCGCCGCCGGCCGCCTGCTGGGTGTGCCCACCGTGGGGGTGGTGCGGGGCGAGGAGCTGGCAGACCGCCCCCTCAACCCGTCGCTGGCCCGGTGCGCGGCCGACGGAATGCGGCTGCACTTCGTCGCGCGGTCGGTGTACCGCCGCAAGACCGACCCGGCGACGCTGGCCGAGATTCTCCGTACCGTGGGCGCCGAGGGCGCGTACGTCGTCCCCGAGGGCGGCAGCAACTCCCTCGCGGTGCGTGGCTGTCAGGAGCTCGGCGAGGAGCTGCGCGGCCGGGCCGATGTCGTGGCGTTGGCCTGTGGCACCGGCGGTACCCTCGCCGGGCTGGCCGCGGGTCTCACCCCCGGACAGCGCGCCCTGGGTGTGCCCGTCCTGCGGGGCGGTTTCCTGGAGGCCGAGATACGTACCCTCCAGCAGCGCGCCTTCGGCGGCCCCCGCGGCGACTGGTCCCTCGACGACCGCTTCCACTTCGGTGGCTACGCCCGCACCACCCCCGAACTCGACGCCTTCGCCGAGGCGTTCGAGCAGCGCCACGGACTGCCGGTCGAGCGGCTCTATGTGGCCAAGATGCTGTACGGGCTCGTCACCCTCGCCGAGGAGGGCACCTTCCCCTGGGGGACCACCCTCGCGGCGGTGATCACCGGAGCGCCGTTCGCCACCTGAGCGGACCGAGTCGTTCCGGACGGAACCCAGCCCCAGGGGCACACCTGGATTGCCCGCACGCGCCCGTTCTCACTCCTCCGACTCCCGGTAGGCCGCAGCCTCCTCCAGGTCCAGTCTGCGCAGCAGGGTCCGAAGCATCTCGTCGTCGATGTACCGGCCGTCCCGGAGCCTCACGAAGACGGCTCGCTCGGCGCCGATCATCTCCCGCGAGAGGCGGCCGTAGGTGTCCGCGGCGGTCTCACCGGTCAACGGGTTCACCGAGCCCAGCCGCTCCCATACGGCGTTGCGGCGCCGTTCCAGGACCGAGCGGAGCCGGTCGGCCAGCGGCGGCGGCAGCGCGTTGCGCTCGTCGGCGAGCAGCTCGTCGAGGCGTGCGTCGGCGGCCCGGGACGCCTGGGCCTGGGCGTTGGCCTCGGCGAGGGTCTCGGCCTGGGAGTCACGCCGGGGCAGACGCAGCAGGCGGATCAGCGGGGGCAGGGTGAGCCCCTGGAGCACCAGGGTGCCGATGACCGTGGTGAAGGTCAGGAACAGCAGCAGATTGCGCTCGGGGAAGGGCCCGCCACCGTTCACCGTCACGGGGATCGAGAAGGCGATGGCCAGCGACACCACGCCTCGCATTCCGGCCCAGCCGACGATGAAGGGGGCCTTCCAGGTGGGGTTCTCCTCCCGTTCCCTGATCCGTCGCGAGAGCAACCGTGGCAGGAAGGTCGCCGGGTACACCCATACGAAGCGGGCGGCGACCACCACGACGAAGAGGACTGCGGCATACCAGGCGGCGCGTGTCCCCTCGTTCTCGCCGAGCCCTCTGAGGACGACCTGCAGTTGCAGTCCGATCAGTGCGAACACCGCCGACTCCAGCAGGAAGCCGACCATCTTCCAGACCGCCTCCTCCTGGAGCCGGGTCGCGAAGTCGACCTGCCAGTTGCGGAACCCCAGGTAGAGGCCGACAACGACCACGGCGAGCACTCCGGAGGCGTGCACCCACTCGGCGAGCCCGTACGCGACGAACGGGATCAGCAAGGAGAGGGTGTTTTGCAAAAGCGCTTCCTTCAAGTGGGTGCGCAGCCATTGGATCGGCACCATCAGCAGCAGCCCCACCGCGATCCCGCCGAACGCCGCCAGTACGAACTCGCCGATCGCGCCCGCCCAGGTCGCGCCCTCGCCGATGGCGGCCGCCAGGGCCACCCGGTACGCGGTGATCGCGGTGGCGTCGTTCACCAGGGACTCGCCCTGGAGGATCGTGGTGATCCGCGACGGCAGCCCCACCCTGCGCGCGACCGCCGTCGCCGCGACCGCGTCCGGCGGCGCCACCACCGCCCCGAGCACCAGTGCGGCGGTCAGCGGCAGCCCCGGCACGATCAGGTACGCGGCCCAGCCGACGACGAGTGTCGCGAACAGCACGTATCCGACGGACAGCAACGCCACCGGCCGCAGTTGGGCCCGCAGGTCGAGGTACGAGCTCTCGGTGGCCGCCGTGTAGAGCAGCGGCGGCAGGATCAGCGGAAGCACGACATGCGGGTCGAGCGTGTACTCGGGCACCCCGGGCACGTACGAGACGGCCAGGCCGGCCGCGACGAGCAGCAGCGGCGGCGGCACCGGTGTGCGACGGGCGGCGCCGGCGACGGCGACACTGCCCGCGACCAGCAACAGCAGTGGCAACACGTCCATGATCCTCGCCGTCCTCTTTTCCGCGCCGCGTTCCGCGCGACCGTCGTAACCTGGCAATCATGAAACAGTGCACGCACGTCGACGCGCTGCCGAGTCCGGAGCCGGTGCCGCTGAGCGACACCTGCCCCGAGTGTCTGGCCGCCGGTACGCACCCGGTGCAACTGCGGCTGTGTCTGGCGTGCGGGTACGTCGGCTGCTGCGACACCTCGCCCGGCCGGCACGCGACCGAGCACTACAAGGAGAGCGGCCACCCCATCATGCGGACCTTCGAACCTGGCGAGAGCTGGCGATGGTGCTTTGTCGACCACGTACTCGCGTGACGCGCGTCCACCGGGCACGCGACCAAAGAACCGTAATGCGCATGACACAGGCGCCGCGATGGCGTAGTCATGTGACACGGTTCGACGGTCTGACGTGTGGGTACGTCAATGCGGCGCGCGCTCTTCCTATTTGAGGCCCGCAGACCCCTAGCCACCGAGCGTGTTCATGTGCTTACTATGAGTGACAGCACGAGACGGGGTCACCGGGACACGGAACGTGGGAGCGCGGTAGCGTCACCGCTGAACCACATAGCGCGTTACCCCGGGGGGCGACCCTCGGACCCCGAAACAGCTTGTACCACCTTGGAGGTGAGGGTGTCCCAGATCGCAGGCGAGCCCGCGACCCAGGACTTCGTGGAAGTCCGGCTGCCGGCTGCGGGTGCCTACCTGTCGGTGCTGCGTACGGCCACGGCCGGCCTCGCGGCCCGTTTGGACTTCACCCTCGACGAGATCGAGGACCTGCGCATCGCGGTAGACGAGGCCTGCGCGATCCTGCTTCAGCAGGCCGTGCCCGGCTCGGTGCTCAGTTGCGTCTTCCGACTCGTCGACGACTCGCTCGAGGTGACGGTCTCCGCCCCGACCACGGACGGCCACGCCCCCTCGCGGGACACCTTCGCCTGGACCGTCCTTTCGGCCCTCGCGGGCAAGGTGTCGTCCGCCGTCGACGACGACAAAACCGTTTCGATCAGCCTCTACAAACAGCGCGGCGCGGGACCCGGGCCGGCGTGAAGAACGGGGAAGGGCCGGTGCGGGACGAAGAGCGCGGCACACGGGAACTTCCCGCCGGGGGCACGGATGGCCCGGGCGGGCCGCGGCACTGGGCGGACGGCGTCGACGGCATCCCCGAGCAGGCCCGGCCGCACCCCGAGGACGACTCCTCGGCGGCGGTCGGCGCGTCTCAGCGGGCAGAGCCGACCGACGACCAGGAGCACGGGGAGCTCTCCGACGGGCGAAGGAATCCGGAGGGTGCCGTACGGAGCACCACGTCCTCGGAAGGGCGGCGTCGGGTGACGGCGGGCGGGACTATGAGCGAGCACGAGCGGAACGGTGAGCAGAGCGTGCAGGGCACGCAGCACGACCCCCACGACCGCAGCGGGGCGCGGGCGATGTTCGTCGAGCTGCGCGCGCTGAAGGAGGGCAGCGCCGAGTACGCGGAGCTGCGCAACCAGCTGGTCCGGATGCACCTGCCGCTCGTCGAGCACCTCGCGCGCCGCTTCCGCAACCGCGGCGAGCCCTTGGACGACCTCACCCAGGTCGCCACCATCGGCCTGATCAAGTCGGTGGACCGCTTCGACCCGGACCGGGGAGTCGAGTTCTCGACCTACGCCACGCCCACCGTGGTCGGCGAGATCAAGCGCCACTTCCGCGACAAGGGCTGGGCGGTCCGCGTCCCCCGCCGGCTCCAGGAGCTGCGCCTGGCGCTCACCACGGCCACGGCGGAGCTCTCCCAGCAGCACGGCCGCTCCCCCACCGTCCACGAGCTGGCCGAGAAGCTGTCCATCTCGGAGGAAGAGGTCCTGGAGGGCCTGGAGTCGGCGAACGCCTACTCGACCCTCTCTCTGGACGTCCCCGACACGGACGACGAGTCACCCGCGGTGGCGGACACCCTGGGCGCGGAGGACGAGGCGCTGGAGGGCGTCGAGTACCGCGAGTCGCTCAAGCCGCTCCTGGAGGATCTCCCCCCACGGGAGAAGCGAATCCTCCTGCTCCGCTTCTTCGGCAACATGACCCAGTCGCAGATCGCCCAGGAAGTCGGCATCTCCCAGATGCACGTCTCCCGTCTGCTGGCCCGCACCCTGGCCCAGCTCCGGGAGAAACTCCTGGTCGAGGAGTAGCCCCCTCGCGGCGCCCACCGTTCCGCCAGGGCGTACCGCTCCGCCGGGGCGCTCCTCGCTACTTCTGGTCCTGCACGTCCCCCGGCCCTCGGATGCCGAGAGCCCGGGTCGTCGCCGGGTTCACCAGGAGAACCAGCGCGGTGACCGCGACGACCGCGAGGACGATCCCAGCCGGGATGGCCAAGCTGTCGGCCTGGAGGAGGTTGTACGCCACCGGGAGCGCCATGATCTGTGTGATGACCGCCGGCCCCCGGCTCCAGCTGCGCCGCAGGAACAGTCCCCGCGCGGCGAGCAGCGGCAGCAACGCGAGCACGATCAGGGTGACTCCCCCGGTGACGGCCTGCTGACGATCGTCCGGGTCACCCGCGAGCCCCAGCACGAGCATGGCTCCGCCTCCCACGGCGAGGGCCAGCCCCTCCAAAGCGGCCAGCGCTGCCGCGGCGGTCAGCCGTCCTGGGCGGGGCTCGGCGTCGGAGTTCTCAGGGTTGCGGTTCTGCTCAGAGCTCACCTGAGGAAGCGTATCCCTCCGGGGGTGCGGGCTGACGGTCCCGTCTGCCGGGTTCTGCGGACAGGCACCAACACAGCGGACGAACCGGGCCAACCAGCACCAAAAAGCCCATCACTCCACGTTCTCCCACCCACCCCCTACCTCGAAGTGGGCCGAGTACCACCCTGTGGGTACGCTGCATCGCATGCGTGCACTTCTCGTGGTCAATCCGGCGGCAACCACCACAAGCGCACGTACGCGCGATGTCCTGATCCACGCCCTCGCGAGCGAGATGAAGCTCGACGCGGTCACGACGGAGTACCGCGGGCACGCACGCGACCTCGGTCGGCAGGCGGCGGACGAGGATATCGACCTGGTCATCACGCTCGGCGGCGACGGCACGATCAACGAGGTCGTGAACGGCCTCCTCCACGAGGGCCCCGACCCCGACCGCCTCCCGCGCCTCGCCGTGGTCCCCGGCGGGTCCACCAATGTCTTCGCCCGCGCCCTGGGCCTTCCCAACGACGCGGTGGAAGCGACCGGCGCCCTCCTGGACGCCCTGCGTCAGGGCAGCGAGCGCACGGTGGGCCTGGGTCTCGCCGCCGGAGCCCCGGGCAGCGAGGACGAGGGCGTCCCCGCCCGCTGGTTCACCTTCAACGCCGGCCTGGGCTTCGACGCCGGCGTGGTCGGCCGTGTCGAACAGCACCGCGAACGCGGCAAACGCTCCACGCACTCCCTCTATCTGCGCCAGGCGATACGCCAGTTCCTCGGGGAACCCCACCGCCGCCAGGGAACCATCACACTGGAGCGCCCCGGCGCCGACCCGGTGACCGATTTGGTGCTCTCGATAGTCTGCAACACCACTCCGTGGACGTATCTGGGCAATCGCCCGGTGTACGCGTCACCTAAGGCCTCGTTCGATAAGGGACTCGACGTACTCGGCCTCAGCCGTATGTCGACGGTCGCGGTTGCCCGGTATGGCACCCAGTTGCTCACTTCGTCCCCCGCGCGGGGACCTCACGGCAGGCATGCGACATCCCTCCATGACCTGACCGACTTCACCTTGCATTCGAAGGTGCCACTCCCGCTTCAGATGGACGGCGACCACCTCGGGCTGCGTACGAGCGTGACGTTCACAGGCGTACGCCGTGCACTGCGTGTGATTGTGTGAGCGGAACACGCAAAAGTCCTTCCACTCGAACGTTTAGCCCAGGGTCCACCCCATGGAAGTACGGCTGTGACCTAGTCGACACCGAGGAATCAAAAAAAACTTTCCGGAAGGGGTTGTATCCGCCGCTGAGGTTTGCGAGTCTCTACGTGGCGCTCGGGACAGCCCGCAACATCGGCCCCACAGAGCACCGGAACCCCTCCTCAAACCCAAGGACCACACCAGTCCGTCTGGTGATCGGCCCTTCACTTGTTGAGGGATTCGTGAAAGCGTTCACATTCACAAGCAACGTGCAAGTAACACCAAGAGAGGTAGCAGCCATGGACTGGCGTCACAACGCCGTTTGCCGCGAGGAAGACCCCGAGCTGTTCTTCCCCATCGGCAACACCGGTCCTGCGCTGCTGCAGATCGAGGAAGCCAAGGCTGTCTGCCGTCGCTGCCCGGTGATCGAGCAGTGTCTGCAGTGGGCGCTTGAGTCCGGTCAGGACTCCGGCGTCTGGGGTGGTCTCAGCGAGGACGAGCGCCGCGCCATGAAGCGCCGCGCCGCCCGCAACCGGGCCCGTCAGGCCTCCGCCTGACATCCCACCCAGCAATAGCCTGAGCTTGGCGGCGCGTACAGCGAGTACGCATCTCCCGCCCCCGAGCCGCAGCGCGCAGTGCCCCCGATGCGCATGATTCAGAGCATCTGAGCCCCGGACCGATTTCCTGGTCCGGGGCTCATCGCTTATTCGACGCCGCTCCTGTACGCCGTTCCCGTACGCCGGTTCTGTAGGTGCGTTCTGTACGTGTGTTCCGTACGCCACCCGCAGTCGCGGAGCCGTTCGCGTGCGCAATGAATGTGAACGTCCTACGTACGCCTACTTCAGCGCCCGCTACTTCTGCGCCCGCACCGGCACGTCGAGGAGCACCCGCGTCCCCCGCTCCGGCGCCGGCACCATGTCGAACGTGCCGCCCAACTCCCCCTCCACCAGCGTCCGTACGATCTGCAGGCCGAGATTGCCCGAGCTGTGCGGGTCGAAGCCCTCGGGGAGGCCGACGCCGTCGTCCTGGACGGTGACCAGGAGGCGGGCCTCCTTCGTCGTGCCGCCGCGCACCACCGAGACCTCCACGGTGCCGGTTTCACCCTCACGGAAGCCGTGTTCAAGGGCGTTCTGCAGGATTTCCGTGAGGACCATGGAGAGCGGGGTCGCCACCTCCGCGTCCAGGATTCCGAACCGGCCGCTGCGCCGGCCCGTGACCTTGCCCGGGGAGATCTCCGCGACCATGGCGAGGACGCGGTCGGCGATCTCGTCGAACTCCACCCGCTCGTCCAGGTTCTGCGACAGCGTCTCGTGCACGATCGCGATGGACCCGACCCGCCGTACGGCCTCTTCGAGGGCCGCGCGGCCGCGCTCCGACTCGATGCGCCGGGCCTGGAGGCGCAGGAGCGCGGCCACCGTCTGGAGGTTGTTCTTGACGCGGTGGTGGATCTCCCGGATCGTCGCGTCCTTCGTCATCAACTCGCGCTCGCGGCGGCGCAGTTCGGTGACGTCCCTGAGGAGGACCAGTGAGCCGATGCGGGTGCCCTTGGGCTTGAGCGGGATCGCGCGGAACTGGATGACCCCGTCGCGGGCCTCGATCTCGAACTCGCGCGGCGCCCAGCCGCTGGCCACCTTGGCGAGCGCCTCGTCCACCGGGCCCCGGGACGGCGCGAGTTCGGCGGTCGTCAGGCCGAGGTGGTGACCCACCAGGTCGGCGGCGAGACCGAGGCGGTGGTAGGCGGAGAGGGCGTTCGGGGAGGCGTACTGGACGAGGCCGTCGGCGTCGAGCCGGATCAGTCCGTCGCCCACGCGCGGCGAGGCGTCCATCTCAACCTGCTGGTTCGGGAACGGAAACGATCCGGCAGCGATCATCTGGGCGAGGTCGGACGCGCTCTGGAGATACGTCAGTTCGAGGCGGCTCGGGGTGCGCACGGTCAGCAGGTTGGTGTTGCGCGCGATGACACCGAGGACGCGGCCCTCCCGCCGCACAGGAATGGACTCGACCCGTACGGGAACTTCCTCACGCCACTCCGGGTCGCCCTCGCGCACGATCCTGCCCTCGTCCAGGGCCGCGTCCAGGAGGGGTCGGCGGCCGCGCGGGACGAGATGGCCGACCATGTCGTCCTGGTACGAGGTGGGGCCCGTGTTGGGGCGCATCTGGGCGACGGAGACGTAGCGGGTGCCGTCGTGGGTGGGGACCCACAGGACGAGGTCGGCGAAAGAGAGGTCCGAGAGCAGCTGCCACTCCGACACCAGCAGGTGCAGCCACTCCAGGTCGGAGTCGCTGAGGGCGGTGTGCTGGCGTACGAGTTCGTTCATGGAGGGCACGTGTGCGAGCGTACCTGGCGGTTCGGACAGGACCGCCAGGCCGTGGGAGCACCCTCTGGCACGGCCCCGGAGACACCCGCGGGCCGCGGCGCCTGAGAGGGACCCTCAACCCTCCCGGCACCGCAGCCCGGAGCAGCATCGGCCGCGGGGTGTGCGGTCCCGGTCGGCCGAAGGATGAGGAGCCGGAGCAGTCAGGGCAGAGAGCGCCGGTTCCTCGGTCCGCCTTCCTGTGCGGGGAAGACGGAGGCTTGTGGTTCGCATGCTTGGTGGTTACACGCTCTACCTAGGCATTGTGGACTAGACCACCACGTGTGTCCATGCGTTGACGGATGTTTGTTGTTGTCGCATTGTCCAACATCCGCTGACGCCCTCCACGCAGAGTAGCCCTCTTCGGTTCACGTGGGGGACCCGATCGAGACACTCGCCAGAAGGCGCTTCTGCTAGATTGGTCTAAACCACATCGTGCCCTTCCGGGTCCCAGTTGAGTCCCTCTCCAGATCGGCAGGCCCAGCGTGGAAGTTGTCATCGTCCCGGACGTGAAGGCAGGCGGCGAAGTCATCGCCGAGGCCATGGCCCAGCTGCTCCGGCGCAGGCCCGACGCCCTGCTCGGAGTGGCCACCGGCTCCACACCGCTGCCCGTCTACCAGGCGCTGACGGCACGCGTGGGCTCCGGCGCGGTGGACGTGTCGCGAGCCCGCATAGCCCAGCTCGACGAGTACGTGGGGCTGCCGGCCGAGCACCCCGAGTCGTACCGTTCCGTGCTCCGGCGCGAGGTGCTCCAGCCGCTGGGCATCGGCATGGACGCGTTCATGGGGCCCGACGGCACCGCCGAGGACGTGCAGGGGGCGTGCGAGGCGTACGACAAGGCGCTCGCCGAGGCCGGAGGGGTGGACCTCCAGCTGCTCGGGATCGGGACCGACGGGCACATCGGGTTCAACGAGCCGTGCTCCTCGCTCACCTCCCGGACGCGGATCAAGACACTCACCGAGCAGACCCGGATCGACAACGCGCGGTTCTTCGGCGGCGACATCGAGCAGGTGCCGCACCACGTCATCACCCAGGGCATCGGGACGATCCTGGAGGCGCGGCACCTGGTCCTGCTCGCGACGGGTGAGGGCAAGGCGGACGCGGTGGCGGCGACGGTGGAGGGGCCCGTCGCCGCGGTGTGCCCGGCCTCGGCACTGCAGCTCCACCGGCACGCCACGGTCGTCGTGGACGAGGCCGCGGCGTCCGAGCTGAAGCTCGCGGACTACTTCCGGCACACGTATGCGAACAAGCCGGAGTGGCAGGGGATCTGAACGGGGCGCTGCGCTTGCAGCGTGGACATGCCGATCAGAGCACGGGACTGACGAGAGTTGCGGTCTGCAGTCGTACGTGGCTGGTCGCGCAGTTCCCCGCGCCCCTTCGGGGCGCGGCCGCGCCCTTCCCCACCGGCCGGCCCGCCGTCACTCCCCCGCGATGACCTCCGCCGCCGCGCGTCCGCACACCCGGGCCGCGCCGTGGGTGGCGATGTGGAGGGCGCCGCGGGGCGGGGACTGGGGGACGCCCATCTCGACGACGATCGTTTCGGGGCGGGCGGCCAGGAGCGTGTCGAGGGCCGCGTCCATCCACGCGTGACGGTGCGCGTCGCGGACCACGGCCACGATCCGCCGGGCGCCCGCGGAGGCCAGGGCCGCCTGTGCCGCTCCCTCCCCCGCGAAGCTCGCCGTCTCCGTACCGGGCAGCAGGCGCGCCAGTTCCGCCGCGACGCCCCACGGGGTCTCGTCCCCGACGGCGATGTTGGCGACCGGAGTGAAGGCCGCGACGAAGGGCGGCTCGCTCACGGGCTCGTACGTCGTGGAGCGTGTCACCGTCAGCGCACGGCGGGCGGCCGTGAGGCCGACGTCGTCGGTACGCGTGCCACCGCTCTCGGCGGTACGTGTGCCCGCCCAGGACGCCAGCTTCCGTACCCGGGCCGCCGCGTCGGCCAGGCGCTCCTCGGGCAGTTCGCCGGAGCGAACCGCCGAGACGAGGGCGTCCCGCAGGCGGCGTACCGTCTCGTCGTCCGCGAGGCCTCCGCCGACGCAGATCGCGTCCGCGCCCGCGGCGATGGCGAGGACGCTGCCGCGCTCGATGCCGTAGGTGGAGGCGATGGCCTTCATTTCCATGCCGTCGGTGACGATCAGGCCGTCGTGGCCGAGGTCCTCGCGCAGCAGGTCTGTCAGGACGCGCCGGGAGAGGGTCGCCGGGTACTCCCCGTCCAGGGCCGGGACCAGGATGTGCGCGCTCATGATCGCCTTGGTGCCGGCGGCGATCGCGGCCCGGAAGGGGGCCACGTCGCGGGCCCGGAGCAGGGACTGATCCGCGTCGATGCGGGGCAGCGCGTGATGGGAGTCCACCGCCGTGTCGCCGTGCCCGGGGAAGTGCTTCGTGCAGGCCGCGACTCCGGCGGCCTGGAGCCCCGAGACGTAGGCGGCCGTGTGCCGGGCCACGAGGTCGGGGTCCGCGCCGAAGGAGCGCACCCCGATCACGGGGTTGGACGGGTTGGCGTTGACGTCCGCGGACGGGGCCCAGTTCAGGTTGATGCCGCACTCCGCGAGGCGGCGGCCCAGCTCGTGGGCCACCTCGCGGGTGAGGTCCACGTCGTCCACGGCGCCCAGCGCGTGGTTGCCCGGGAAGGAGGAGCCGGTGCGCACCTCCAGGCGCGTCACGTCACCGCCCTCCTCGTCGATCGCGACCAGGACGTCCTCGCGTTCGGCACGCAACTGGTCGGTCAGGGCCGCGAGCTGCTCGGGCGAGGCGACGTTGCGGCCGAACAGGCCCACCGAGGCGAGGCCCTCGCCCAGGCGGCGCAGCAGCCAGTCGGGGGCGGTGGTGCCCGGGAAGCCGGGCTGGAGGACGGTCAGGGCGTCCCGCGTCAGGGTGTCCTGTCCGGAACCGGGCACGGTGGTGCCACCGGCGATCGTCGTCATGGGTGCGTTATCCCTTCACGGCGCCCGCGGTGAGGCCCGCGGCCATCTTGCGCTGGACGAGGAGGAAGAGGACGACGATCGGCACCGCCATCATCGTGGAGCCGGCCATCATCGGGGCGTACTCGGTGCCGTGCTTGGTGGTGAAGTTGCCGAGCCAGACCGTCGCCGTCTGGTTCTGCTGGCTCATCAGCATCAGGGCGTACAGGTACTCGTTCCACGCCTGGATGAAGCCGTACACCGAGGTGGCCACCAGACCGGGCGCGAGCAGCGGGAAGACCACCCGGACGAACGCACCCGTGCGTGAGCAGCCGTCGACCATGGCCGCCTCCTCCAGCTCGCGCGGGATGTTGACGATGAAGCCGCGCAGCGTCCACACCGTGAACGGGAGGATGAAGGTGAGGTACGTGATGATCAGGCCGGACAGCCTGTCGTACTGGTTCAGGTCGTTCAGCAGCAGGAAGACCGGGATGATCATCGCTACCAGCGGGACCATCTGCACCGCCAGGACTCCGACGATCACCACCTTCCGGCCGCGGAAGGCGAAGCGGGAGATGGCCAGGGCCGCCAGCATGCCGACCACGACGCCGATCACGACCACCGTGAGGGACACGACGAGGCTGCGGGCGACCGGGCCCCAGAAGTCGGCGACGTCCAGCGCCCGCTTGAAGTTGGCGACGGTGAGTCCGGTCGGCAGCAGGCTCGGATCCGGGTCGATGGCGTCCTTCGCCGGTTTGAACGCCGTGTTCAGCATCCAGTAGACGGGGAAGCCCACGGTGACGAAGACCAGCAGGCCGAGCAGGTTCCAGCCGAGCCTGGACTTCCGCGGCCCCGCGGGGGCGGGGGTGCTCATGCCCGTCAGGCCGCTGGTACCGGTCACGCGGGTGGTGCCGGTCATGCCGCTCATGCTGCTCATTCGACGTCTCCGATCTTCAGCATCTGCCGCATGTAGACGGCGACGACGCCGAGCAGCAACAGCACGGTGAGCAGGGCGATCGCCGAGCCCTGGGCGTAGTCGTTCACGACGAACGCCTTGTCGTAGGAGTAGGTGGTGAGCAACTGGAACTCGGCCTCCGGGTGGCCGTTCCGCATCACGAACACCTGGGGGAAGACGCCCATGTCCCAGATGACCGAGAGGGTCGTGAGCATCACGATGATCGGCTTGAGGATCGGCAGGGTGACGTAGCGGAACACGCCCCACGCGCCCGCGCCGTCCAGCCGGGCCGCCTCCTGCAGTTCCTTCGGCACCTGGGTGAGGCCCGCGCTGAGCGTGATCACCACGAACGGCACCGCGCCCCACACCACCAGCAGCATGATCACGGCCAGGCCCTGCGGTCCGCTCGCGAACCAGTTGTGGCCGATCATGTCGACGCCCGGCAGCTTGCTGAGCAGCGCGTTGAAGACGCCGTAGTCGGAGTCGAAGAGCCACTTGAAGACCGTGGTGGCCACGATGATGGGCATGCCCCAGCTCGCCACCAGCGCGATGTTGATCAGCGTCTTCACCCAGCCGGAGACCTGCTGGAGGAGCAGCGCGATCAGCATGCCGATGACCATCGTGAAGACGACCGCTCCGGCCGTGAAGACGACGGTCCGTACGACGACCGCCCAGAACTCGCCGTCGCCCAGCACGTCGGTGAAGTTCGCGAAGCCGACGGACTCGGCCGGCTGGAAGCCCCACAGCTGGGACTGGCCGAACTTCTGGAAGGACAGGGTGAAGAGCCGGACCAGCGGATAGCCGAGGACGAGCACGAGGATCAGCAGGCAGGGCGCGAGCAGCGCCCAGGGTACGGCGGCCCCGCCCGGGGTGCGCCGCGCGCGTGGTGTCTCCCTGGCGGCCGGGGACGGTGTCGGCGGTGCCTGCCGCGGGGGCGGCACCTTGGCGGGGGTGGTCGTGTCTGCGGCACTCATCGCGCGCTCCTCAGCGGTCCCTCAGGTCGTACGGGCAGCCAGGTCGTACGGGCAGCGGGACTCCGCCGGTGACGGAGCCCCGCTCGCGGGTCACTTGGTGTTGATGACCTTGTCGATCGCGGCGTCCGCCTCCTTGGCCGCCGCCTCGACCGACTGCTTGCCGGTGCCGATGTTCTGCAGCATGGTCTGCAGGATCTGGGCCTTCTCGACCTGGCCCCAGCCCGGCGCCATCGGGACGAACCAGTTGGACTCGGCCGCGGTGGCCGGGACCGCTGTCGCCGGGTCGCTCTTGAGGGTCGCGAGGTCCGTCTTGTTGTTGGGCAGGTTGCCCTTGGCCATCAGGCCCTTCTGACCGGAGGGGCCGGTGAAGGCGTTGATCCACTCGGCGGCGACGGCCTGGGCGTCGGACTTCACCGGGACGGCGAGGTCGGAGCCGCCCAGGAAGACGGGCATGTTCTTGCCGGACGGGCCCGGCATGACGAAGTTCTCCAGGTTGTCCTTGAGCTTGCCGGTCTTGTCGTTCTTCGGGTCCGCGGCGGTCGCGCCCTCCCAGGCGGCGGCGAAGATCATGGCGGACTTGCCCTGGCCGTAGACGATGTAGCGGTCCGACTCGTCCTTGGTCTTGTCACCGTTCATGTAGGTGTCGATGACGTTCTTGAACTCCCCCAGGCCCTTGACGGACTCGGGCGAGGACAGGGTGGCCTTCCACTGGCCGCCCTCCTCCTTGGCGATGGCGCCGCCGGCGTCGTACACGAAGGACATGGCCGCGTACCAGTCACGGGTGGGCTGGTACCAGGCGTTGAACTTGCCGCCCTGCTCCTTCTGGATCTTGTCGAGGGCGGCGGTGAGCTCGTCGTACGTCGTGGGCGGGGACGTGATGCCGGACTGCTTCGCGATGTCCTTGCGCCAGTTGGCGACGCGGCCGCCCGCGTAGTACGGGACGCCGTACGTCTTGCCCTCGTAGGTCACGGAGGCCTTGAGGCCGTCGAGCCAGGCGTCCGCGTTGTCGAACTCGGACGGCTCCAGGGGGGCGAAGGCGCCCTTGACCATGTAGCCGAGCATCTCGGTGTTGCCCATCTCGACCACGTCGGGCGCCTTGTCGGTGGCGAGGACGGCGTCGAGCTTGGTGTTCTTGTCGGGCCAGCCGTAGTACTCGTGCTTGATCGTGATGCCCGGGTGCTTCTTCTTGACGGCCGCGTCGGCGGCCTTCACCAGCTCCGGCCAGTTGTTCTGCGCGTCCACCGTGAGCCAGACCGTCAGCTCCTTGGCATCCGCCCCCTGGCCGGACCCCTCGGCCTTGCTGCCGCCCCCACACGCAGCGACGGAAACCATCATGCCCGCGATACCGATCGCGGCTGTCAGCTTGCGCTTCACGCCACCCTCCTCAGGGATGCCACGTACCCCCCTGCCCACCGCGGTGACATACGACGAGGTACTGCCCGTGGGGCCGGGACACTGGACCAATGGTGTAGACCAGTGCGCCGAGCTTGGCCCAGACCAATAGGTGTGTCAAGGGTGTGGGAGTGCACCCTCACCAGCCGTTATGGGACCTACATATGCAGGGACCTTTAAGTAAGAAGCCGACGAAACCAGCGAGCCCCGCGCGCACAATCGGGTAGACCACTGCGCCGCGGTGGACTAGACCAGCAAGGGGCGTGAAGGTATACAGAGGGATCACGCAGTGTGCGGGGAACACCCGCACCCGAAGCCGTGCCACGATGTGAGCCGTGACCGAGATCCGTCGGGTCGCGTCGGCACCGGGAGCCGGGAAGGCGGAGCATGAGCACCGACGTCAGCAGTGCGGAGAACGAGAACGGGACCACCGTCCGTACCGCGCGCGTGCCCAAGTACTACCGTCTGAAAAAGCACCTCCTCGACATGACGGAGACGCTGCCGCCGGGCACCCCCGTGCCGCCGGAGCGCACGCTGGCCACCGAGTTCGACACCTCGCGCACGACCGTGCGGCAGGCCCTGCAGGAACTGGTCGTCGAGGGCCGTCTGGAGCGCATCCAGGGCAAGGGCACGTTCGTCGCCAAGCCGAAGGTGTCGCAGGCCCTCCAGCTCACCTCCTACACCGAGGACATGCGCGCCCAGGGCCTCGAACCCACCTCGCAGCTCCTCGACATCGGCTACATCACCGCCGACGACACACTCGCCGGGCTGCTCGACATCACCGCCGGCAGCCGGGTGCTGCGCATCGAGCGGCTGCGCATGGCGAACGGCGAGCCGATGGCGATCGAGACGACCCACCTGTCCGCCAAGCGCTTCCCCGCGCTGCGCCGGTCCCTGGTCAAGTACACGTCCCTCTACACGGCGCTCGCCGAGGTGTACGACGTCCACCTCGCCGAGGCCGAGGAGACCATCGAGACGTCCCTGGCCACCCCCCGCGAGGCCGGCCTCCTCGGCACGGACGTCGGCCTGCCGATGCTGATGCTCTCCCGGCACTCCCTGGACAAGGAGGGCAAGCCGGTGGAGTGGGTGCGGTCCGTTTACCGAGGTGACCGGTACAAGTTCGTGGCACGGCTCAAGCGCCCCGCGGAGTAGAGCTCAACCCACCGCGGAAACGAGCCACTTGAACTCGTGCACGCGGTGTGGCGCAAGCCCTCTTCCTGCTCTACGTTCCTGCCGTCTCCGTATGGACGGGAGGACTACCCGGTGCGCACCGAGAACGCTCAGAACAGTCCCCGTACAAGCCGTACGACCCCACGAACGCGAACCATCGTCGTCTGGACCGTCGTCGCCCTCGTCGGCGCATCCGGCTGGGCCGTGCTCGCGCTGGCCCGTGGCGAGAACGTGTCGGCCGCCTGGATGGTCGCGGCGGCCCTCGGTTCGTACGCCATCGGCTACCGCTTCTACGCCAAGTTCATCGCGTACAAGGTGCTCAAGGTCGACCGGAACCGGGCCACCCCGGCGGAGCGCCTCAACAACGGCATCGACTTCCACCCCACCGACCGCCGCGTGCTGCTCGGCCACCACTTCGCGGCGATCGCGGGCGCGGGCCCGCTCGTCGGCCCGGTGCTCGCGGCGCAGATGGGTTACCTGCCGGGCACGATCTGGATCGTCGCCGGCGTCATCTTCGCGGGCGCCGTGCAGGACATGGTGGTGCTGTTCTTCTCGACGCGCCGGGACGGACGCTCCCTCGGGCAGATGGCCCGTGAGGAGATCGGCCCGTTCGGCGGGGCCGCCGCGCTGCTCGCCGCGTTCGCCATCATGATCATCCTGCTCGGGGTGCTGGCGCTGGTCGTCGTCAACGCCCTCGCGGAGTCGCCCTGGGGCACGTTCTCCATCGCGATGACGGTCCCGATCGCCCTGCTGATGGGCTTCTACCTGCGGGTGCTGCGGCCGGGACGGGTCACCGAGGTCTCGCTGATCGGGGTCGCGCTGCTGCTGCTCGCGCTGGTCGCGGGCCGCTGGGTCGCCGAGTCGTCGTGGGCCGACACCTTCACGCTCGCACCGTCCACGCTGGTCGTCTGGCTGGTGGGGTACGGCTTCATCGCCTCGATCCTGCCGGTGTGGATGCTGCTCGCGCCCCGCGACTACCTCTCCACCTTCATGAAGATCGGCACGATCCTGCTGCTCGCGCTGGGCGTCGTGTTCGCGCTGCCCACGCTGAAGATGGACGCGGTCACGGACTTCGCGACCCGGGGCGACGGCCCGGTCTTCGCGGGCTCGCTCTTCCCGTTCGTGTTCATCACCATCGCGTGCGGCGCGCTGTCCGGCTTCCACGCGCTCATATCGAGCGGTACGACGCCCAAGATGATCCAGAAGGAGACCCAGGTCCGGCTGATCGGCTACGGCTCGATGCTCATGGAGTCCTCCGTGGCCGTGATGGCGCTGGTGGCGGCCTCCGTCATCGACCCCGGGCTGTACTTCGCGATGAACGCGCCCGCCGGGGTCATCGGCGACACCGTGCAGAACGCCTCACAGGTGGTGGGGAGCTGGGGCTACCAGATCTCGCCGCAGGCCCTGGCCGAGGCGGCGCGGCAGGTCGAGGAGTCGTCGCTGTTGTCCCGCACCGGCGGCGCCCCCACGCTCGCGGTCGGTGTCTCGGAGATCTTCGCCCAGGTCACCGGGGACGGGATGCGCGCCTTCTGGTACCACTTCGCGATCATGTTCGAGGCGCTGTTCATCCTGACCGCGCTCGACGCCGGCACGCGCGTGGGCCGCTTCATGCTCCAGGACACGCTGGGCAACGTCTACAAGCCGTTCAGGAACGTCAGCTGGAAGCCCGGCCTGGTCATCACCAGCGGCATCGTCTGCGGGCTGTGGGGCTACTTCCTGTGGGTGGGCGTCCACGAACCCCTCGGCGGCATCAACCAGCTGTTCCCCATCTTCGGCATCTCCAACCAGCTGCTGGCGGCGGTCGCCCTCGCCGTGTGCACCACACTGCTGGTGAAGTCCGGGCGCCTGAAGTGGGCCTGGATCACGGGCGTTCCGCTCGCCTGGGACGCCACGGTGACGCTCACCGCGAGCTGGCAGAAGGTGTTCTCCAGCGACCCGCGCGTGGGCTTCTTCCAGCAGCGCGAGGTCTACCAGGACGGCATCGACGCGGGGAAGGTGCTCCCACCCGCCAAGAGCATGGACGACATGCACACCATCGTCACCAACTCCACAGTGGACGGCGTCCTTTCGGCGGTCCTCGCGCTCCTCGTCGTCGTCGTGATCGTGGACGCGGCCCGTGTCTGCGTCCGCCATGTACGACGCCCGGCGCTCTCCACGCTGAGCGAGGCCAGGTACGTGGAGTCGAAGATCGTCGCCCCGGCGGGGCTGTTCCCGACACGTGAGGAGAAGGAGGAGGCCCACGATGCGGTCGGTGCTGGGCAGGGCGGCTGAGATGGTCAGGGGCGTGCGCTGGTACGTACGGGAGTTGACCGACGAGTCGGCGTACGACCGTTACGTGGCGCACCTGCGCACCGGCCACCCGGACGCGCCGGTGCCGTCCCGGCGGGAGTTCGAGCGCATGCGGACCGACCGGCAGGAGTCGGATCCCCGACAGGGTTTCCGCTGCTGCTGAGTTCGCCCCGGGTGCCGCATGCGTGCCGAGTTCGTGCCGAGTGTTGTGCCGAGCACACAACCTCCGCATCCGATATCCGGACGGGGGGTTCCGTACGGCGTGAACGTCCCTTACATTTCCTGCGCGTTGCACAGGTGATCAGTGAGGGGACGGAGCCGGAACATGTCGGATGCGCCTGAAGTGAAACCGCCGGTGGTGACACCGGTGAGAGTGGTCATCGCCCTCTGTCTGTTCGCCCCGTTCGTGGCGATGCTCTGGGTCGGTTCGTACGCCAAGACCGACCCCACGCTCATCGGCATCCCGTTCTTCTACTGGTACCAGATGGCCTGGGTGCTCATCTCCACGGCCCTCACCGCGACCGCGTACAAGCTGTGGCAGCGTGACCAGCGCGAACAGCGTGCCCGTGCCGCGTCGAAGGGTGGTGCGGACGCGTGAAGGACGGCGTGAACGGCGTAGCGCTCGCCGTCTTCATCTTCTTCTTCCTGGCCGTCACGGTCATGGGCTTCCTGGCCGCCCGCTGGCGCAAGGCCGAGAACGAGCAGAGCCTCGACGAATGGGGCCTGGGCGGACGGTCGTTCGGCACCTGGGTCACCTGGTTCCTGCTCGGCGGCGACCTGTACACCGCCTACACCTTCGTGGCGGTGCCGGCGGCGATCTACGCGGCGGGTGCGGCCGGCTTCTTCGCCGTGCCCTACACGATCCTGATCTACCCGCTGATCTTCACCTTCCTGCCCCGCCTGTGGTCGGTGTCCCACAAGCACGGATACGTCACGACGTCGGACTTCGTGCGCGGCCGGTTCGGCTCGAAGAGCCTGTCGCTGGCGGTGGCCCTCACCGGCATCCTCGCGACAATGCCGTACATCGCGCTCCAACTGGTCGGCATCCAGGCCGTGCTGGACGTGATGGGTGTCGGCGGCGGCGAGAACACCCACTGGTTCATCAAGGACCTGCCGCTGCTGATCGCCTTCGGTGTGCTGGCCGCGTACACGTACTCCTCGGGTCTGCGTGCCCCGGCGCTGATCGCGTTCGTGAAGGACACGCTGATCTACCTCGTCATCGCGGTGGCGATCATCTACATCCCGATCAAGCTGGGCGGCTTCGACGAGATCTTCGCCAAGGCGGGGGAGGCGTACGCGCAGGTCAACCCGGCGACGGACAAGCCACGCGGTGCCGTCGTCCCTCCGGAGGCCTCCCAGTGGACGTACGCGACGCTGGCCCTCGGCTCGGCGCTCGCGCTCTTCATGTACCCGCACTCGATCACGGCGACGCTGTCCTCGAAGAGCCGTGAGGTGATCCGCCGCAACACCACGATCCTGCCGCTGTACTCCCTGATGCTGGGCCTGCTCGCGCTGCTGGGCTTCATGGCGATCGCGGCCGGCGTCAACGTCAGCAACGGGCAGTTGGCCATCCCGCAGCTGTTCGAGGACATGTTCCCGGACTGGTTCGCGGGCGTGGCCTTCGCGGCGATCGGCATCGGCGCGCTCGTTCCGGCGGCCATCATGTCCATCGCGGCCGCGAACCTGTTCACCCGCAACATCTACAAGGACTTCATCAAGCCGGACGCGACCGCGGAGCAGGAGACCAAGGTCTCGAAGCTGGTGTCGCTGCTGGTGAAGGTGGGCGCCCTGGCGTTCGTCCTCACGATGGACAAGACGGTCGCCATCAACTTCCAGCTGCTGGGCGGCATCTGGATCCTGCAGACCTTCCCGGCCCTGGTCGGCGGCCTGTTCACGCGCTGGTTCCACCGCTGGGCGCTGCTCGCGGGCTGGGCGGTCGGCATGGTGTACGGCACGGTGGCCGCGTACGGCGTCGCCTCCCCGACCCAGCAGCACTTCGGCGGCTCCAACGCGGAGATTCCGGGCCTCGGCGAGATCGGCTACATCGGTCTGACGGCGTTCGTGCTCAATGTGATCGTCACGGTCGTCCTCACCTTCGTCCTGAAGGCGGCCAAGGCCCCCGAGGGCATCGACGAGACGAGGCCGGAGGACTACACGGCGGACGCGGGCGACGCGGGTGTGCAGGTGGAACTGCCTCCGGCCACGGCCGGCTCGGCCCACTAGCCGCGAGCAGGGGCGAGCAGGGGTTTTCTCCGCCCCCGCCGCCCCTACCCGTCCCATCCCGGGGCTCCGCCCCGGACCCCGCTCCTCAAACGCCGGAGGGGCTGATTGTCAGCCCGTCCGGCGTTTGAGGACGAGGCCGTTCAGGCCGACAAGCGGGGTCCGGGGGCGGCAGCCCCCAGGGATGGGTATGGGTAGGAGCGGCGGGGGCGAGAAACATCCGTGAGCCGGGACGCCGCTGCAGCAGACGACGCGGCCTCACCCGCCGTCACCCGGAGGTGCACCATGACGCCCCGACCCCCGATCGTCCTCGACAGCGACCCCGGCATCGACGACGCCCTCGCCCTGCAGTACCTGCTCGGCACGGGACGATGGGACCTGAAGGCCTACACCTCCGTGGGCGGCAACCTCCCCGCCGAGCAGACGTACCTGAACGCCCGCGCCCTCACCAGAGCCTTCGGCATCGACGCCGACGTACCGGTCCACCGCGGCGCCGGCCGCCCCCTCACCCGTCTCCCGTACACGGCCGCGACCGCCTTCCACGGGCCCGCGGGCCTCGGCAACGAGACGCTGCCCGACTCCACGGCCGCCCGCCTGCCGGAGTCCTCCGCGCAGGCCCTCCTCCGGCTGTCCCGGCAGTACGAGGGCGAGCTCACCGTATGCGCCACGGGCCCGCTCACCAACGTGGCGATCGCGCTCCTGGAGGACCCGGGCTTCGCCCACCGCGTCAGGAAGTTCGTGTTCATGGGCGGCGCCGCACAGGTACCGGGGAACATCACACCGGTCGCCGAGTTCAACATCTGGGCCGACCCGGACGCCGCCGAGGTGGTCCTCTCCTCCGGCATCCCGTTCACCATGGTCGACCTGGACGCCTCGCACCACTGGCTGGTCCGCCCCGCCGACCTGGCCGTCCTGGAGGCGGCGGGCCCGGGCACGGCGCTGGCCGCCCGCCTGCTGCGGGCCTACATGGACGCCTACCAGCGCCACGGCGGAGACGACGCCTGCCCGCTGCACGATCCGCTCGCCGTGGGCGCGTGCGCGGACGAGTCGTACCTCACCACCGCGGAGGGCGCCGTCATCGTCGAGTCCACGAGCGAACTCACCCGCGGCAAGACCGTGTTCGTCCCCTCGGCCGCCTCGCGCGTCTTCTACGCCGACTCCCCCACCCTCACCGCCCGCATGGCCCTCACGGGCCGCGTCGCCCTGGGCCCGGGCCCGCGCGACTTCACGAAGGACTTCGTCGCGACGTTGCCGCGGTGGCCGGGGGTGGGCTGAACTCCTGACGGGCCGGGGCGGTGGAAATCCACGGGCCCTTGTCGTAGCCGTCCGGCACACTCCCCACCATGGACATCACGATCAGGCAGGCGAGGCTCGACGAGTACGACGCGCTCGGGGAGATCACCGCGCAGGCGTACCTGGGCGACGGGCTGCTCGACTACGGGGAGTCCGACCCGTACCTGCCCGAACTACGCGACGTGGCCAAGCGGGCCGCTGCCGCCGAGGTGCTCGTCGCCGTGGAGGACGGACGCCTGCTGGGCGGGGTGACTTTCGTGCCGGCCGGCGGACCCATGGCCGACATCGCGCGGTCCGGCGAGGCGGAGATACGGACGCTCGCGGTGGCCACCGAGGCTCGCGGGCGGGGAATCGGGGAGAGTCTCGTGCGCATCTGTGTCGACCACGCCCGGGCGACTCCGGGCTGCGTAGGCGTCGTCCTCTCCACTCAGCGCTCCATGCACACGGCCCACCGGATCTATGAACGCCTGGGCTTCACTCGCACCCCCGACCGCGACTGGAACCCGGTCCCGCACCTCGACGACATCACTCTCCTCACCTATGAGTTGACACTCTGACACCGCTGCGACACAACATGTGGGGCTGCTTCCGCAACCCGACACAAGATGTATGCTCATGCTCGCTGTCGCCGCAGGGGAATCCGGTGCGAATCCGGAACTGTCCCGCAACGGTGTACTTGCGTGTGTCCGTCATGCCCGGCACGCACGCATGGTCAGTCCGAGGACCTGCCGACAGTGCGCCCGGCCGTCCGGTCCGGGTGCCTGACGTCCGGGCCTCGTGGAATGGGCCGGTGGACGCGACGCCGTGTGCGCTCGTGAGCTGCCCCCTGCCCTCCGCAAGGCCCCGTGCCGAGCGAGGGAGTGCCCCCACGTGACCATCGCGCCAGCCGACCCGGTTTCAGCGACCGAGGTAGCCGAGGAAGCCGAGTCGACCGCGGCAAGCAAGGTGATCGCGGCAAGCAAGGTGATCGAGGCGACCACGGCGGAGCCCGACGGCCTCGGAACGGCGTTGCTGCGGACCCTGACCGAGCTGACCGCCGACCTCCCCGACGCCGACCCCGGGCGGGTCGCCGCCGCCGCGCTGCGCGGCCGGTCCGCGCACGCCGACGAGACGGAGTTGCGCGAGCTGGCCACCGAGGCGGCGGCCGGTCTCATCTCGGAGGACCCGGCGTACTCGAAGCTGGCCGCCCGGCTGCTGACGATCGGTATCGCGGCCGAGGCCGCCTCGCAGGGCGTCACGTCGTTCTCCGGGTCCGTCGCCGTGGGCCACCGCGAAGGTCTCATCGCCGACCGCACCGCCGAGTTCGTACGGCTGCACACGACCCGCCTCGACGCGCTCGCCGACCCGGCCGCCGACGACCGCTTCGGCTACTTCGGGCTGCGTACGCTGCACAGCCGGTACCTGCTCCGGCACCCGATCAGCCGCAAGGTCGTCGAGACGCCCCAGTACTTCATGCTGCGCGTCGCCGCCGGTCTCGCCGAGGACGACACTCCCCGGTCCGTGGACGAGGTCGCCGCGCTCTACGGGCTCATGAGCCGCCTCGACTACCTGCCCTCCTCCCCCACGCTCTTCAACTCCGGTACCCGGCACGCCCAGATGTCGTCCTGCTACCTCCTCGACTCCCCGAAGGACGAGCTGGACTCCATCTACGACCGCTACCAGCAGGTCGCCCGGCTGTCGAAGCACGCGGGCGGCATCGGCATCGCGTACTCCCGGATCCGTTCCCGCGGTTCGCTGATCCGCGGCACGAACGGGCACTCGAACGGCATCGTCCCGTTCCTGAAGACCCTCGACGCCTCGGTCGCCGCCGTGAACCAGGGCGGCCGGCGCAAGGGCGCGGCCGCGGTCTACCTGGAGACCTGGCATTCGGACATCGAGGAGTTCCTGGAGCTGCGGGACAACACGGGCGAGGACGCCCGCCGTACGCACAACCTGAACCTCGCGCACTGGATCCCGGACGAGTTCATGCGCCGGGTGAACGAGGACGGCGTCTGGTCCCTGTTCTCCCCCGCCGACGTGCCCGAGCTCGTGGACCTGTGGGGCGAGGAGTTCGACACGGCCTACCGGAAGGCGGAGGCGGCGGGGCTCGCCAGGAAGACCATTCCGGCCCGCGACCTGTACGGCCGCATGATGCGCACCCTCGCCCAGACCGGCAACGGCTGGCTGACCTTCAAGGACGCCGCCAACCGCACGGCCAACCAGACGGCCGAGCCCGGCCACGTCGTCCACTCCTCGAACCTGTGCACCGAGATCCTGGAGGTCACGGACGACGGGGAGACGGCGGTCTGCAACCTGGGGTCCGTCAACCTCGGTGCGTTCGTCGACCGGACGACCGGCGACATCGACTGGGAGCGGCTCGACGCCACCGTCCGCACGGCCGTCACCTTCCTCGACCGCGTCGTCGACATCAACTTCTACCCGACCGAGCAGGCGGCCCGCTCGAACGCCAGGTGGCGGCCCGTCGGCCTGGGCGCGATGGGCCTCCAGGACGTCTTCTTCCAACTGCGCCTGCCCTTCGACTCCCCCGAGGCCAAGACCCTGTCCACCCGTATCGCCGAGCGCATCATGCTCGCCGCGTACGAGACCTCCGCCGACCTCGCCGAACGCAGCGGCCCGCTGCCTGCCTGGGAGAAGACGCGTACGGCCCGGGGTGTCCTGCACCCCGACCACTACGACGTGCGACTGACCCGGCCGGAGCGCTGGTCGGCGCTGCGCGAGCGGATCGCGGCGACGGGCCTGCGCAACTCCCTCCTCCTCGCGATCGCCCCCACCGCCACCATCGCCTCGATCGCGGGCGTGTACGAGTGCATCGAGCCGCAGGTCTCCAACCTGTTCAAGCGCGAGACGCTGTCGGGCGAGTTCCTCCAGGTCAACTCGTACCTGGTGAACGACCTGAAGCAGCTCGGCGTCTGGGACGACCGCACCCGCGAGGCGCTGCGCGAGTCGGGCGGCTCGGTGCAGGACTTCGGCTGGATCCCGGACGACGTACGCGCCCTGTACCGCACGGCCTGGGAGATCCCGCAGCGCGGCCTGATCGACATGGCCGCCGCCCGCACCCCGTTCCTGGACCAGTCCCAGTCCCTGAACCTGTTCATGGAGACACCGACCATCGGCAAGCTCTCCTCGATGTACGCGTACGCCTGGAAGTCGGGCCTGAAAACGACGTACTACCTACGCTCCCGCCCGGCGACCCGCATCGCCCGCGCCGCTCGTTCGACATCCGTAACTTCTTTCCCTTCACAGCAGTTGGATGAAATGAACGACGCGGTTGCCTGTTCTCTGGAAAACCCGGAGAGCTGCGAGGCCTGCCAGTAGTCACTCGCTCCCCGGCCTGACAGCCGGAGCTGGTTCCGTCGGGAGTCAGCACTGAGTGTCCAGCCCAACCATCGCAAGGAGGTGACCTGATGGTTCCGTTCAGTCCGAGTGAGAGGACCCACCCCTCCGTGCTTCCTCAGCGGCGGGCTCTGGAATCCGTGGCAGCAGACACGCCTGGGAGCAGGCACGAAACGGGTCACGGACTCCCGGCTTCCGAGTCGGGCACTGGTGCTGAACACGGGCGAGGGGAGACGCCCGGCGGTTCACCTCCCGCCGGGCGCGTCACCCCCGACCTTTCGGTTGGGGAGGAGGTACGTGAGTGCCACCCCGCCGTGTTCGTCCTGGACAAGCACGGCAGAGCACTGCAGCCCACTACGCCCGCCAGGGCCAGGAAGCTGCTCAGGAACGGCCGGGCGGTCGTCGCCCGGCACACCCCGTTCGTCATTCGGCTGAAAGACCGCACCCTCGCCGAATCCGGGATCGATGGCGTAGAGCTCGGCATCGATCCCGGCTCGAAGCACACGGGCATTGCCGTGTTCACGGAGCGGGCAGGGGAGCGACGTTGCCGGTACGCGCTCCAACTCGATCACCGAGGTCCCCAGATCAGGAAAAGGCTGGGGCAGCGTACGGTCTACCGGCACGGGTGCCGTTCGCGGAACCTGCGCTATCGCCCTCCCCGTTTCTCAAACCGGTCCAGGAAGCCCGGTCGGCTCGCTCCGTCACTCCAACACCGGGTGGACACCGCTATCTCCTGGACAGACCGGCTCGCACGTTGGGCGCCCGTACGCGAGGTCCACGTGGAGCGCGTCGCGTTCGACAGCCATGCTCTGACCGCCGACGGGCCCCTCGAAGGTGTCGCATACCAGCACGGCACGCTAGCGGGGACCGAGGCCCGCGAATACCTCCTGGCCAAGTGGCAACGCTGCTGTGCCTACTGCGGCCGCAGCGGCGTACCACTGAACATCGACCACATCCAACCTCGCAGCAAAGGCGGCTCCGACCGGATCTCCAATCTGACGCTGGCGTGTGTCCCCTGCAACCAGGCCAAAGGCAACCGTCCGGTCGAGGAGTTCGTCAAGGACAAGGCGCTACTCGCCCGGATCCTCGCGCAGGCCAGAACGCCGCTGCGTGACGCCGCCGCGGTCAACGCCACTCGCTGGGCGCTGTGGCGCGCACTCGATGCACGTCTTCCCACGCGCACGGCGTCCGGTGGCCGGACGAAGTGGAACCGCACCAGGTGTGGCCTGGCCAAATCTCACTCACTGGACGCACTGACTGTAGGCGAACTCCGCACCGTCACAGAATACGTCTCCCCGGTTCTGGTCGTCAGGTGCACTGGACGCGGTACCTACGCGCGTACTCGCCCCGACAAGCACGGCTTCCCCCGATTGCGGATGCCGCGCCAGAAGCATTTCTTCGGCTTTGCCACCGGCGATTTGGTACGCGCTGTCGTACCAAACGGCAAGAGCGCGGGCACCCACACCGGCCGCGTAGCGGTTCGCGCGACCGGAAGATTCAACATCACCACTTCCCACGGCACCATCCAGAGCATCCACCACCGCCACGTTCGCCTTCTGCAACGGGCAGACGGATACGGCTACACCACCCGCTCCGAAGTCACACCCCGGTCTGACGACCCGGGCATACAACGCGAGAAAGAATCCGCATGACCACCACCCCCTCCCAGCAGCAGAACCTCCTCGACCCGGGCTTCGAGCTGACCCTGCGCCCCATGCGCTATCCCGACTTCTACGAGCGCTACCGGGACGCCATCAAGAACACCTGGACCGTGGAGGAGGTCGACCTTCACTCGGACGTGGCCGATCTCGCGAAGCTCACGCCCGCCGAGCAGCACCTCATCGGCCGTCTGGTGGCCTTCTTCGCGACGGGCGACTCGATCGTGGCGAACAACCTGGTGCTGACGCTGTACAAGCACATCAACTCGCCCGAGGCGCGCCTGTATCTGAGCAGGCAGCTGTTCGAGGAGGCCGTCCACGTCCAGTTCTATCTGACGCTGCTGGACACCTACCTGCCGGACCCGGAGGACCGCGCCGCGGCCTTCGCGGCCGTCGAGAACATCCCCTCCATCCGGGAGAAGGCCGAGTTCTGCTTCACGTGGATGGACTCGGTGGAGAAGCTCGATCAGCTGGAGAGCAAGGCCGACCGGCGCCGGTTCCTGCTCAATCTGATCTGCTTCGCCGCGTGTATCGAGGGGCTGTTCTTCTACGGGGCGTTCGCGTACGTCTACTGGTTCCGCAGCCGGGGTCTGCTGCACGGTCTGGCCACCGGCACCAACTGGGTGTTCCGGGACGAGACGATGCACATGAGCTTCGCCTTCGATGTCGTGGACACCGCCCGCAAGGAGGAGCCGGACCTCTTCGACGACGAGCTTCAGCAGCAGGTGACGGACATGCTGCGGGGGGCCGTCGAGGCCGAGTTGCAGTTCGCGCGCGACCTGTGCGGTGACGGCCTCCCGGGGATGAACACCGACTCGATGCGGCAGTATTTGGAGTGCGTGGCCGACCAGCGTCTGACGCGCCTCGGCTTCGCCCCGGTGTACGGCTCCGAGAACCCCTTCTCGTTCATGGAGCTTCAGGGGGTCCAGGAGCTGACCAACTTCTTCGAGCGGCGGCCCTCGGCGTACCAGGTCGCGGTGGAGGGTTCGGTCGGCTTCGACGAGGACTTCTGATCCTCGGACTGCTCCGCACGCCGGTTCTCCTGCCCGGCCTCCCTGAGCTGACGGTCGATGCGCCGCTCGCGCACGATTCCGATCGCCGAAGGGAGGACGAGCAGGACGAACATTCCGAGGACGGTCAGCGTTCCGGTGAGGGCTTCCGTGTGTGTCGTATCCATGGACACCACTGTGGCGCCGGATACTCCTTACCGTGAGTGGCAGGACTGCCGCATGCCCTCGAATTCCTGCCACGCCTGTTGCACACTGGCAGCATGCTGAAGAACGTGGCCGTCGTCCTGCTCGACGGGGTGCATCCCTTCGAACTCGGTGTGGTGAGCGAGGTGTTCGGCCTCGACCGCAGTGACGAGGGACTGCCGGTGTACGACTTCGCGGTGGCCTCGGCGGAGGGGCCGACGCTCCGCACGCCCGCCGGGTTCACGATCGGTACGTCGTACGGTCCGGAGCGGCTGGAGGAGGCGGACCTGATCGCCGTCCCGGCCGGGGAGGGCTATGTACGGCGGGACTATCCGGATGAGCTCCTCGACGCGCTACGGCGGGCCACGGACCGCGGCGCCCGGGTGCTGAGCGTGTGCTCGGGAGTCTTCATGCTGGGCGCGGCGGGGCTGTTGGACGGGCGCCGCTGCGCGGTGCACTGGCGGCACGCCGAGGAACTGGCCCGGCAGTACCCGCGGGCGATCGTCGAGCCCGACGTGCTGTACGTGGACGCGGACCCGGTGATCACCTCGGCCGGCACCGCCGCCGGGATCGACGCCTGTCTCCATCTGGTCCGCAAGGAGCAGGGCCCGCAGGTCGCCAACGCCATCGCCCGCCGCATGGTGGTGCCCCCGCACCGGGACGGCGGTCAGGCCCAGTACGTCGACCGGCCGCTGCCACGGTCGCGGTGCGACACGGTGGGCGAGGTGCTGGTGTGGATGGAGGAGCACCTCGACGAGGAGGTGACCGTGGAGCAGCTCGCCGCCCGCGGCCATATGTCGCCGCGCACCTTCGCCCGCCGCTTCCAGCAGGAGACCGGCACCACGCCGTACCGCTGGATCCTGCGCCAACGGGTGCTGCAGGCCCAGCGGTTGCTGGAGGCGACCGACGAGACGATGGACGCGATCGCGGACCGCACCGGCTTCGGCACGGCGGCCGCGCTGCGGCATCAGTTCGTACGGTCCCTGGGGACGACCCCGCAGGCGTACCGGCGCACGTTCAGAGGGCCGGAGGTCGCCTGAGCGTGCGCCGGGGGTGTCTCAGTCGTTCGGGACGACCGGGTACCGCGGCTCGTTCTCGGCCATCTGCCGCAGCGCGTCCTTGCGCTCGCGCTTGGAGAGCCGGTCGATGTAGAGGTAGCCGTACAGGTGGTCCGTCTCGTGCTGGAGGCAGCGCGCGAAGTAGCCGGTGCCGCGCACCTTGATCGGGTTGCCCTTCTCGTCCTGCCCGGTGACCTCGGCGTAGTCGGGGCGGGCGAGCGGCGCGTACGCGGTCGGTACGGACAGGCAGCCCTCGTTGCTGTCGTCCAGCCGGCGCTTCTCGGCGGGCAGGTCGACGAGCTTGGGGTTGCAGACCACGCCGACGTGCCGGGTGCCCTCGTCGTCCATGCAGTCGTACACGAAGACCTTCAGGTCGACGCCGATCTGGTTGGCGGCCAGGCCCACGCCCTCGGCCGTGCGCTGGCTGGTGAACATGTCGTCGACCAGCCCCGCGAGCTCGTCGTCGAACGCGGTGACGTCCTTGCACTCCTTGTGCAGCACCGGGTTCCCGACGACGGTGATCGGACGCGAGGTGCCGCGCTCGCGGTACGCCTGCTCGCGCTCCTCGCAGTCCTCCGTGTCGATGACGAAGCCCTCGTCGTCCACGGGGAGCACGCCCGCGTGCTGCTGATCGGTGTCCTGCTGCGCCATGACCGACGTAAGCCTTCCTGGGTTCTCAAGAAAAGGTGCGGGTACAGCCTACGGGCGCTACGCGCCCCATAGGGGCGCGGGGAACTGCGCGACCAGCCACATCCGGCCCGCAGCGTCAAATCTGGCCGAAGTCACAACGGCGCTCCCAGCAGAGCACCGTGAATCAGCACACCTCTTCGAGATCGCGCCAGTCCCGCGAGTCAGGACTGTCCGCCACCCACCCGTCCAGCAACCCCCGCACCAACGAAGCCGGCGCAGCAACCCCGCACTCGCGCTCGGGCGCCCACAGCTGCCCGTCCGTGCGGTGGCCCAGCGGGCCGGGGTGGCCGGGCTCGCTGTGATCGTGCGGGTCGAGATGGTCGCCGTCGCCCTCGTCGGACGGCATGCGCGACTCCGAGCACAGCCGGCACAGCAGCCGCACGGAGGACGACCAGTCCTCGGCGGCGAAGCCGGCGTCGGCGGCGAGCTGCTCCAGGGCGTCCCGGTCGTCCTCGGTCGCGGCCTCCAGGAGCACCACCCACGTGGGCACCGGTGAGGGCGCCCACAGCTCGATCTCGTCGAACACCGGGTACGCGTGCCCGGCGGCGGTGGTCCGCTCGCCGTGCGGCACCCCGTCGTGCAGGACGACCTCGCCCCACCGGCGGCCGGAGGACGGCAGTGGAATGGAGAGCACCTCGATCCGGGCGGGGTCCAGCCGGCGCCCCCACACGACCTCGGCCTCGCCCTCCGGCGACAGCCGCACCGCGGCGCTGCCCAGCTCCATGCCGACGGGCTCACCGGAGGCGCCGGGGCCGCCGGGCACCCGAAGCCCGTACGCCTGCCAGGCCCGCCGGGCCAGCGGCCAGTCCTGCAGGGCGGTGGCGGCGATCCCGACGTTCCACCAGTCGGGCGCCCCGGTTTCCCGGTCGAGCAGCGCGACGGCCCTGAGGCCCGCGGCCCGTGCCTGCTCCCAGTCGTGCCGGAACTTGTGCAGCAGCGCGAGGTTGAACCAGGACTCGGACAGCCACGGCTCCAGGTCCGCGGCCCGCGTCAACAGCGCGCCCGCGTCCTCGTACCGCCCGTCACCGATCAGCGTGAAAGCGCGGTCGGTGGCCTGCCGCCAGGAGGCGGAGGGCCGGTGCCCCCCCTTGCCGAAGATCCTCACGATTCCCGCCTGCCAGTTCCGTCCCGTTCGGTGGAGTGGGCTGGCTCTGTGCCCCCGGACACCCTCTCCCTCGCATCCAACCACGTACGGCTGGAAGGACGCTCATTACCCATGGGTTACCCAGCCCTGGCCTGGGTATGACCGCCCATCCCTCTCTCCCCACCCTCGCACCGTTTCTTCCCCTCCGGGGCGTTCGATCAGGTCCTCCGGGTGCTCACGCCGGTAGCGCGCCGGGAGCTAAGCGCCCCAGGGCGCCGCCGCGGTGCCCCGCTGGTTCAGCAGTACCCGGGCCAGTGACTCGACCACCTCGGGCTGGTAGTCGCGGGCGGTCCCCAGGCGCAGTTCCTCCAGCGCCCGCAGCGGCCCGCCCGGACCGGCGTCGCGCGTCTTCTCCTCGTAGGCGTTCACGGCCCGTACGATCCGTGCGCTGACCGGCTGGTCCCGGTACGGGTCCGCCTGGCGCTCGACGACCACCGCGACCTCGGCGTCCACCCCGGTCTGCCGGACGACGGCACCGCCGAGCAGGGCGATCCGCCGCTGCTCCTCGGCGGGCAGGACGGCGGTGGCCCCGGCGGGGACGGGGTCGACCAGGGAGAGCTGCCCGATGTCGTGCATCAGGGCCGCGTGCTCCAGCACGGTCAGCTCCGGCCCGGACAGCCCGAGCTCCCGGCCCACGGCCCGGCTGAGCGCGGCCACGCGCCGGGCGTGGCCCGCGGGGGTGTACCCGGCGATCTCGGTGGCCCGCGCGAGGGAGGCGATGGTCTGCCGGTAGGTGGCGCGCACGCCCGCGTAACGACGGAAGGAGAGCTGGGTGAGCAGCAGCGGCAGCGAGAACACGGGCAGCGCCCACAGTCCGACGACGGCCACCGCGAGAGACATCACCACGCCGGTGGCGCACACGGCGGAGCCGATGCCGAGCAACGCCCGCAGCTCGTCGCGCAGCAGTGGGCTGAGCGGCCAGCCGGTACGCGAGCGGGCCAGTACCGCGGCGAGCACGGCGTCGCACAGCACGGTGAGGACCAGCAGCGCGACGACGAGCAGCACGTACGCGGGCCCGCTCCACTCCCGTAACGCGCCCCGGCTGCACAGGGGTTGGAAGCAGACGGCGGCGAAGGCGACCGTGAGGACGCGCCGGGCGAGGTGGTCGGCCGTGGGTCCCTGCCCCCGGGCGACGTGCGGTACGCACCCGGCGAGCGCGGCCGCGACGACCACGGCGACGACCTGTGCCGTGCCGTGCTGTGTGGGCGCCCCGCCGTCCACCCCGAACAGCGCGTACGCGAGCGCCCCGGCGGCTCCGAGCGGCGCCGACTCCCGCCCTTCGGTACCGCGCCACCGGGAGAGCTCGCCGACGGCGACGAGCAGCCCGAAGGCGAGGGCCGCTCCGGGTTCTTCGAGGCCCTGCCAGAGGGTGCGGGCGAGGCCGGTGACGGCGACGAGGGCGGCGGTTCCGTGGACGAGGACGAGGATCGGGTGTCTCACGAGCCGGCCTCCGCACGCAGGGGCTCGCTCTGTGGCGGGACGTTTCCGCGCTGATCGTCACCGTCCGCGGTGACCGCCGGACGCCAGCCGTGCCGCCCGAGGGCCCGCACGAGCGCCTCGACCATCTCCGGATCGAACTGCGTTCCCGCGCACCGCTCCAGCTCCTCCAGCGCGGCCGCGACCGGGCGGGCCCGCCGGTAACACCGGGTCGACGTCATCGCGTCAAAGGCGTCGGCGACGGCCACCACCCGTGCGCACTCCGGGATCTGAGTACCTGTCAGTCCGTAGGGATACCCGCTGCCGTCCAGCCGTTCGTGGTGGTGCAGGATCGCCGACCGGGCCTCTCCGAGGAACCCGATCCCCCGCACCATCTCGTGCCCGTACTCGGGATGCAGCTCGATGACCCGCCGCTCCTCGGGGGTCAGCGGCCCGTTCTTGCGCAACAGCCGGGTGGGGACGCCGAGTTTGCCCACGTCGTGCAGGATCCCTGCGAAGCGGAGCACCTCGACCCGCGCGTCGTCCATGCCGAGTTCACAGGCGATCATCATGGAGGCCTGGCCGACCCGCTCGCTGTGACCGCGCGTGTACCCGTCCTTGATGTCGACGGCCTGCACCAGGGCGCGGATGGTGGCCTGGTGGGCCGCCCGCTCCCGGTGGTACTGCTCGAACACCCAGCAGGACACGTGCATCGGCAGCAGCACGAGCAGCGCGGCGACCGGCCCGTAGTGGCTGCGCCACAGCACCGCCATCATCAGCCCGGCGAGACCGTGCACGGTGACGGGAGCGAGGGACCGCAGGAAGAGCCCGCGCCAGGCGTTCCGTACGGGCACCCGCTCGGCCAGGGCCAGGATGCCGCCGTCGAGGGCGGTCAGGACCGCGCAGAACACCAGGACGGCGGCGCCCACGGGCACCAGCGCGTCGGGAAAGTCGGGCTGGGCGACCGCGTCCCGGCCGGCCAGCGCCCAGTGCACCCGGGACGCCGCCCAGACGGCGAGGCCGAGCCGGGCCGCCCGCCACACGCGCCTCAGCCCTCGCGGCCGCTGCTCGACCCGCGCGAGGAGCGCACCCGGAACCGCCACGAGCGCGGCTGCCGCGGGCGGCAACAGGAAGGCCCCGGCCAGCAGGACGGGGAAGAACGTACCCATGCCCCTGGGCGCGTGGCGCCCGAGAAGACGGCACCGGGCGAGTTGCTCGCACCCGGCGTACAGCGCCGCGAGCAGCCCCACCGCCCACCACGGAACGTGAACGTCCGGCACGGGAGTGAGGCAGACCAGAGCACCTGCGACGACACAGGCGACGTACACACGTGCCCATGCCGGAACCGACCCCATCGTGCTCCTCCCTTTTTCCGGCTCCGGAGCCTAGGGCGGGGCGGGGCACATGGGGGCGGCTATGGCCGGAATCGGCGGGTACACGCGACCCGCGTTACCCCGTTCGGGTGATCGGACGCTCCGATGCTCGTACGTACATCCGGGTTGGGAACGATGGTTCAGTGGGCGACGTCGGAGGCGAGCACCTTGTTGAGCTGCTCCACCGTGGCCGGCGACTCGCGCTGGAACGCGGCCAGGTCGAGGCCGTCGTCGCCCTTGACGGTGAGCAGGGCACGGTCACCGACGGCCACGACGATGACGTGGCCCGAGCCGCAGCGGGCGACCACCTCTCGGAGCGCGCCGACGCCGGTGGTGTCGGCCATACGACGGCTGACACCGAGGGTCGCGGCGGCGAGAGCGGCGACGGACTCCGGATGGACCGTGTCGGAGTCCGCGACGACCAGGAGGCCGTCCACGGTGGACAGGACGCTCTCGGAGACCCCCATCACCCGTTCACGCAGCGAGGTCAGAATGCCGTTCAGGGATTCGGGCGGTGGGATTTCGGACATTTAAGGTGCTCCTTGTTCCCGGCATATGCCGGTACTGGTATGGTCCAAACGGAACTCGACGGAGTCAGTCGGACTCCGGGAGGGCCCGCAGCGCCGCACGGACACGTTGCAGCGTTTCGACAGGTGGTTGGTCGGCTGCCAGCTCTTCGGCCGACAGCATCGAAAAAAGGGCATGCGCGGGTAGGGGCACCGGCGCAGGCGGGGTCTTGGCCTCCGGCCGAGGGTTCCCGGGAGCCGGTACCGCACGGCGGCGGGGCAGCGGTCGGCGTACCGGTAACGCTGTCGGTGCGGGTAAGGAACCGGGGTCGACGTCCGGCGTGGAGGGTGCGTCCGTCGACGCTTCTTCTTGGTTCTGTTCTTCTTCGATCTGTGGTGACGCGGCTTCTTTGGTCCGTGGTGGCGCGACTTCGTTGTTCTGTGGTGTCGCGGCTTCTTTTTGGTCCTGCGCGGCTTGGTCCTGTGCGAATTGGTCCTGCGCCGCTTGGTCTTGTGCGACCTGGTTCTGTCCGGCTCGGTCCTGCGCGGCCCCGGCCTCTTCCCGGTCCTTGGGGGCCTTGGCCTCTCTGCGTTTGCGCGTGGGGGCTCGCTGGGATCGAGCACCCGTGGTGCGCTGCCGGGCCTTCGCCGCCCGGTCGTCGTCTGGACTCAACTCCCACCCCTCGGTGCGGCGTCGTGCCCGGGGGATCCGCCCCGGGGCCTGCGTTTCGGCAGGGGCACCACCTTCGGCGCCGGGGCGTCGGTCGGCGGAGGCGTCCGTGAGGGGCGGGGGGCGGTGCTCGGCCGGCTGTCGGGTGCGGCCCTGGTGTCCCAGCGGACGAGGTGGAGCGCCTCCAGGCGGATGAGGTCCAGCATGACGGCGTACAGTCCGCGCCCCAGCGCGAAGGCCAGGTCCCGTGGTGTACGGCGCCCGTTGACGTGGTCGAGGACGCCCTGGTGCCGGCGCGTGAGCCGGACGCCGGGCCGGCGGGGGCCCGAACCCGTCACAGCCACGGGACGTACACGAGTCAATTCGCCCGGCGCGCCCCAGGAACGGGACAGCAGCGCCACACGCCGGGCGGTCTCCTCGGTCAGTTGCTGCGGCTCCACGCCCGGCTCGGTGACGAGCGCGGGCTCGCGGTCGCTCAACTCCCAGCTTCCCGGGGGGCTCAGGGCCATGGCGAACGCGCCGTCGAACACGGCCGCGGCGCAGACGACCTCCAGTTCGGCGGCACCGATCAGCCCTGCGGCCACGAGGTGTCCGCCCAACCGGTCCACGTCCGGTTCCGTGGCGCACACGGCCAGCCAGGCCTCGTCATCGATCCGGCCCGAGGTGAGCAGCGCCGACGTGACGGTCGGTGCGCCCGGCGTCTCGATCGCGCCCACCAGCCCGTTCCGCAGGTGGATCGTTCCTCCCGGGTGGCCCGAGACACGTACCGTCCCGCTGAAGCCCTCGTCGCGGAGCCCCAGCAGGAGCGCGGGCACATTGCGTGCCGCGTGCGCCGTCACGCCAGCACCTCTCCGACCCGGTCGCCCAGACTCCGCAGCGCCAGCGCCACATTGACCCGGTCCCGGTCGAGTCCCGCCGACAGCAGCAGAGGATCACCCGTCGGCCGCGCCACGGTGAAGAGCACCTGCTGGCGCTTCGTGCTGGTCGTGACCACGCTCTCCAACTCCCCCTCGGCCCCCGCCGCCCCCAGTCGTTCGGCGATGAGCGTGGCGAGTTCGGAGGCATCCGTCCCGTCCCCCGCCTCGGCGATGTCCCCCGCGACGCCGTAGGTCAGGCCGGTGACCGCGTCGACGAGAGCGACGCCGGTGACCCCGGGGGAATCGAGGAGCCGGTCCAGGGAAGCCTGGAGTGCCGTCGTCGTTTCCCCCATTCCCCCTCCAACTTTCTTCGTCGCACAGTACTTTGAGCGTCAGCTTCCACAACTTCACCAAAGTTGACGCGTTTTGACCCCAGGGTCGCACACGTTCGATCGTAGATGGCCGGACAGTCACCGGTCAGCAGCACTGAGGAATTGAGGCAACACCATGAACATCGAGACCGCGCTCAAGGAAGCCATGGCCCTGGAGGGAGCGCTCGGTATCGCCCTCGTCGACTACGAAAGCGGCATGTCGCTGGGCACGCTCGGTGGTGGCCCGGGCCTCGACCTGGAACTCGCGGCGGCGGGAAACACCGAGGTCGTGCGCTCCAAGATGCGCACGCTGGCCTCGCTGGACATGAACGACGTCATCGAGGACATCCTGATCACGCTGGGCCAGCAGTACCACCTGATCCGGCCGCTCACCAGCAGCAAGGGAACGCTCTTCCTCTACCTGGCGCTCGACCGGTCCCGCAGCAACCTGGCCCTGGCCCGGCACGGCCTGAAGCGGATCGAGACCAGCCTGGACGTCTGACGGGGCGCGCCCGGCCCCGGACACACATCGTCGTCCACGGGGATCGCCCCGGGACCACACGGGGATCACGCGAAGATCAGTAGGCCCGGAGTCCGGGAAGCCAGGGCTCCGGGCCGGACGTTCACGACTCCTGCGGAGTCGCCGTCACGTCGTGTTCGGGCACGGCCTGTCCGGAACGGATCATGTCGATCCGCCCCATGACCTTGGCACGCAGATCGGTCGGCACGTCGTCCTGCCCGCAGCACCGCTTGACCAGCTTCTTCACGGCCTGCTCCAGCCCGTACTTCTCCAGGCAGGGCGAGCATTCCTCGAAGTGGTGCTCGAACTTGGTGCAGTCGGCGTCGGGCATCTCACGGTCGAGGAACTCGTAGAGATGATCGAGGATCTCGCTGCAATCCGTCTCGTGCGGCTCTCCGCAGCTCATGAGCCCGAGCCTTTCGCTTCGTTCGACTCCCCGGCGCCGGCCGGGACCAGCCCACGGTCACGGGCGTAGTCCTCCAGCATGCCGCGCAGTTGACGGCGGCCCCGGTGGAGGCGGGACATCACCGTACCGATGGGTGTCCCCATGATGTCCGCGATCTCCTTGTACGCAAAGCCCTCAACGTCCGCGAGGTAGACGGCGATGCGGAATTCCTCGGGGATCGCCTGCAGCGCTTCCTTGACGTCCGAGTCGGGCAGGTGGTCGAGCGCCTGCGACTCGGCGGAGCGCAGACCGGTCGACATGTGCGACTCGGCGCGCGCCAGCTGCCAGTCCTCGATCTCCTCGGCCGCGCTGCGCTGAGGTTCGCGCTGCTTCTTGCGGTACGAGTTGATGAAGGTGTTGGTCAGGATCCGGTACAGCCACGCCTTCAGATTGGTGCCCTCACGGAACTGGTGGAAGGACGCGTACGCCTTCGCGTACGTCTCCTGCACCAGGTCCTCGGCGTCGGCGGGGTTGCGCGTCATGCGCAGCGCAGCCGAATACATCTGGTCGAGGAAGTCGAGCGCGTCCCGCTCGAAGCGCGCGCTGCGCTCGGCGGTCGTCTCCGTGCCGCCACCCCGGCCCTCGGGCTGCTCCGCCTGGCCGTTTTCGGTCCCTGCGTCGGTCCCAGTGACCGGACCCACCTCCTCCAGAGTCTGGGCAGGACCGAAACCGATCCCACTCGAATCGGAGAATAGACGACCTTCGGCAGGGACTGCTTGCACTTCCGTTCCACCTGCCGTCCGAACAGGGGTGGTCTTGGCCGCGTGCAGCACCGTCCAGTCCAGGTCACTGGCGCTGCGACGGCTCGGGCAGATGGTCGAACCCATGCGGCGGACTCCCTCTCGTACGAACGGGTCAGCGCGTTTCCGCGCTGTCTGATCCGCACAACAGTCACCCGGGGCCCGGCATTCCCGCCCGCCCTCAGCGGAGTGACGCACTCCACTGTGTGACGGCGTCGGTGACGATCTCCAGCGCCCGGTCCTGACCGAGGGGCGCCCGCTTCGGCACGGCGAAGCCGTGATCGCCGTACGGCACCTCCACGAGCTGGTGCGCGCCCTCGGGGAACTCCTCCGGCCGGCCGAACGGGTCATTGCCGCCCTGCACCACGAGGGTGGGCACCCCGGCGCCGAGCAGTTCGTCGGCACGGGACTTCTCGGGCCTGCCCGGCGGGTGCAGCGGGAAGCTCAGCGCGAGGACGGCCGCGGCGCCGAGTTCCGTCGCCGTACGGCAGGCCACGCGGGCACCCGCGCTCCGGCCGCCCGCGATCACGGGCAGCCGGGGCCCCGCCAGCGCGGGCCACAGGCCCCGCCAGCCCGTGTCCAGGGTCTTCGGGGCGGGCGCGACCTTCTTGCCCGCCACCCGCCAGGGCTGCTCGACGAGGGCGACGGTCACGCCATGGCTGGGCAGGGTCCGGGCGAGTGCCTGGAGGTCGCGGGCCTCGATGCCGCCGCCGGCGCCGTGGCTGACGGCGAGGACGAGCCGTGCCTTCCCTGCCGTGCGCCAGGTGACCCGGGCCGTCCCGGCGTCCGTCTCGATCGTCTCGATGATCTCGGTCACATCAGAAGTCACGTTGGAAGTCACATCAGAAAAGTGTGCCCTCCTCGGGCCCCTCCAGCTCCTTCAGCAGCTCCGGGCCGTTGTTGCGGACGTTGCTGACGGCGGTGGTCACGGGGTACGCCCGCATCATTCCGGCGGGCGGCGGGGCGAGCAGCTCACGCAGGTCGTCGACGCCGGTGCGGGCCGGGTCCAGCCAGGCGTCCCAGCGGTCCGGGGTGAGCATCAGCGGCATCCGGGGGTGGATGTCGGCCAGGGCGTACGGGCCGTCGGCGGGCGCGACGGCGAGCGGGGTGCTCTCCGCCTCGGTCGTGATCACCGAGCAGGTGACCCACCACGCCTGCGGGTGCTCGTCCGGGAGCGTCTTGTCCCGCCAGAACTCGTACAGCCCGGCCATCGCGAACACCGAGCCGTCGGCAGGGAGCACGAAGTACGGCTGCTTGCGGGGCCGCTTCTTCTTGCCCTCGACCTCCAGGTCGCGCTCCTGCTTGCTGGTGACCCACTCGTAGTAGCCGTCGGCGGGCAGGATGCAGCGCCGGGCGGCGAAGGCACGGCGGTACGAGGGCTTCTCGTGGACGGTCTCGGCGCGGGCGTTGATCATGCGGGCGCCGCCCTCGGGCGTCTTGGACCAGGAGGGGACGAGGCCCCACTTCAGCCTGCGGAGCTGGCGGACCGGTCGCTTGTCCTCGACGTCCTTGAGAGGGCGGTCGAGGACCGCGTAGACCTCCTTGGTGGGAGCCACGTTGTAGTCGGGCGCCAGCGTCTCCTCGGGCTCCCACTTCTCGACCTCGAAGATTCCTGCGAGATCCTCTGGCCTACGACTCGCCGAATACCGTCCGCACATCTCCAACCACCCCTCCGATCTGCGAGAACGCTAGATCATGCCGCATCGGCCGGCACCAAGTCGTCAAGTCTGGGGTGACGTGCCCGTACGTGTCCGCCGCTTTCTCGATGCCCTCGTGCCCGAGTAACCGGGACACGTTCAAGGGTGGCAGACCGCGGGAAGTCCCCGTCCCGCGAGCCGAGCATCTCGCGGGTGCCGTCGCGGAGCATCGCGAACAGGACACCGATGCGGTGGCGGGCCGGGCGGAGCGGAGCCCGGGTGTGGGTCCTGCCGCGGGCCCGGCACTTGTCGTGGTGGGTGCGGAAGACGGGACCGTGCGACTGGGGCAAATCACCACACAGCTTCCGCAAACCCTCGGCCAGTCCGTTACGAGAGCGTGACCAGCACCCCACTTGCCAGTCTTTCGCCGCGTGCCACAAGGTTCTGTATGCGCTTACAGACAGCGCATACATTCGGCCATGCTCAAGGAGGAGCACCCATGCACCGCGCCGCCAGAACCACCTCGCTCGCCCTTGTGGCGGCGTCCGCTCTCACCCTCACCGCGTGCGGTGGCTCGGGGAAGACGGACGTGGGTGCCGACGAGAAGCAGACCCTGACCGTCTGGGCCATGGGCACGGAGGGCGAGAAGCTCGCCGACGTGGCCAAGGCCTACGAGAAGGCCCACCCCGGCATCACCGTCAAGGTGACCCCGGTCGGCTGGGACGTGGCGCACCAGAAGCTGGTCGCCGCGGCCGCCGCGAGCAAGCTGCCCGACGTGATGCAGATGGGTTCGAGCTATCTGGGCGAGTTCGCCGACATGGGCGCTCTGGAGCCGGTCGACACCAAGGTCTTCAAGGAGGGTGACTTCTTCCCGGCCGCCTGGGATCAGGGGATCTACGACGGCAAGTCCTATGGAGTGCCCTGGTACGTCGACACCCGCGTCCTGTACTACCGCACCGACCTGGCGAAGAAGGCCGGCCTGGGCGGCGCCCCGGGCACCATGGCGGACCTGCAGAAGGCGGCCGAGGCCTACCGCGACAAGGCCGGCTCCAAGTGGGGACTGTCCATCCAGCCGAGCGGGCTGGACGCCGTGCAGAGCTTCTACCCCTTCCTGTACTCGGCGGGCGGCGCCATCCTCGACGACAGTGGCAAGCCCGTCGTCAACAGCCCTGCTGCCGTCAAGGCGCTGGAGAACTACGGCAGTTACTACAGCAAGGGACTGAGCGAAAAGACGTTCCGGCCCGGCTACGACGTCACCAAGGACTTCAACACCGGAGCCGTGCCGATGTTCTTCAGCGGACCGTGGATAGTGGGCCTGCTCAACGACAACTACCCCGACATCAAGGGCAAGTGGGCCGTCGCCCCCGTACCGGCGGACAAGGCATCGGTCTCATACGCCGGCGGATCCAGCCTCGCGATCTCCGCGGACAGTCCGCACAAGGCCGCCGCCGAGAACTTCATCACCTACCTCACCGACGCCAAGGGCCAGGCCGACTGGTACGAGCGCACCAAGGACCTGCCCGCCAACACCCAGGCGTGGAACGGCGGTGAGCTCGCCACCGACGCGAACCTGGCGGTGTTCCGGAAGCAGATGGAAACCGCCAAGGCTCTGCCCGCCCACCCCAAACTCACCGAGATCACCTCCAAGCTCGACGAGGCCATCGGGTCGGTCACCCAGGGCAAGTCCTCCGCGAAGGCGGCCCTGGACAAGGCGCAGTCCTCGATCGAGAGCCTGGCGGGATAGTCCGGATGCCTCTCGTGACCGGATCGGCCGCGGGTGACGCTGCCGTCTCGAAGACCCGGCGGTCCGGTGGCGCACAGCCGCCGGCCGCGGGATCGCGGCGGCACGGCCGACGTCGTTCGCGGGGCCGACACACGCTGCACGGGTGGCTGTTCTCCACCCCCTTCCTGGTGCTGTTCGGCGTGTTCATGCTCTTCCCGATCGTGGCGACGCTCTGGATGAGCTTCACCGACTTCGGGGTACGCGACGTCAGGCAGCCCCTGGAGGCGCAGTTCGTCGGCCTGGACAACTACACCAAGCTGTTCGACGACGACACCTTCCGCACGGCCCTGTTCAACACCGCCTACTTCGTGGTGGTCGGCGTACCGCTGACCATCGTGCTCGGCCTGCTGGTGGCGCTGTTGCTGAACAACGGCATCGACCGGGCCCGCACCTTCTTCCGGGTCGGCTTCTACGCTCCCGTCGTCACCTCCATCGTGGCGGTCGCCGTCGTCTGGCGCTTCGTGCTCAACCCGACGGACGGCCTGATCGCCGGCCTGGCCACCGAACTCGGCACGAAGGCGCCGGACTTCCTCGGCTCCGAGACCTGGGCCATGCCGTCGCTGATCCTGCTCGCCGTCTGGCGCAACCTGGGCACCGTCATGGTGCTGTTCATCGCCGGCCTGCAGGCCATCCCCACCGATGTGCGGGAGGCCGCGCGGCTGGACGGCGCCGGCGGCTGGCAGGAGCTGTGGCGCATCACCGTCCCTCTGCTGCGGCCGACCATGCTCTACGCCACCGTCATCACCACCATCGGCTACCTCAACGTCTTCGAGGAGCCCTTCGTGATGACCCAGGGCGGCCCCGACAACGCCACCTTGACGGTGTCCCTGGACATGTACCGGGAGGGCTTCAACCTGTTCCACATGGGCTATGCGAGCGCCATGGCGTACGTCCTGTTCGTGGTGATCATGGCCATCACGGTGCTCCAGCTCCGACTGCTGAAGGACAACACCCGATGAGCGCCCCGACCGCCTCCGCACCGACCGGCCGACGTCGCGAGGGCCGCGTACGCCGACCCGTGCTGTACGTTCTCGCGTCGCTGGGCCTGCTGGTGATGGCGACGCCGTTCCTGTGGATGGCGCTGTCCGCCTTCAAGTCGAGGCAGGACCTGACGGCCAGCCCGCCGGTGTGGATCCCGTCGAACTGGACGCTGAGCAACTTCAGCGCGCTGCTGGACCAGCTGGACATGCCGCGCTACTTCGTGAACTCGCTGATCGTGGCCGTCATGGTGACCGTCTGCAATCTGCTGTTCTGCTCGATGCTCGGCTACGCGCTCGCGAAACTCGACTTCGCGGGCCGCTCCAAGGTCTTCGGCATCGTGCTCGCCGCGCTGATGGTGCCGGGCAACCTGCTGATCCTGCCCCTGTACGTGCTGATGAGCGGGCTGAACCTCATCGACACCTACGCCGGGCTCGTCCTGCCGTTCGCCGCGGGTGCCTTCGGTGTCTTCCTGATGCGGCAGTTCATGCAGACGGTGCCGGACGAACTGCTGGAGGCAGCCAGGATCGACGGCGCCGGCGAGTGGTACATCTTCTGGCGCATCGTGCTGCCCCTGGTCAGACCCGCCCTCGCCACGCTGACGATCTTCACGTTCCTCGGCTCGTGGAACAACTTCGTCTGGCCGCTGGTCGCCACCAACGACCCGGGCAAGTACACGCTGCCGGTGGCACTCGCGACCTTCGCCAACGACCCCAACCGCACCGTCGCCGGCGGCAACGGCATGCTCATGGCCGGCTCCCTGCTGGTGGTACTGCCCGTCCTGGGCGTCTTCGCCCTTCTGCAACGCCACTTCACCCAGGGCATCGCGACCGCCGGACTGAAGTAGCCCCCGGCGCTGTCCTTGAGCGAACGGGCCGACCGTGCCACGCCCGCGCGTCCGGCCCGCCTCCACGATCACCACGGCGGACGGCCCGCCCTCCACCATCACAAAGACAGAAACGGACGATGACCCACACCTCCCTCCCCTTCCCCGACGGCTTCCTGTGGGGCGCCTCCACCGCCGCCCACCAGATCGAGGGCAACAACGTCAACAGCGACTGGTGGCGCAAGGAACACGACCCGGCGGCCAAGATCGCGGAACCGAGCCTCGACGCCTGCGACAGCTACCACCGCTGGGAGCAGGACATGGACCTGCTCGCCCGCCTCGGCTTCACCGACTACCGCTTCAGCGTCGAGTGGGCACGCATCGAACCGGCGCCCGGCGCCTTCTCCCGCGCCGAGATCGCGCACTACCGCCGCATGGTGGAGGGCGCCCTGGCCCGCGGGCTGCGCCCCATGGTGACCCTGCACCACTTCACCGTGCCGCAGTGGTTCGAGGACCGCGGCGGCTGGACCGCCGACGGCGCCGTGGAGCTGTTCGCCCGGTACGTCGAGAACTGCGCGCCGATCATCGCCGACGGCGTCCGCCATGTGTGCACCATCAACGAGCCCAACATGATCGCCGTGATGGCGGGCCTCGCCAAGCGCGGCGAGCAGGGCTTCCCGCCCGCCGGACTGCCGTTCCCGGACGAGGAGACCACTGACGCGGTGATCGCCGCGCACCACGCCGCGGTCAAGGCGGTCCGGGCCGCCCACCCGGACATCCAGGTCGGCTGGACCATCGCCAACCAGGTCTACCAGGCCCTTCCCGGAGCCGAGGAGGCCACCGCCGCCTACCGCCGCCCCCGCGAGGACGTCTTCATCGAGGCAGCCCGCGGCGACGACTTCATCGGCGTCCAGTCCTACACCCGCACCAAGATCGGACCCGACGGCCCGATCCCTGCCCCCCAGGACGCCGAGCGCACGCTGACGCAGTGGGAGTACTACCCCGCCGCCGTGGGCCACGCCCTGCGCCACACCGCCGACATCATCGGCCCGGACATGCCGCTGATCGTCACCGAGAACGGCATCGCCACCGGCGACGACAGCCGCCGTGTCGACTACTACACCGGAGCGCTCGCCGCGGTCGCCGCCGCCATCGAGGACGGCCTCGACGTCCGGGGCTACCTGGCCTGGAGCGCCCTCGACAACTACGAGTGGGGCTCCTTCGCCGCCACCTTCGGTCTCATCGCGGTCGACCGGGTCACCTTCGAGCGCACGCCCAGGCCGTCCGCCGTATGGCTCGGCGGCCTCGGCCGCACCCGCGAACTGCCGCGCACCGCCTCCTGACGCCCCCCGGCCGCCCCCCGGCC
>NZ_VMNX01000057.1 GCF_009377235.1 Streptomyces acidicola
CATTCCGCCCCCCGGCCCCGAACCGCACCCGGACCCGCACTCCCGGCTGGGCCACGGCATCGAGCTCCTCCGGCACCGCGTAGTCGAAGTACCGGTCGAGATGCAGCACTCCCTTGTCCACCAACACCCGGGCGACAGGCAACTCCTTCGCCAGCGCGGCCCCCCGCCACGTCCGAGGCTTCGCCTTCGGCGCCTTGTTCTTCCGCACGGCCTCCCGAATGAGCGCGAGCTGCTCCGGCACCGCCCCCTGGGCGCCGCCGCTCCTCTGCCCGTTGCCGCTGCTCACCCTTGCATTCTTACCAAATCCCACTGACAACGCCGCCCACCAAGATCACCCCACCGACCACCCCGGCCTCACTCCCCCATCAGCCACATCCTCCGCACCGGAAGCTCAGACTCACCTCCCCCACAAGGCCGCCCCACCGGCCATTTCCACCGCCGATCCAGCCTCCACGAGCCACCTGGGCCTGCCACGACCCCCACCCCGGTATCAGAACTGGAAACGGGAAACTCCGCCGACCGCCTTGCCCGCCCCACCGCACCCGGCAGACGCTGATGCGCGACGACGGGCGTCCCTCGGTATCGGCGGCGTCGGCATGAGGGGGTTCACGTGCTGAAGCAGCCACAGATGTTCGGTCCCGAACTGCGCCGGTTACGGCTGGCCGCGGGACTGACGCTGACACAGCTCGCATCGTCCGTGCACTACAGCAAGGGCCAGCTCAGCAAGATCGAGACCGGGCAGAAACGTCCTACTGCGGAGTTCGCGCGCCTTTGTGACGCGGCACTCGACGCGGGTGGCGCCCTGTCCGCCCTGGTACCCGTCGCCCCGCGCCGTACCCGGTCCTCCGTCCGCGACCAGGAAGGAAGCATGTCACCACCCGATTCGTACGCACATCGCATTCCGGGAGAACATCCCGAAGGACATCCGGGCGGGCATCCGGGCGGATCGTCCTGGAGCCCGCCGTCCCGTCGGCAGATGATGGCCGCCGGAGCCGCCTCCGTCCTTGGTGTTCGAGCCGGTGAGCGCACCCCGGTGCCGAGTGCTCCGTCCGAAGCCGACTCACTGACGAGCGCGTACCGCGAACTGCTCGGCCAGTACCGCCGCATCGGCCAGATGTCCCCGCCGGGCACGCTGCTGCCGGTCCTGGCGGAACAGACGCGAGCTCTCCAAACGCTCTCCGCTCACGGCGACACCCGCGTCGGCCGCGATCTCCTCGCGCTGTCCGCCCGCTTCGCGGAGTTCACGGGCTGGATGGCTCAGGAGGCCGGCGACGACACCGCAGCGCTGCGCTGGACGGACCACGCCGTGGATCTCGCCACCGCCTCAGGGGACGAGCACCTCGCCCAGTACGCCCTGGTGCGCCGTGCCCTGGTGTCGTACTACCGGGGAGCGGCCGCAGAGACGATCGACCTGGTCGACGCCGCACTGAGTGATCGGCTGCCACCCCGTATCCGTGGTCTGGCCGCACAGCGCAGGGCCCAGGGGCACGCCCTCGACGGGAACTACGACGCCTGCATGCGCAGCCTCGAACAGGCGCGCGTTCTCCTCGCTCGCGCCGCTGCGGAAGCCTCCACGGCAGACGCCCCCGTCCTGGGCACGACACACCTCGACGACCCGGTGTCCATGATCACCGGCTGGTGTCTGCTGGACCTGGGCAGGCCCGCCCAGGCCGCCGCAGTCCTCGACCAGCAATGCGCGCGCCTGTCCGCCGGTGCCTTCCGTACCCGGGCCCGCTACGGCGCGCGCCGCGCCCTCGCACATGCCATCGCGGGTGAGATCGACCACGCGTGCGAGCTCACCGCCGACCTCCTCGCGACGACCGCCTCGGTGGGATCGGCAACCATCGCCACCGATCTGCGGCGTCTGTCGCGCGCTCTGTGCCGCCACGCGAGCCGTCCCGCATGCCGGGCCATCGCGCCCCAGCTCACGGCGGCACTGGCACCGGACACGCGCTGACCATCGTTCCGACTCCTTCCCACCCGCTCCCGTAGAAGGGTTGATTCGTCATGCCCGATGTCTTCATCAACTACCGCACCGGCGACGGCCACCAAGTCGCCGTCACCATCGAGCGCGCCCTGTCCACGCGCTTCGGCTCGGAGCGGATCTACCGCGCCAGCAAGTCGATCCCGCCCGGTACGCCCTTTGACGCCCACTTGATCCACAGCGTGCGCCGCAGTGGCGTGCTCCTCGCCCTCATCGGCGACCAGTGGCTCGGCCATCCAGGCCTCCAGGACGCGGGCGACTGGGTCCGCAAGGAGATCCAGGAGGCCTTCCTCTGCGACATCCGGGTCATCCCGGTGCTCATCGGCCGCAGGACCGAACGCCCCTCCAAGGACGGCCTGCCCATGCCCCTGGGCAAGCTCGCGGACTGCCAGAGCCTCCGCTACGACCACCAGAACGACGAGTCCGACCTCCAGCAGATCGGCGACACCCTGGCCGCCCTCGTCCCCGAGCTCGCGGCGGTCGACAGTCAGGCGCCCGAGGAGCCGGAGCCGGGTGTGCTGCGCAACACCATGAGCGACGTCCACGGCACGGCCGTGCAGGCGGGCACGGTCAACGGTGACATCGGCAGCGTCAAGGGGGCCCACGGCTCCGTACACATCGGTCCGAGCAGCCGCACGATCCACCAGTCCGGCGCCGCCAACTACGTGGAGGGCACCAATGAGAGCGGCATACGTCAGTACTTCGGTCAGGTGCCGAAGGGTGAGGACGACGAGCGGTGAACCAGGCCGGAGGCGACACCCACAACTACAACGTGAACAACGTGATCGTCAGCGAGGCCACCGACCTCCTCAAAGCCCCCCTCAAGACTCCCCGACTGGTCGCCCGGGACCAGCTCATCCGCCTGCGCCGACAGTTCGCGCGGCCCAGGGGAATCAATGCCGCGTACGACGTCCTCGAAGCCGAGCACACGGTCTTCCTCACCGGTGAACCGGGCAGTGGCAGAAGCTCCGCGGCGAAGGTCCTGCTCTGCGAACTCCCGCACGAGAAGGGCATCTACCACGAACTCACACCCGAGACCGGGGCCGAGGACACCAGCCTGCCGCCAGATCTCATCGGTGAAGAGGACCGCATACTGCTCGACCTGTCCGCCGCGGACGCGAAGGCATGGAGCACAGCGCTGCACGACCTCTCGGCCTTCCGTCACGAACTGCTGCGCAAGAGGGCGTTTCTGGCGGTGGTACCGCCGCGGCAGTTCGAGAACGGGCTGCCCTCCGAGTTCATCCTCAGGACGATCCACCGACCCGACGCCAGGGAGGTGCTGGCACGGCACCTGCGCAGTCATCAATTGGACGACGCCGTCTGGCAGCCTCTGCCCCAGCAACTGCTCGAACATCTCGACGCCCATCCACCGATGCGCGAACTCGCCCGGCTCGTCCAGCGCATTGTGGCTGCGCGTGGGGCAGTCCACGGCCGCGGAGCCTTCGCCGAGTGGTGTGAGACAGCCCTCACGGCCCAGAAGGACCGCACGCGCGAAGTCGCCGAACTGCTGCCCCGGCTCCGCAAGGGGCGGCAGCGGGCCCTGCTCCTCGCCACGGCCATGCTGCACGGTGCCCGTGTCGAAGCCGTGCACCATGCCACTCCTCTGCTCCTGAAGGAAGTGGACTCCACCGACAACGCCCTGCCGCCCCTCGAGCGCAAGGGTCTGCTGGAGCGCCTCGACACCATCGAGGCGGAAATGGCCCCCGGCGCGGTCGTTTGCTTCAAGCAGCCTGACTTCGACGAGGCCGCCCGCCGCTATCTCTGGGCGAACCTGCCCGATGTCCGTGCTCCGCTCGGCACGTGGCTGGGCAAGATCCTCCAGCTTCGCGAACTCAACGATCCCGACCGCGAGTCAGTGGTGAAACGCTACACAGATCTGTGCCTCTCCTCGGGAACCACCGACCCGCTCTTCGCACTCGTCGAGAACTGGACTCGCGACAACGCACCCCGCACGACTGAGGTGCGGGCCGCTGCCCACATCCTTCAACGCGGTGTTGAAGAAGAACAGTTCGGTGGTGACTTCCGCAGAAGGATCTACGACTGGAGCATCAGCCGCCCCACCGGCAATCTCCGTGAGGTTCTGGTCGAGGTCTGTGAGAAGGCGATGTCGGTCCACCATCCGGAGCCGGCTCTTGTGCGACTCCACCACCTCGCCCGCAACGAGCCTCGACCGGGCGTCGCACGAGACGCTCTGCGGCGCTACGTGCGCCAGGACACGAGGCTTCAGCGCCGTCTGCTGGCGCGGCTGGCCACCAGCCAGAACAGCCGATATCACCGTGCCGATGCCGATCTGTTCCTCGACCTCTCGGCCTTCCCGGACGACTTCCTGCTGCGAGCCTCGACCCGGCAGTGGCTCATCGACTGCTGGCGCATGGTTTTCGACCTGGTCGCCCCGCACCGCTGGGCTCCTGGTGCCCGCAACTGGCTGGTCGCCGCGGACGCGGTCGACAACGTGCCAGTCACCAATGCGGCCCTGGACATCCTGGTCGACGCCGCAGCCGCGCGGTACCCGGTCCTCAGCCGCGTCTACGCCGATGCGCGCCGAGCTGTCTCGTCCGGACTGTCCGCGCGTCTGCTGGAGACGATCAACAAGGCCCAGAGCTCCCACCTGGCACAGCGGTCCCCGAAACTGGAGGTGTCTCCCACATGAGTTCCGGTCAGAAGACGGTCCTGACGTTCCTCAGTCTGATCTACGGGCTCATCGTCGTCATCCTCGTGCTCTTCCTGCGCTGGCCGGTATGGATATGGCTCGGCTCCGTCTCCTTGCTGCTGGCCGTGTGGATCACGGTCGCGGTCGTCGCGGCGCGCGCCCGGCAGCGCGACCCGTTCCCGCCCGGCTCGCTGATCGAGCAACCCGCTCCGCCCGTCGTCGAACGGCGTGAACTCCACATCACCCGGGTCCCGTTGCCCAGCGCGGTTCCCGACTACGACTTCCTCTTCTCCGCCCGCGTCCGCTGGTGCCCGGTGGATTCCACCGCCGCTGACCAACTCACCAACCCCGGGGCGCTGGCCGTGGAGGCCGTGCTCGCCCGTGCCCGCGCGATCACGTGGGCTGTCGAACCGTTCCGCAGCTCTCTTGTACAGCACGAACTCAACGGCGCGCTGGGGGTGATGGCGCCGGATCGCGAGAATCGAGTCCAGGCCATGGCTCTGGATGTCGTCCTCACCCTCTCGGAAGCGGACCAGGAGCGACTGGAACGGCTCGCGGCGATCCGCAAGGACGAGGCGATATGGGAACACCAGCGCAGGTACGAGCAGAACAAACGCGAGTACCTGAGCGGTGATGTCCTCACGAGCACGGGCAGCGCGGTCGTGTGGTGGCTCGCGAAGAACGACGACCACGTGGAGAAGACCGTCAAGGACATAGGCCTCCTGGCCCGGCTCTCATCGGCGGCGAACAACTCGGAGGTCTCCGCACCCTTCCGGCATCTCGTTCTGGATGCCTTCCCACCACCTCCTGTACCCGAGCGGCCTCCCAGCGCTCTCCAGCCTGACGAGCCGCCGGTCTTCGGGTCGCCCGAGGCTGATGCCGCGGACCTGATCGCCGAGGCCTTCCGGCGGGTGGGATTCCGCCCCGGGGACGACGAGGGCCTCCTTATCGTCGATCAACTGGCGATGGCGATCGCTCCCAGGGACGCCGTGACCGCAGAGGAGATACGGCGTCGCTTCGGGGTCGGAGGCTCGCCGACGGCAGCGCACCCTCATCCCAATGGCTCCGGACCGCCGCAGATGCAGGACGCGTCAGAAGGCCCGTCCGAGCCCTTCTGACACACCGAGGCCCGGTGTCCCCGCCAGGGGGCACACCGGGCCTTGTGAACTGGGGCGGCTTACAGCCCCACGGCCTCACGCAACGCGTCCACCCGGTCCGTGCGCTCCCACGTGAAGTCGGGCAGCTCACGACCGAAGTGACCGTACGCCGCGGTCTGGGAGTAGATCGGGCGCAGCAGGTCGAGGTCGCGGATGATCGCGGCCGGGCGGAGGTCGAAGACCTTGGCGATGGCGGTCTCGATCTTTTCGGCGTCGACCTTGGCCGTGCCGAAGGTCTCGATGAAGAGGCCGACCGGCTCGGCCTTGCCGATGGCGTAGGCGACCTGGACCTCGCAGCGGGTGGCGAGGCCCGCGGCGACCACGTTCTTCGCGACCCAGCGCATCGCGTACGCCGCCGAACGGTCGACCTTGGACGGGTCCTTGCCGGAGAAGGCGCCGCCGCCGTGGCGGGCCATGCCGCCGTACGTGTCGATGATGATCTTGCGGCCGGTCAGGCCGGCGTCACCCATCGGGCCGCCGATCTCGAAACGGCCGGTCGGGTTGACCAGGAGGCGGTAGCCCTCGGTGTCCAGCTTGATGCCGTCGTCCAGCAGTGCCTTCAGCTCCGGCTCGACGACGAACTCCCGGATGTCGGGCGCCAGGAGCGAGTCCAGGTCGATGTCCGAGGCGTGCTGCGAGGAGACCACCACCGTGTCGAGGCGGACGGCCTTGTCGCCGTCGTACTCGATGGTGACCTGGGTCTTGCCGTCGGGGCGCAGGTAGGGGATCGTGCCGTTCTTGCGGACCTCGGACAGGCGCTTCGACAGTCGGTGCGCCAGGAAGATCGGCAGCGGCATGAGCGTGGGCGTCTCGTCCGTCGCGTACCCGAACATCAGGCCCTGGTCGCCGGCACCCTGCCGGTCCAGCTCGTCCACGTCGCCACCCGCGACGGCACCCTCGACCCGGGACTCGTACGCCGTGTCCACGCCCTGCGCGATGTCCGGGGACTGAGAGCCGATGGAGACCGAGACACCACAGGATGCGCCGTCGAAGCCCTTCTTCGACGAGTCGTACCCGATTTCGAGGATCTTCTCGCGGACCAGCTGGGCGATCGGCGCGTACGTCTTGGTCGTGACCTCACCGGCCACGTGCACCAGGCCGGTGGTGATCAGCGTCTCGACCGCGACCCGGGAGTTCGGGTCCTCGCGCAGAAGCGCGTCGAGAATGGTGTCGCTGATCTGGTCAGCGATCTTGTCGGGGTGACCCTCGGTGACAGACTCCGAGGTGAACAGGCGACGGGACACAACGCTCCCTGGGGTTGCAGCGGCTGCTGACTGATCATTGGCGGACGGGACGGGGGCTGCGCCCGACATCGTCCGAGAACAGTTTATCGGTTGGGCACAACCGCAGGCCTACCCGTCTCGCCTCTTGGGAGTGCTGTGACCTGCGGCACCTGCATTCTGCCCACAGTGGATCGGTGTTCGCCAGGGGCGCCACGCGCCAATGTGCGGTGTTTGAGGGAACCTTGGGGCGGATGAACCCTTCAGCTCAGACGGGTCACCACAAGGTCCCACACCTTCTCGGCCAGCGCTTCCTTCAGTCCGGGCGGAACCGGGGTCTCACTGCCGTCGGCTCCGAGTATCACGGCCTCGTTCTCCTCTGAGCCGAACGTCTTGCGCTCGCCCACCTCGTTCACTACGAGGAGGTCGCACCCCTTGCGCTTGAGCTTGGTGCGTCCGTTGGCAAGGACGTCGTCCGTCTCGGCCGCGAAGCCGACGATCACCTGGCCGGGCCGGAGGCGGTCGGCCGATATCTCCGCGAGGATGTCCGGATTGCGGACCAGGACGATGGGGTCGGGCTCCTGGCCGTCCCTCTTCTTGATCTTTCCCTGTGCGTACGCCGCAGGGCGGAAGTCCGCCACCGCGGCCGCCATCACCACGGCGTCCGCGTCCGGGGCCGCCTTGAGGACGGCTTCCCGCAACTGGACCGCGGTCCCGACCTGCACGACGTCCACTCCCGCCGGGTCGGGCAGCCCGGTGTTCGCGGCGATCAGTGTGACCCGGGCGCCCCGGGCGGCGGCCGTACGGGCCAGGGCGTACCCCTGCTTGCCGGAGGAGCGGTTGCCGAGGAAGCGGACGGGGTCGAGGGGCTCACGGGTGCCTCCGGCGCTGACGACCACATGGCGGCCGGCCAGGTCGGGCTCGGGCACCCCGCGGGCGAGCACCCTGCGACAGACCTCGAAGATCTCGGCGGGCTCGGGCAGCCGCCCCTTGCCGGTGTCGACGCCGGTCAGCCGGCCCACGGCGGGCTCGATCACCACGGCACCCCGGCGGCGCAGCGTCGCCACGTTCTCCCGGGTGGCCGGGTGCTCCCACATCTCCGTGTGCATGGCGGGGGCGAAGACGACCGGGCAGCGGGCAGTGAGCAGCGTGTTCGTCAGCAGGTCGTCGGCCAGGCCGTGGGCCGCCTTCGCGAGGGTGTCCGCGGTGGCCGGGGCCACGACCACGAGGTCGGCCTGCTGGCCGATGCGGACGTGCGGGACCTCGTGGACGTCGTCCCAGACCTCGGTCGAGACCGGGTTGCCGGAGAGGGCCGACCAGGTGGCGGCGCCGACGAATTGCAGCGCGGACACGGTGGGGACGACCCGCACGTCGTGCCCGGACTCGGTCAGCCGGCGCAGCAGCTCGCACGCCTTGTACGCGGCGATGCCACCGCTGACCCCCAGAACGACCTTCGGCTTGCCCACCGGGCCTCCCCACACTCGTCACGTGCACGCCGCGGCTCTTCGGCGTACGACTGGCTAATGGCTGGCGTACGACTCAATGCTGCGTCACTGCGAGGGACGACCCCCGCACCCCCGAGCAGACCACAGGCCCGGCAGTCGCGCTGCCGGGCCTGTGGAAAAGTCAGCCGCAGGCTGAAAATACTACTGCGCCGGGCCCTCGATGGCCTCGGACGTCAGCAGACCCGCATTGATCTCGCGCAGAGCGATGGAGAGCGGCTTCTCGTGAACGTGAGTGTCAACGAGCGGACCGACGTACTCAAGAAGACCCTCGCCGAGCTGCGAGTAGTACGCGTTGATCTGGCGAGCACGCTTGGCCGCGTAGATCACGAGGCTGTACTTCGAGTCGGTGGCCTCAAGGAGCTCGTCGATCGGCGGGTTGATGATGCCCTCGGGCGCGGTGATGGAAGAGGACACGCTCTACCTTCCGAAAGGGGGGATGAGATCGAAAACGATCACACTACGTCCATCAAGGCTAGCAGCTCACGCGCCACGTCCTCGACGGAGGTGTTGACCAGGGTGATGTCGAACTCCGGCTCGGCCGCGAGTTCGATCTTCGCCGCCTCGAGGCGGCGCTCGATCACCTCGGGCGGCTCGGTACCCCGCCCGGTGAGTCTGCGCACGAGCTCCTCCCAGGAGGGAGGCGCCAGGAACACCAGCTGAGCCTCGGCCATGGACTCACGGACCTGCCGGGCGCCCTGAAGGTCGATCTCCAGGAGGACGGGCTCACCCGCCTCCAGCCGTTCGAGCACCGCGCGACGCGGGGTGCCGTAGCGGTTGCCGGCGAACTCGGCCCACTCCAGCAGCTCGCCGTTGGCGATCAGCTTGTCCATCTCGTCGTCGGTGACGAAGAAGTACTGGACTCCGTGCTTCTCACCGGGGCGGGGCTTGCGGGTCGTAGCCGACACCGAGAGCCAGACCTCGGGGTATTCCTTGCGCATATGGGCGACGACCGTGCTCTTGCCGACCCCGGAGGGGCCGGAGAGCACGGTCAGCCGCGGACGTTCACTCATGCAGCGATTATTCCAGCAATCCCGGATACCCAGGACTCAGGAGCCGGTGCTGCCGAACTCGCGCTCCAGGGAGGCGATCTGGTTGGAACCGAGGCCACGCACACGGCGGCTCTCGGAGATCCCGAGTCGCTCCATGATCTGCTTGGCGCGGACCTTGCCCACGCCCGGCAGGGACTCAAGCAGGGCAGAGACCTTCATCTTGCCGATGACGTCGTTCTCCTGGCCCTGCTTGATGACCTCGTGGAGGGAGGCGCCGGAGTGCTTGAGTCGATTCTTGACCTCGGCCCGCTCCCGGCGAGCCGCGGCGGCCTTTTGAAGCGCGGCTGCGCGCTGTTCAGGGGTAAGGGGCGGAAGAGCCACGCCTACGTCACCTCGGATGTCGAACTGTCGGATACGGACCGGTGAGGAACCTAGTCGCCCCACACCTGGGGAGCTACGAGCAACACGCTTGCCCGTTCCTCCCCCCACTGCCTTGAAGGGCGTGGGAGGTGCCCCCACTCGTCGGAGACTAGCGGGCAAGTCCGCCTTAGTCAGCGAGAACAGCGGAAAAGTCCTGGTCAGCCTCCCTGGAGTCGGACATAAGGGGCTTATTGCCCCGGATTTGAGAATGTATTCAGACTCATGGCGGGACTCGGACCGGCCACGGAGCACTCATCGGAGGACTCAGGCCGCCGTCACGGCGGCGCCGATCTCCACCGCGAAGCGCTCCGCGGACGTGCGGAGCGCCGCGACATCCGGTCCGTGACGCAGGACACCCCTGCTGACGTTCGGGACGACATGCCGTACGGCCGGTCCGAAGACGCCGGGGAGGTCCGCCGGAGTCGCTCCCTGGGCACCGATCCCGGGTGCCAGGAGCGGACCGTTGATCTCCAAGTCGTACGACGACAGGTCACCCAGCGTGGCCCCGACGACCGCGCCGAAGGACCCCATGGGCGCCTCCCCCGCGTTCTCGGCGGCAAGGTGCGCCAGCACGGTCGCTCCGACGTTCCGGCCGCCGGTGTCCCCCGTGCGGACCGCGTGCTGAACCTCACGTCCCTCCGGGTTGGAGGTCAGCGCCAGAACGAACAGGCCCGCGCCGCTCTCGCGCGCCAGCTCCACGGCCGGCTTCAGTGACCCGTAGCCGAGGTACGGCGACACGGTCAGGGCGTCCGAGAACAGCGGCGCGTCCCTGCTCAGGAAGGCCTCCGCGTACGCGGCCATGGTCGAGCCGATGTCGCCACGCTTGGCGTCCATGACGACCAGGGCGCCTGCGGCCCGCGCCTCCTCGACCGACTTCTCCAGTACGGCGACGCCACGCGACCCGAAGCGCTCGAAGAACGCGCTCTGCGGCTTCAGCACGGCCACCCGGTCGGCCAGCGCCTCCACGACGGTGCGGCTGAACCGCTCAAGCCCGGCGACGTCGTCGTTCAGGCCCCAGTCCGCGAGGAGGGACGCGTGCGGGTCGATGCCGACGCACAGCGGGCCGCGCTCGTCCATGGCGCGCCGCAGCCGGGCGCCGAAGGGGTCCGGACCGCTCATGCCGTCTTCCCTGCCTTCCGTGTGTCCGCGCCGACCGCGTCGGCGAGGGTGGCATACGGGCTGCTGCTCAGGCGCGCGGCGAGGCCCTTGTGGAGGGCACGGCTCCAGAACGGGCCCTCGTAGATGAAGGCGCTGTAGCCCTGCACCAGGGTGGCGCCTGCCAGGATGCGCTGCCAGGCGTCCTCGGCGTTCTCGATGCCACCGACGCCCACCAGGGTGATCCGGTCGCCCACGCGCGCGTAGAGGCGGCGCAGCACCTCCAGAGAGCGTGCTTTCAGGGGGGCGCCCGAGAGTCCGCCGACCTCTTTCACGAGAGAGGGTTCGGACTTCAAACCGAGTCCCTCGCGCGCGATGGTGGTGTTCGTGGCGATGATGCCGTCCAGGCCAAGCTCCACGGCGAGGTCGGCGACCGCGTCGACGTCCTCGTCCGCGAGGTCGGGAGCGATCTTCACCAGCAGCGGGACCCGGCGGTCGGTGACCGTACGGTCGGCGGCCTCGCGGACGGCGCTCAGGAGGGGGCGCAGCGCCTCGGTGGCCTGGAGGTTGCGCAGTCCGGGTGTGTTGGGCGAGGAGACGTTCACGACCAGGTAGTCGGCGTACGGAGCCAGCCGCTCGGCCGACTTCACATAGTCCCCGACGGCCTCGGCCTCCGGGACGACCTTGGTCTTGCCGATGTTGACGCCCACGACGGTCCTGAAGACGGGCTCGCGGGACGCCAGCCGCGCTGCCACCGCCAGCGAGCCCTCGTTGTTGAAGCCCATGCGATTGATCAGCGCACGGTCCTTCACCAGCCGGAACAGCCGCTGCTTCGGATTGCCGGGTTGCGGCTCCCCGGTCACCGTGCCGATCTCGACGTGGTCGAAGCCGAGCATCGACATGCCGTCGACGGCCACCGCGTTCTTGTCGAAGCCGGCGGCAAGCCCGAAGGGGCCGTGCATGCGGAGCCCGAAGGCCTCCGTCCGCAGCTCCTCGTAGCGGGGCGCGAGGGCGGCCGCGAGCAACGTGCGCAGCACGGGGATGCGGACGGCGAGGCGGATCCAGCGGAAGGCCAGGTGGTGCGCCTGCTCCGGATCCATCCGTTTGAAAACCAGACGGAAGAATAGCTTGTACATCACTGTGTCCTCGTGAAGCCTCATGAGCCTCATGAAGAGGGGGACACCGCTTCCGGTGTCCCCCTCAGGGCTGCTAGTCGCGGGCCGCGGTCAGGTGTTCCGCGTGTTCCTGGAGTGAGCGCACACCCACGCCACCGTGGTTGAGGGCGTCGATGCCCTGCACGGCCGCGGCGAGCGCCTGGACGGTCGTCAGACACGGCACCGAGCGCGCCACCGCCGCCGTACGGATGTCATAGCCGTCGAGGCGGCCGCCGGTGCCGTACGGGGTGTTGACGATGAGGTCGACCTCGCCGTCGTGGATGAGCTGGACGATGGTCCTCTCGCCGTTCGGCCCCTCGCCCTCGGACTGCTTGCGCACCACGGTGGCGTTGATGCCGTTGCGCTTGAGCACCTCGGCCGTGCCGGACGTCGCGAGCAGCTCGAAGCCGTGGGCGACCAGTTCACGCGCCGGGAAGATCATCGAGCGCTTGTCCCGGTTGGCGACCGAGATGAACGCCCGGCCCTTGGTCGGCAGCGGCCCGTACGCACCCGCCTGCGACTTGGCGTACGCCGTGCCGAAGACCGAGTCGATGCCCATGACCTCGCCGGTGGAGCGCATCTCGGGGCCCAGCACCGTGTCCACACCGCGCCCCTGGATGTCGCGGAAGCGCGACCACGGCATGACGGCCTCCTTGACGGAGATCGGCGCGTCGAGGGGCAGGGTGCCGCCGTCACCGGCCGCCGGGAGCAGGCCCTCGGCCCGCAGCTCGGCGACGGTCGCGCCGAGCGAGATCCGTGCGGCCGCCTTGGCCAGCGGCACGGCCGTCGCCTTCGAGGTGAAGGGGACCGTACGGGACGCGCGCGGGTTGGCCTCCAGGACGTACAGGATGTCGCCCGCCATCGCGAACTGGATGTTGATCAGGCCACGGACGCCGACACCCTTCGCGATGGCTTCCGTCGAGGCCCGCAGCCGCTTGATGTCGAACCCGCCGAGGGTGATCGGGGGCAGGGCGCACGCCGAGTCGCCGGAGTGGATGCCGGCCTCCTCGATGTGCTCCATGACGCCACCGAGGTACAGCTCCTCGCCGTCGTACAGGGCGTCGACGTCGATCTCGATCGCGTCGTCGAGGAACCGGTCGACCAGGACGGGCCGGGAGGGGCTGATCTCGGTCGACTCGGCGATGTACGCCTCCAGGCGTGCCTCGTCGTACACGATCTCCATGCCGCGCCCGCCGAGGACGTACGACGGCCGGACCAGGACCGGGTAGCCGATCTCGTCGGCGATGGCCTTGGCGCCCGCGAAGGTGGTCGCCGTGCCGTGCTTCGGGGCCGGGAGACCGGCCTCGGCGAGCACCTGGCCGAAGGCGCCGCGGTCCTCGGCGGCGTGGATGGCCTCGGGCGGGGTGCCCACGACCGGCACGCCGTTGTCCTTGAGGGCCTGCGACAGGCCCAGCGGGGTCTGCCCGCCGAGCTGGACGACGACGCCCGCGACCGGGCCGGCCAGCGACTCCGCGTGGACGATCTCCAGCACGTCCTCAAGCGTCAGCGGCTCGAAGTACAGGCGGTCGGAGGTGTCGTAGTCCGTGGAGACGGTCTCCGGGTTGCAGTTGACCATCACGGTCTCGTAGCCCGCGTCGCTCAGCGCGAAGGAGGCGTGGACGCAGGAGTAGTCGAACTCGATGCCCTGGCCGATGCGGTTCGGACCGGACCCCAGGATGATGACGGCCGGCTTCTCGCGGGGCGCGACCTCGGTCTCCTCGTCGTAGGAGGAGTAGAAGTACGGCGTCTTAGCCGCGAACTCGGCGGCGCAGGTGTCGACCGTCTTGTACACCGGGCGCACGCCCAGCGCGTGGCGGACCTCGCGCACGACGTCCTCGCGCAGGCCCCTGATCTCGCCGATCTGCTGGTCGGAGAAGCCGTGCCGCTTGGCCTCGGCCAGCAGGTCGACATCAAGACGCTCGGCGGCGGCCAGGTCGTCCGCGATCTCCTTGATCAGAAAGAGCTGGTCGACGAACCACGGGTCGATCCGGGTGGACTCGAAGACCTCTTCCGGTGTGGCGCCGGCCCGGATGGCCTGCATGACGGAGTTGATCCGCCCGTCGGTCGGCCGGACGGCCTCTTCCAGGAGAGCGGCCTTGTCGCCGGGCTCGCCGACGAACGTGAACTGGCTGCCCTTCTTCTCCAGCGACCGCAGCGCCTTCTGCAGCGCCTCGGTGAAGTTGCGGCCGATCGCCATGGCCTCGCCCACCGACTTCATGGTCGTGGTCAGCGTGGAGTCGGCGGACGGGAACTTCTCGAAGGCGAACCGCGGCGCCTTCACGACCACGTAGTCGAGCGTCGGCTCGAAGGAGGCCGGGGTCTGCTCGGTGATGTCGTTCGGGATCTCGTCGAGCGTGTAGCCGACGGCCAGCTTCGCGGCGATCTTGGCAATCGGGAAACCGGTGGCCTTGGACGCGAGGGCCGACGAACGCGACACACGCGGGTTCATCTCGATGACGATGACACGGCCGTCAACAGGGTTCACAGCGAACTGGATGTTGCAGCCGCCGGTGTCGACGCCGACCTCGCGGATGACGGCGATGCCGATGTCCCGCAGGATCTGGTACTCGCGGTCGGTGAGCGTCATCGCGGGCGCGACCGTGATCGAGTCACCTGTGTGGACACCCATGGGGTCGAAGTTCTCGATGGAGCAGACGACCACGACGTTGTCGTGCTTGTCGCGCATCAGCTCCAGCTCGTACTCCTTCCAGCCGAGGATGGACTCCTCCAGGAGCACCTCGGTGGTCGGGGAGAGCGTGAGGCCCGTGCCCGCGATGCGGCGCAGCTCCTCCTCGTCGTGCGCGAAGCCGGAGCCGGCGCCGCCCATGGTGAAGGAGGGCCGGACGACGACCGGGTAGCCGCCGAGCTCGTCGACGCCCTTCAGGACGTCGTCCATGGTGTGGCAGATCACCGACCGTGCACTCTCACCATGGCCGATCTTGCTGTGAACCGCGTCAACCACCAGCTTGAACTGCTCGCGGTCCTCGCCCTTGTGAATCGCGTCCACATTGGCGCCGATCAGCTCGACGCCGTACTTCGTCAGGACACCGTTCTCGTGCAGGGAGATGGCGGTGTTGAGCGCCGTCTGGCCGCCAAGGGTGGGCAGCAGCGCGTCCGGCCGCTCCTTGGCGATGATCTTCTCGACGAACTCGGGCGTGATCGGCTCGACGTACGTCGCGTCGGCGATCTCCGGGTCGGTCATGATCGTCGCCGGGTTGGAGTTCACCAGGACGACGCGCAGGCCCTCGGCCTTCAGGACGCGGCACGCCTGAGTGCCGGAGTAGTCGAACTCGGCGGCCTGGCCGATGACGATCGGGCCGGAGCCGATGACCAGGACGGACTGGATATCGGTGCGCTTAGGCACGCTGGCCCTCCATCAGGGATACGAAGCGGTCGAACAGGTAGGCGGCGTCATGCGGGCCGGCTGCCGCTTCGGGGTGGTACTGGACGCTGAAGGCCGGGCGGTCGAGGAGCCGCAGCCCCTCCACCACGTCGTCGTTGAGGCAGACGTGGGAGACCTCGGCGCGGCCGTAGGGGGTCTCGGAGACCTTGTCGAGCGGGGCGTCGACGGCGAAGCCGTGGTTGTGCGCGGTGACCTCGACCTTGCCGGTCGTACGGTCCTGCACCGGCTGGTTGATGCCACGGTGCCCGTACTTCAGCTTGTACGTGCCGAAACCGAGCGCGCGCCCCAGGATCTGGTTGCCGAAGCAGATGCCGAACAGCGGCGTGCCGCGCTCCAGGACCGCCCGCATCACGGAGACGGGGTGGTCTGCGGTGGCCGGGTCGCCGGGGCCGTTGGAGAAGAACACGCCATCCGGGTTCACGGCGTACACCTCCTCGACGGTCGCCGTCGCGGGGAGCACGTGCACCTCTATGCCGCGCTCGGCCATGCGGTGCGGGGTCATCCCCTTGATGCCGAGGTCGACGGCGGCGACGGTGAACTTCGCCGTGCCGATCGGGACGGCTTCGCCGTCGGGGCCGATCGCCGGGACGACGTACGTCTCCTTCGTCGCGACCTCCGCGGAGAGGTCGGCGCCCTTCATCTCGGGGGCCTGGCGCACCTCGGCGAGCATGGTGCCCTCGTCGGGCAGCGCGTTGCCGGAGAAGATCCCGACGCGCATGGCGCCCCGCTCGCGCAGGTGGCGGGTGAGGGCACGCGTGTCGACGCCGCTGATGCCGACGACCCCCTGCGTCCGGAGCTCCTCGTCCAGCGAGCGCCGTGAGCGCCAGTTGGACGGCACGCGCGCGGGGTCGCGTACGACGTAACCCGAGACCCAGATCCGCTTGGACTCGGGGTCCTCGTCGTTGACGCCGGTGTTGCCGACGTGCGGGGCGGTCATGACGACGACCTGGCGGTGGTACGACGGGTCGGTGAGGGTCTCCTGGTAGCCGGTCATGCCCGTGGAGAACACGGCCTCGCCGAAGGTCGCCCCCACGGCCCCGTAGGCACGGCCGCGGAAGATCCGGCCGTCCTCCAGGACGAGTACGGCGGGAACCCTGGTGGTTCCCCGGGTGGAGGTCGTCATCGTTCGGCGCCTTCCGTGGTGCTGGTGTTGTTCATGGAGTTGAGGGCTTCGACCCACGCGTTGTGCTCGGCCGCCCGGTCGGAGCGGAAGCCCGAGTCGATCAGCCGGTCGCCGTGCTCCCAGGTGACGACGAGCAGGCCGCCCTCGGTGAGGACCTTGCCAGCGATGCCCTTGTCGAGCCGGGCCTCGCGCAGCGCGGCGGCCGGTACGAAGAAGTCGGTCGCTCCCGGGCGTACGACGTCCAGTCCCGCGGCCGTCAGCGTGAGCTCGGCCCGGCTGCGGGTGCCCAGGCCGTGCGCCACGATGCGGTCGAGCCACTGCCCGGCGGTGGTGGAGCCGTGGTAGCGCCCGCTCATCGTCAGTGTGGGCTCGCCCGGGTCGTCCGGCGCGGTGGGCAGCTCGGGCAGGTCGCCCTGGAGCGTGCCGCGCCACTTCCAGCCCTCGCGCATCAGCCAGTAGACGAGCGCGACGAAGAGGAGGAGTCCGACCACCCAGCCGATGCGGGCGGCCCAGTCGGTCACTTCGGCCGACCTCTGTTCGGCGGCGATCGAGATGAGTGGTGTCACGTGAGCTTCCCGTCGACGAACGTGGCCTTGCCCCGGAGCCATGTGTGCGTGACACGGCCCGGCAGCTCGCGGCCCTCGTACGGGGTGTTGCGGCTGCGCGAGGCGAAGCCCGCGGGGTCCACGGACCCACGGTATGCCGTGTCGACGAGCATGAGGTTGGCGGGCTCACCTGCCGAGACGGGACGGCCGTGACCCGCGGCCCGGCCGATCTCGGCGGGCTTGAACGACATGCGGTCGGCGACGCCCGCCCAGTCGAGCAGCCCGGTGTCGACCATCGTCTGCTGGACCACGGACAGCGCGGTCTCCAGCCCGACCATGCCCATGGCGGCCGCGGCCCACTCGCAGTCCTTGTCCTCGTGCGGGTGCGGGGCGTGGTCGGTGGCCACGATGTCGATCGTGCCGTCGGCGAGCGCCTCGCGCAGGGCGTGCACATCGCGCTCGGTGCGCAGCGGCGGGTTGACCTTGTAGACCGGGTTGTACGTCCGCACCAGCTCGTCGGTGAGGAGGAGGTGGTGCGGGGTGACCTCGGCGGTGACGTCGATGCCGCGGGACTTGGCCCAGCGCACGATCTCGACGGAGCCGGCGGTCGACAGGTGGCAGATGTGGACCCGGGACCCGACGTGCTCGGCGAGCAGGACATCCCGGGCGATGATCGATTCTTCGGCCACCGCCGGCCAGCCGCCGAGGCCCAGCTCGGCGGAGACGACGCCCTCGTTCATCTGGGCGCCCTCGGTGAGCCGCGGCTCCTGCGCGTGCTGGGCGACGACTCCGCCGAAGGCCTTCACGTACTCCAGCGCCCGGCGCATGATCACGGCGTCGTCCACGCACTTGCCGTCGTCCGAGAACACGGTCACGCCCGCCGCCGACTCGTGCATGGCGCCCAGTTCGGCGAGCTTCCTGCCTTCCAGGCCGACCGTGACGGCGCCGATGGGCTGCACGTCGCAGTACCCGTGCTGCTGGCCGAGCCGGTAGACCTGCTCGACGACACCGGCGGTGTCGGCCACCGGGAAGGTGTTGGCCATGGCGAACACGGCCGTGTAACCGCCGCTCGCCGCGGCGCGCGTACCGGTCAGCACGGTCTCGGAGTCCTCGCGGCCGGGCTCGCGCAGATGGGTGTGCAGGTCGACCAGGCCCGGCAGCAGCACCTTGCCGTCGGCCTCGACGACCTCAGCGCCGTCGGCGGACAGCCCGGAACCGCTCCAGTCGATTTCGCCCTGCCGGGCGGTGGCGGCGATGGTCCGGCCGTCGATCAGCACGTCCTGCGGCTCGCCACCGAGCACCTTCGCACCACGGATCAGGATCTTGCTCATCTGTCTTACTTCTCCTCGGTACGGGTCTGGAGGGTGACGGGCGCGTTCTTGGACTCGAACACGGCGCCGCCGAGCAGCAGGTACAGAACGGCCATGCGGATGGAGACCCCGTTGGCGACCTGCTCGATCGCGGTGCACCGGCCGGAGTCGGCGACCTCGGCGGTGATCTCCATGCCGCGCACCATCGGGCCGGGGTGCATCACGATGGCGTGCTCGGGCATCCGCGCCATGCGCTCGCCGTCGAGGCCGTAGCGCCGGGAGTACTCGCGCTCGGTCGGGAAGAACGCGGCGTTCATGCGCTCACTCTGCACGCGCAGCATCATCACCGCGTCCGACTTCGGCAGGGTGGCGTCGAGGTCGTAGGAGATCTCGCAGGGCCAGGACTCGATGCCGACCGGCAGCAGCGTGGGCGGCGCGACGAGCGTGACCTCGGCGCCGAGGGTGTGCAGCAGGTCGACGTTGGAGCGGGCGACGCGGCTGTGCAGGATGTCGCCGACGATCGTGATGTGCCGACCGCCGAGGTCCTGGCCGAGCCCGGTGTCCCGGCCGACGAGGCGGCGGCGCATGGTGAAGGCGTCCAGCAGGGCCTGGGTGGGGTGCTGGTGGGTTCCGTCGCCCGCGTTGACGACGGCGGCGTCGATCCAGCCGGAGTTCGCCAGGCGGTACGGGGCCCCCGAGGCGCCGTGCCGGATGACGACCGCGTCGACGCCCATGGCCTCCAGGGTCTGGGCGGTGTCCTTGAGGGACTCGCCCTTGGACACGCTCGATCCCTTGGCGGAGAAGTTGATCACGTCCGCGGAGAGGCGCTTCTCGGCGGCTTCGAAGGAGATCCGGGTCCGGGTGGAATCCTCGAAGAAGAGGTTGACGATGGTACGGCCGCGCAGGGTCGGCAGTTTCTTGATCGGCCGGTCGGCGACGCGGGCCATCTCCTCGGCGGTGTCGAGGATGCGGATGGCGTCGTCGCGGGTGAGGTCGGCGGCCGAGATGAGATGGCGCTGCATCTTTCAGGCTCCGTAAGGCAGTTCAGGTCGGGAGGCGTCCCCGCCACGGTGGCGTGGCCGGGCAGGCGGGCGCGCACGAGCGCGCTGATCGGGCGTACGGCAGCGCCGTACGCCGCAGCGCTACTGCTGCGCGCCCGGGGAGGTCCGCTTCGCACCGAGCAGGACGGTGTCCCGACCGTCCTCCTCGGCAAGCTGGACCTTGACCGTCTCCCGCAGCGACGTGGGGAGGTTCTTGCCGACGTAGTCGGCGCGGATGGGCAGTTCGCGGTGGCCGCGGTCGACGAGGACCGCGAGTTGCACCGCGCGCGGGCGCCCGATGTCGTTCAGCGCGTCGAGCGCGGCGCGGATGGTGCGGCCGGAGAAGAGCACGTCGTCGACGAGGACGACCAGGCGGCCGTCGACGCCGTCACCGGGGATCTCCGTGCGGGCCAGCGCACGCGGCGGCTGCATGCGCAGGTCGTCGCGGTACATGGTGATGTCGAGCGAGCCGACCGGGATCGTGCGGTCGGTGATCGCCCCGAGCTTGGCGGCGATCCGCTGGGCGAGGAAGACGCCCCGGGTCGGAATGCCGAGGAGCACCACGTCGTCGGCGCCCTTGGCGCGCTCGACGATCTCGTGGGCGATGCGGGTCAGTACCCGCGCGATGTCGGGGCCCTCAAGCACGGGCCTCGGATCTGGCGCTTGCGTGTCCATATGAAACGGACCTCCTTCTCCGCCTCACGGGACGGACCTTAAAGGACGTCGGATTTGCGCCATCCACGGTAGCAGGCCGGAATAACGGCCCTGATCACACCCCTGGAGTAACGGATGAGGGGTTACCACGGAAGAGTCGGTCCGGACCATTCGGCTTGACGGGGCAGAGTAACGCTGCGTAACCTCACAGTGAGTCACCAGCCGTGCGGCACCACCGCACGTCGACACAGCGTCCGGGAGCTATATGTCCAGCGAATACGCCAAACAGCTCGGGGCCAAGCTCCGGGCCATCCGCACCCAGCAGGGCCTTTCCCTCCACGGTGTCGAGGAGAAGTCCCAGGGACGCTGGAAGGCGGTCGTGGTCGGTTCGTACGAGCGCGGCGACCGCGCCGTCACCGTACAGCGCCTTGCCGAACTGGCCGATTTCTACGGGGTCCCGGTGCAGGAGCTGCTGCCGGGCAGCACTCCCGGTGGGGCCGCCGAGCCGCCGCCGAAGCTCGTGCTGGACCTGGAGCGCCTGGCCCACGTGCCGGTCGAGAAGGCGGGCCCTCTCCAGCGCTACGCGGCGACGATCCAGTCCCAGCGCGGTGACTACAACGGCAAGGTGCTGTCGATCCGCCAGGACGACCTGCGCACACTCGCCGTCATCTACGACCAGTCGCCCTCGGTCCTCACCGAGCAGCTGATCAGCTGGGGCGTCCTCGACTCGGACGCGCGCCGCGCGGTGTCCCACGACGAGAGCTGAGAGCCCCGGGCTCCCAGCAGAAACGTGCCGCCGGGGTGGCCGGAACCTCATGGTTCCAGCCACCCCGGCGGCTTTTTCGTCCACGCGCTGAGCTGGGGCGCGGGGAGCTGCACGAGCGATCACAGACGGCCGGCAGCTTCCCCGTACAGGTCCCCTACGCCGCTACTCCCTGCGGAGCGACGGCTTCAGATCCTTCAGACGCCCCAGCAGACCGTTCACGAACGCGGGCGACTCGTCCGTCGAGAACTCCTTCGCCAGCTGCACCATTTCATCCAGCACAACAGCATCGGGAGTCTCGTCGACCCAGATCAGTTCGTACGCGCCAAGACGCAGGATGTTGCGGTCGACGACCGGCATCCGGTCCAGCGTCCAGCCCACCGAGTACTGCGCGATCAACTCGTCGATCCGCTGCGCGCGCTTCGCATACCCCTCGACCAGCTGCATGGTGTACTCGCTCACCGGCGGCTGCCGGGTGTCGGACCGGGAGTGCCGGATCCAGTCCGCGAGGACCGTCAGGACATCGGCCCCGCGCTGGTCGCCCTCGAAGAGGATCTGAAAGGCACGCTTGCGGGCCGTGTTACGGGCAGCCACGGTTAGCTGTTCACCCGGCCGAGGTAGTCGCTCGTGCGGGTGTCGACCTTGATCTTCTCACCGGTGGTGATGAAGAGCGGGACCTGGATCTGGTGACCGGTCTCCAGCGTGGCGGGCTTGGTGCCGCCCGTGGAGCGGTCGCCCTGGACGCCCGGCTCGGTCTCCTGGACCACGAGCTCGACGGCGGCCGGCAGCTCGACGAAGAGCACCTCGCCCTCGTGCTGCGCGACGGTGGCGGTGAAGCCCTCGATGAGGAAGTTGGCGGCGTCGCCGACGGCCTTGCGGTCGACCATGAGCTGGTCGTAGGTCTCCATGTCCATGAAGACGAAGTACTCGCCGTCCATGTACGAGAACTGCATGTCGCGCTTGTCGACGGTGGCCGTTTCGACCTTGACGCCGGCGTTGAAGGTCTTGTCGACGACCTTGCCGGAGAGCACGTTCTTGAGCTTGGTGCGCACGAAGGCCGGGCCCTTGCCGGGCTTGACGTGCTGGAACTCGACGACGGACCAGAGCTGGCCGCCGTCGAGCTTGAGCACCAGGCCGTTCTTGAGGTCGTTCGTGGAAGCCACGGTTGCGGAATCTCCTGGACTGACGTGGACGACCCCGGGGCACGCGCTGAGCGGCGCCGGGGAGGTGCGGGTGCGTTCCCGTGCCCGCCACGCCGGCGGCTTGTGTCAACAGCCGGTGTGTGCCGGGCAGCGTGGGGACGTGCCTGAACTTCCCTGGTGTCGCTAGAGCGCGAGCAGCTCCTTGGTCGTGATGGTGAGTAGCTCGGGTCCGCCGTCCGCCTCGGGGCGGACGACGAGCGTGTCATCGATCCGGACGCCGCCCCGGCCCGGGAGGTGGACCCCCGGTTCGACGGTGACCGGCACGCAAGCGTCCAGTTTACCCATGGCCGCGGGAGCCAACTGCGGGTCCTCGTCGATTTCGAGTCCGACACCGTGTCCCATCAGCGGTGGGATGCCTTCCGCATACCCGGCGGAGTCCAGCACCTGGCGGGCCACGCGGTCCACGTCACGGTATGCCGCGCCGGGTGCCAGCGTCTCGCGGCCGGCGCGCTGGGCGGCGAAGACCAGGTCGTACAGGTCGATCTGCCAGTCGGCCGGGGAGGTGCCGATGACGAAGGTACGGCCGATCTCGCAGCGGTAGCCGCGGTACGCCGCGCCCAGGCAGACGGAGAGGAAGTCGCCCTCCTCGACACGGCGGTCGGTGGGACGGTGCAGACGACGGCCGGCGTTGGGGCCGGTGGCGACGGAGGTCGCGAAGGCCGGGCCGTCGGCGCCGTGGTCGACGAGCCGGCGCTCCAGTTCCAGGGCGAGATGACGTTCGGTACGGCCGACGAGGATCGACTCCAGCAGCTCGCTCAGCGCCTGGTCGGCGATCTCCGCGCCGATCCGCAGGCAGGAGATCTCCTCCTCGTCCTTGACGACGCGCAGCTGCTCGACCGTGCCGGCGAGGTCGTCGAGGCGCAGCCTGGGGGCCACCGAGGCGATGGCGCGGTGCCGGGTGACGGTGAGGTGGTGCTCCTCGACCGCGAGTGACTCGGCGCCGTCGGCGGCGGCGAGGTCGGCGGCGGCGACCGCGGGATCACCGCCCGCGCCGGGCAGCGGGTGCACCCGCAGCGCCTCGTCGGGGCGTGCGTCGTGGTCACGCCCGCCACCGGGTGCGTCGCCGCACAGCAGCAGGTCGTCCTCCGGGCCCAGCAGCAGGACGGCGCCCTGTGGTGCGGCCCCCGCGAGATAGCGCACGTTGGCCGGGCGGGTGACGAGCGCGGTCGCGGTGCCGCCCGCGTTGCAGTGCTCCCGTAGCCGGGCCCGGCGGGCCGCGTACACCTCTGACATGTGCCGAGCCTACGAGCGGTTGCCGCATACCGCCGGTTCAGGAGGGCCGGTCGGGCGGCGCCCCCACTGATGGGGGCACAGCACACGGCGCTCAGGCGCGCGCGTACCCACCAGGGGCGCACGCCCCGGCGATCACGTGCCCTCGGGCCGCTCGCCTACCACTTCGGCGGGCTCGCGATCGACCGGGCCAGTACGTCGTCCAGAAGCTGTGCCGTCGCGGGCACGTCAAGCTGGGAGTTGTCGATGATGGGCAACCCGGAGCCGTACCAGCCGGCCATGCGGCCGTGGATGCGCGCGACCTCCTCGTCGGTGAGGCGGCGGTTGCCCGTGCGCTCGGCGTTGCGCTCCAGGACTATCTCCAGGCCGGGCAGCAGCACGACCGGCAGCAGCCCGGGCCCGACGTGCCGCTTCCAGCCGCCGAGCCCGACAACCGGGCGGTCCGGGAAGACGGCGTCGTCGAGGATGCAGGAGATGCCGTTCGCCAGGAAGTTACGGGCGGCGAAACCGCAGGTCCGGCGGGCGAGACGATACTGCGCCTCCGAGTGGTCGTTCCACCCCGACTGCGGGTCGGCGAAACCCGAGCGCACCCATTCGCGGACGTCGTCGAGGCTGATGTGAGCCGTGGGCACCCGGCGGTGGTCCGCCCAGTACTTGGCCACGCTCGTCTTGCCCGCGCCCGCCGGGCCGATGAGCAGGACCGCGAGCGTGGTGGCCGTCGGGTCGGGCACGCCCGCGGCGGGCGGTGCGCTCGGTATGCCGACGGGGCCACCCGGCGGCAGTTGCACATGTCCGGTCGTCTCCCGCGAGGGTGGGGCGGAGGCGGGTTGCGGCGGTGCGTGGTGCGGGACCTGCGGGGCACCCGGCGGGACCGGCGCTCCGACGAACCCCGGCGGGGGCGGAGGCGACGGTACGGACCCCGGGTGTCCCGGGTTGTGGTGTCCGGCCGACGACCAACCGGTCGACGGTCCCTGCCCCGGCTGGTGGGGCGGCGGCAGCGGAGCCCCCACTGCGTGCTGCATCCGGTGCCACTCCGTCTCGTACAGTCACATTGGCGCTGGCAGGCGGGGCGCTGGCACCCCGGTCCCTCCCGAACGGTACCGCCCCCGGCCGTCGTTTGGTGAACGGCCGGGGGCGGCCCGAAGTGCCCATGCTCACAAGGCGAATCGGGCCTACGGCGTCCGAGTGGGCGTTACTGCCCCACTTCGCCGTAGGCGGCGAGCAGGACGGCCGGGTCGGGGCCCTCCAGGACGGTGGGCTTGGCCAGTCCGTCGAGGACGATGAAGCGCAGCAGATCGCCGCGGGACTTCTTGTCGACCTTCATCGTCTCCAGCAGCTTGGGCCACTGGTCGTGACGGTAGTGCAGCGGCAGGCCCACCGACTCCAGGACGGTGCGGTGGCGGTCGGCGGTCGCATCGTCCAACCGGCCTGCCAGACGCCCGAGTTCGGCGGCGAAGTGCATACCCACGGAGACGGCCGCACCATGCCGCCACTTGTAGCGCTCGTTCTTCTCGATCGCGTGCCCGAGGGTGTGCCCGTAGTTGAGGATCTCGCGCAGCCCGGATTCCTTCAGGTCGGACGAGACGACCTCGGCCTTGACCTTGATGGACCGCTCGATCAGCTCGGCGGTGTGCGGACCGGCCGGGGCGCGGGCAGCCTGTGGGTCGGACTCGATCAGCTCCAGGATCACCGGATCGGCGATGAACCCGGCCTTGATGACCTCGGCGAGCCCGGACACGTAGTCGTTGACCGGCAGCGAGTCCAGCGCGGCCAGGTCGCACAGCACACCGGCCGGCGGGTGGAAGGCGCCGACGAGGTTCTTGCCCTCGGCCGTGTTGATACCGGTCTTGCCGCCGACGGCCGCGTCCACCATGGCCAGCACGGTGGTGGGGATGGCGATCCAGCGGACTCCGCGCAGCCAGGTCGCGGCCACGAACCCGGTCAGGTCCGTGGTGGCGCCACCGCCCACGCCCACGATGACGTCGGTACGGGTGAACCCGGACTGGCCCAGCGCCTTCCAGCAGTAGGCGGCGACCTCGGCGGTCTTGGCCTCCTCCGCGTTCGGCACCTGGATCGCGACGGCCTCGTAGCCCTGTTCGGCCAGGTCGGCCCGCAGCGCCTCCCCGGTGTCGGCCAGCGCCTCGGGGTGGATGACGGCCACCCGCTTGGCCGTGCTCCCGATCAACCCGCCCAGCTCGCCGAGGAGTTGCCGGCCGACCAGGACCTCGTACGGGTCGGTGCCCGCTGTGCCGCCGACCTGGATCCGGGTGACTGCCTCGCTCATGCTTCCTTCAACTCCGTTGCGTCCAGGACGGCTTGGGTGACTTCTTCGGGTGTGCGGTGGTCGGTGGGTACGACCGCGTGGGCGATCTCGGTGTACAGATGGCGGCGGGCCTCCATCAGTTCCCGCCACTGCCGGCGCGGGTTGACCGCGAGCAGCGGGCGGGCCGCGTTCAGGCCGGTGCGCCGGACCGCCTCCTCCACGTCCATCGACAGGTAGACCACCTGGAGGCCGGCCAGCGCCGCGCGGGTGTCGGCGTCGAGGATGGAGCCGCCGCCCAGCGCCAGGACACCGGCGTGCTCGGCGAGAGCGGTGCGCACCGCCCGCTTCTCGATGGCCCGGAAGGCGGGCTCGCCCTCGTCGACGAAGATGTCCGCGATCGTGCGGCCCTGCTCCGCGACGATGTCGTCGTCGGTGTCCCGGTAGCCCACGCCGAGCCGCTCGGCCAGCAGCTGCCCGACGGTGGACTTGCCCACGCCCATCGGACCGACCAGGACGATCAGGGGGGCGCTCATCGAATCGCCAGGTTCTCAAGGTACGAGCGCACGTTGCGGCGGGTCTCCACCACGCTGTCGCCGCCGAACTTCTCCGCCACCGCGTCCGCGAGCACCAGCGCGACCATGGCCTCGGCGACGATGCCGGCGGCCGGGACCGCGCAGACGTCGGAGCGCTGGTGATGGGCCTTGGCCTCCTCACCGGTGGCCACGTCGATGGTGGCCAGGGCCCGCGGCACGGTCGCGATCGGCTTCATCGCCGCCCGCACCCGCAGCAGCTCGCCCGTGGTCAGACCGCCTTCGGTGCCGCCCGAGCGGCCCGTGGCGCGCCGGACGCCTTCGTCCGTCTGCACGATCTCGTCATGCGCCTGCGAGCCGGGCACGCGGGCCAGCTCGAAGCCGTCCCCGACCTCGACGCCCTTGATGGCCTGGATGCCCATCAGCGCACCAGCGAGGCGTGCGTCCAGGCGCCGGTCCCAGTGCACGTGCGAGCCGAGACCGACCGGCACCCCGTACGCCAGCACCTCCACCACACCGCCGAGCGTGTCGCCGTCCTTGTGGGCCTGGTCGATCTCCGCGACCATCGCCTTCGACGCGTCCACGTCCAGGCAGCGCACCGGGTCGGCGTCCAGCTTCTCGACGTCCGAGGGCGTGGGGTAGACGCCGTAGGGCGCCTTCGCCGCCGCCAGCTCCACCACGTGCGAGAGGATCTCGATCCCGGCGGTCTCCTTCAGGTACGACCGCGCCACCGCGCCCAGGGCCACCCGGGCGGCCGTCTCCCGCGCACTGGCCCGCTCCAGCACCGGACGCGCCTCGTCGAACCCGTACTTCTGCATGCCCGCGAGGTCCGCGTGGCCGGGCCGGGGACGGGTCAGGGGCGCGTTACGGGCCAGACCGGCGAGCACCTCCGGGTCCACCGGGTCGGCCGCCATCACCTGCTCCCACTTCGGCCACTCGGTGTTGCCCACCATGATCGCCACCGGGGAGCCCAGAGTCAGGCCGTGCCGTACGCCGCCGATGAAGGTGATCTCGTCCCGCTCGAACTTCATGCGCGCACCGCGTCCGTAGCCGAGCCGCCGCCGAGCCAGGTGGTCCGCCACCATCTCCGTGGTGATCGGCACGCCGGCGGGAAGTCCCTCCAGCGTCGCGACGAGTGCGGGACCGTGGGACTCCCCCGCGGTCAGCCAGCGCAACCTGCTCAACGGTGCTCCTCAGTGCTCGCGCCCTGGTACTGCGTACTGCCTTGCGTACGCGCGTCCTCGCGTACGGCGACGGCGACACCGGGTGCGCGGCCCGGGCCCGCCACCTCCGATCCTCCCACGTCCGGTCCCGGGGCTGGTCGCAGGTCCATCAGGCGGACGCGAGGAGACCGCAGCCGTGGGCTCCGCCCCCGTCACGCCACCTGCGCTGTCAGGCCCCCGGTCCGGTCACGCCATCCGGTCCGCCGCGCTCTTGATCGCCTCGCGGATGCGGAAGTACGTCCCGCAGCGGCAGACGTTCGCGATCTCGTCGATGTCGGCGTCGGTGGGGTTCCTCGTGCGCTTCAGGAGCGCGACGGCGGCCATGATCTGGCCGGGCTGGCAGTAGCCGCACTGGGCGACGTCCTGTTCCAGCCACGCCTCCTGGACGGGGTGGAGCCGGTCGCCGTCGGCGAGCCCCTCGATGGTGGTGACCTCGCGGCCCGCGGCCTCCGAGACCGGGACGACGCAGGGCCGGACGGCCTCGCCGTCGAGGTGGCTGGTGCACGCCTTGCAGACGTCGATGCCGCAGCCGTACTTGGGGCCGCGGACACCGAGCAGATCGCGCAGTGCCCACAGGAGGGGCAGGTCGTCGGGGGCGTCGACGGTGACGGTCTCCCCGTTGACGGAGAAGGTGTGGGACGGCATGGGTGCTCCTGGAACCAGGCGTGGGTGGTCCGCGGGTCAGCGCGGGAAGGGGGTGAAGTCGACGTCGAAGTTGACGGGAAAGCTGCGCGGCCTGGTGCCGGTGGCCCGGGCGTAGGCGTTGGCGACGGCGCCGACGGCCGCGGGGACACCGAGTTCGCCCGCGCCGCCGGGTTCGTCGGCGCCCTCGATGACGAAGATCTTCACGTCCCTCGGGGAGTCCTTCTGGCGTGCGTAGTGGAACTGCGAGTAGCTGCCCTCCAGCGGGAGCCCCCTGTCGATGTGGAGCCCGGCTCGCAGGGTGGTGGAGATGGCGTCCGTGAGGCCGCCGAGCAACTGTGCCTCCAGGCCGCGCGGGTTGATCACACGGCCCACGTCGGCGGCGATCACCGCCTTCGTCACCCGGGGCTTCTTCGGGTCGGTGGCGTCGATCTCGACCAGACACGCGGTACAGGACTTGTACTCCTCGTGGAAGCCGACGCCCTGGGCCCAGCCGCCGGGCAGGCTCCGGCCCCAGTCTCCCGCCGCGGCAACCTTGTCGAGAACGGCTCGCTGCCGGGCGGTCTTGAGGAACGCGCGCCGGAAAGCGACGGGATCCTTGCCGAGCTTCGCTGCCAGTTCGTCGACCACGATCTCCTCGGCCCCGCGAGTGTTGGCCGAGTACACGGACCGCCACGACCCGGTGTGCATCTTGAGCGGCACCTCGGTGAGCGCCTGTGTTGTCACGCCGAAGTTGTACGGGGACTTCACGGTGGTGAGGAACAGGGTCTGCGCGAAGGTCGCGTTGCCGATGCCGGTGGGCAGATCGGCCGCGGCGGCGGTGACCGCGTCGCCGAGGCCGTGCCGGAAGTCGGTCTCCACCGCCGCCACCTGGTGCTGGAAGGTGAGCACCTGCCCGGCCGCGTAGGTGGCGCGGACGCGGTGGTGGGTGGCGGGCCGCATCCGCCCGTGCCGCATGTCGTCGATGCGCGACCACATCAGTCGTACGGCACGGCCGCTCTTCTTCGACACGACGGCGGCCTCCAGAGCCGCGTCGTGGAAGAGGCGCCGTCCGAAGGAGCCGCCCGACTGGACCACGTGCACCGTCACTTCGGAGACCGGCAGGCCGACGGCCTTCGCGATCGCCGCCTGGGCCGCGATCGGCGACTTCAGCCCGGACCAGATCTCCGCGCGGTCCGCCCGTACGTCCGCGACGGCCGAGTTGGTCTCCATCGGCGCGTGACTGGCGAACGCGAAGTCGAACTCGGCCTCCACCTTCTTCACCAGGACTCCGAGCACGTCCAGCGACGGTGTCGCCGCCTTCAGCCTGGCCCTGATGTCGTCGTCCGAGAGCGCGTCGACGGTGCCGGGGCCCCAGGTGACGTCCAGGGCCTCCTTGGCGTCGAGAGCCTGCCCGAACGTCTCGGCGACCACGGCGACGCCCGTGTCGAGGGTGACCACGTCGAGGACGCCCGGCATGGCCCGTACGGCGGACTCGTTGTTGACGGCCTTCACGGTGCCGTTGACGGTCGGCGGGCGGCGCACCATGCAGGGCTTGGCGCCGGGGACGTCGAGGTCGAGGGTGTACGCGTGCTTGCCTGTGACCAGGGCGCGGGCGTCGATGCGCGAGGTGGGGGTGCCGACGAGGATGTGCTCGGACTCCTTCTTCGGCGTGACCGTCAGCGCGACCGGTTCGAGGGAGGCGGCGGCCGCCGACAGCGAGCCGTAGGAGGCGGTTCGGCCGTCCGATGCGACCACCACGCCCGCGCGTACCGTCAGTTCGCGCGCCTTCAGTCCCCATCTGTCCGCGGCGGCTCCGACCATCCGTGCCCGCGCGGCCGCCGCGGTGTGACGCACCGGGTCGTACAGCGAACGGATCGAGTTGGAGCTTCCCGTGAGCTGGTTGAGGAGCAACTCGGGTCGGGCGTCGTCCAGTTGGATATGGACGCGGTCCAGCGGGGTGTCCAGTTCCTCGGCGACCAGCATGGCCACGGCGGTGGTGAGCCCCTGGCCCACCTCCTCGCGCGGCAGCCGGAAGTGGACGTCGCCGTCCTCGTTGACGCTCAGCACGAGCATGTTCGCGGTGGGCTTCCCGGCCAGGATCAGCAGGTCACCGAGGTCGACCAGATCGGCCGGTGCGGGTGGCGTGGGAATCGCCGCGTCGGCGTTGCCGGGCGCGTAGGCGTCCAGACCGATCTTGGTCGCGACGGCGAGGGAGGGCGCGGCCACGAGATAGGTGAGAAACCTGCGCCGGGCGTGACGTGTCATGGTGGCTCCGTTCGGCGGCCCGCCGATGCGGCCCGGGCAGCCCGGAGATCATGACCTGCGGTTACTCCTTGGTACCGGGATTTCACAGGATCACCACGCGCCGCTCCCCCGGGTTCCCCGCGGCGGAACTGAGCGGACCTACTGGCCGGCCAGAGCGTGTTCCCCTGCTTTTCGCATGATGTCCAGCGGGGCCGGGGCATGCCCCGTCATCTGCTCGACCTGGAGCACCGCCTGGTGCACGAGTAGGTCGAGTCCGCTGACGACAGCGCCGCCGTACGCGGACCAGCGCGCCGCGAGCGCCGTCGGCCACGGGTCGTACAGCACGTCGAAGAGGGTCGCGGGCCGTTCCGGGAGGGCCGCGGCCAATGCGTCGGTCGTGCCGGCCGGGGTGGTGGCGATGACGAGCGGCGCGCGCAGCGCCTGTGCCGCGTCCGCCCAGTCCGCCGTACGCACGTCGACGTCGAGCCGTTCGCCCCACTGCCGCATCTCTGCGGCGCGCGCCTCGCTCCGTACGTACGCGACGACCTCGCCGGCGCAGATCCGGGCGAGTGCCGCCAGCGCGGAGGACGCGGTGGCGCCCGCGCCGAGGATCGCGGCCGAGTCCACCTGCTCGATGCCCCGCTCCCGCAGCGCGGCGATCATGCCGGGGATATCGGTGTTGTCACCGAGGCTCCGCCCGTCCTCAGTGAACACGACGGTGTTGACGGCCTCGACGGAGGCAGCCGTCTCGCTGATCTCGTCGAGCAGCGGAATGACGGCCCGCTTCAGCGGCATGGTCAGCGACAGCCCGGCCCACTCGGGGCCCAGCTTTCCGAAGAACTCCGCCAGCGTCTCCTCGTCGACCTCGAAGCGGTCGTACGACCAGTCGTCGAGCCCCAACGCCGTGTAGGCGGCCCGGTGCAGCACCGGGGAGAGCGAGTGGGCGATCGGGGAGCCCAGGACGGCGGCTCGGCGCTTGGTGTCGCTGCGGGTCATTGTCCGTTCTTCTGTGCTTCGAGGTACTTTTCGCGATTGCGGTTCTGTTCTTCGTTGGTCTCGGCGAAGAGTGTCTCGTCCTCGCTGATCGAGACGAAGTAATACCAGTTGCCCTTGGCCGGCTTGAGGGCCGCCTGGATCGCCACCTCGCCCGGATTGCTGATCGGCCCGGGTGGCAGACCCTTGATCTTGTAGGTGTTGTACGGGTCGTCGATCTGCCTCAGTTGGTCGACCGATCCCGTGGCCAGTTTGGACTCGCCCCGCAGGTAGTTCACCGTGGAGTCGAAGTCGAGCAGGCCGTATGTCTCGGTGTTGTCCGGCTTGAGCCGGTTGTACACGACCCTGGCGACCTTTTCGAAGTCGTCCTTGGACTTACCCTCCGCCTGGACGAGACTCGCCACGGTGAGGACCTGGAGCGGGCTGTCGAGGTCGAGCGACTTCGCCTTCTGCTCCAGCCCGAGGTCGGCGTACTTCTGCTTGGAGAAAACGACCATTTCCTTCAGGACGTCCTTGGGCTTCATGCCCTTGGACACGGGATAACTGGACGGGTAGAGGAATCCCTCCAGCGGCTCCTTGATGTCCTCGTTGTCGTTGGCCCAGTCCGGAAGGCCGAGGGACTTCCATTCCTTCTTGGCGACTTCCTCGGTCGTGCCCGACTTGACTCCCAGACGTTTGTCGATCTGTTCGTAGATCTGGGTGTTGCGCCGTCCCTCGGCGATGACCAGGTTGTTGCGGCTCTCGTCGCTGAGCATGAGCGAGACGGCGCTCGCGGCGGACATCTCCTTCTTGAGTACGTAGACGCCCGCCTGAATCGTGCTGCCCTTGGCGTTGTTCGCCTGCGCGGTCACGAAGGCGTCGACGCTCTTGACGACGCCGGCCTTCTTCAGCTCCTGCCCGATCGCATAACCGCCCGCACCCTTCGGAATGGTGACGGTCACCGTCTCGCCCGTGCCGTTCCCCGCGTAATCGGGAGCCGCGCCGAAACGATTTTGGTAGAACTGGTAGCCGAAATAACCGACTCCGCCGACACCGCCGCCGAGCACGAGAACGACCACCAGGCAGGCACAGCCGCTGCGGCGCTTCTTGCCTCCCTTGCCGCCCTTGGCGCCTTTGCCCTTCCGGTCGCCACGTCCCCCGCGGCCGCCCGGCTCGCCGGAGTCGTCGTCATCGTCGCCGCCCTCGCCCGCGAAGAAGGCGTGCTCGCCCTGGTCCGGGCCGGGATCCCAGTCGGTCCCCGGCGACTCGGGCTCGGTCCGGCGGCTCGCCGGGGGCTCCGGCTCCTGCTGCGGGTACGCGTCGGGGGCGCCGTAGTGGTCGTGCTGCCCGCCGCCGTACGCGGCGTTCTGCCCTCCGTAGGAGTCCCCCGGGCCGACGGGGTAGGCGGCTTGGGCGTGCTCGTGAGTGCCGGAGTCCCAGCCCCCGCCCTGGTACTGCTGCTGTCCCTGATCGGGGTACTGCTGCTGTCCCTGGCCGGGGTGCTGCTGGTGCCCCTGGCCGGGGTACTGCGGTTGGGCCTGGCCGGGATACTGCTGGTGACCTTGTCCCTCGTAGTACGGGTACTGCTGCTGCGCCTGGCCGTAGCCGACCTGCTGGTCGCTGCTCCAGTCGCCGTACTGCGGCTGCTCCGGGTACTGCTGCGGCTGGCCGCCGTAGGGGGCCTGCTGACCCGCGTGGGCCTGCTGTCCTCCCCATCCGCCGTCCCCGTACAACGGGTCCTCGGGATGCCACGGTTCGGAGCCTGGGCTCCGGCCATACTCAGTCATCGATCCCCTAGAGCCGCGAGGCGGCGGTCGCGCGGCTCCGCGTCCGTCCCGCCTCGATCTGTGCGGCAGCTGTTCGAATGCTGCCGCATCGCGCCGGAACGTTACCGTATCGCGATCAGATGACCACTTCGACGGGGTCGCCGGGTGCTGTACCGGACACCCGCTCCGATTCGAGCGCCTGTTGCAGGATGATCACGGCTGCCGCCTGATCGATCACCGATCTGCCCTTCTTGGACTTCACGCCGGAGGCGCGCAGCCCTTGACTGGCCGTCACCGTGGTCATCCTCTCGTCCACGAGCCTCACCGGAACGGGGACGATGGTGCGGGCCAGCTCCTGTGCGAAGCCCCTCACCTTGACCGCCGCCGGTCCCTCGCCGCCCTTCAGGGAGCGAGGGAGACCGACGATCACCTCGATGGGCTCGTACTCCTCGACGAGCTGCTTCAACCGGCGCTGCGCGGCCGGGACATCACGTCCCGGAACCGTCTCGACCGGTGTCGCGAGGATCCCGTCGGGGTCGCACGAGGCGACCCCGATCCGGGCGTCCCCCACATCGATCGCGAGCCGACGTCCCTTGCGCATGTTCACCGTCGATTCCTGCATCGTCCCATCGAGCGTTACTTGGCCGTCTCGCCGACCAGGCGCTCGACCGCGTCGACGGCCTCGCCGACGGCGGCCGGGTTCTGGCCGCCACCCTGGGCGACGTCCGGCTTGCCGCCACCTCCGCCGCCGAGGGTCTTGGCGGCCGTACGGACCAGGTCGCCGGCCTTCAGACCGCGCTCGCGGGCGGCCTCGTTGGTGGCGATGACCGTCAGCGGCTTTCCGTTGTTCACCGTGAACAGGGCGACCACGGCGGCCCGGCCGCCCTGCATGCGGCCGCGCACATCGAGGACCAGCTTGCGCAGGTCGTCCGGGGTCGTGCCGTCCGGGACCTGGCCGGTGACCACGGCGACACCGCGGACGTCCTTGGCGGACTCGGCGAGCCCGGCGGCGGCCTGGAGGACCTTCTCGGCGCGGAACTTCTCGATCTCCTTCTCGGCGTCCTTCAGCTTGCCGAGCATGGCGGAGACCTTCTCCGGGAGCTCCTCGGGGCGCCCCTTGACCAGTTCCTGGAGCTGGGCCACGACCGTGTGCTCACGGGCCAGGAAGTTGTAGGCGTCGACGCCGACCAGGGCCTCGATACGGCGCACTCCGGAGCCGATCGAGGACTCACCGAGGAGCTTGACCAGGCCCAGCTGGGCGGTGTTGTGGACGTGCGTGCCGCCGCACAGCTCCTTGGAGAAGTCGCCGATGGTCACGACGCGGACGCTGTCGCCGTACTTCTCGCCGAACTCGGCGATGGCGCCCTGCTTCTTGGCCTCGTCGATGCCCATGATCTCGGCGTGCACGTCGAGATCGCGGGCGAGGACCTCGTTGATCTTCTGCTCGACATCGGTCATCACGGCCGTCGGCACGGCGGACGGCGAACCGAAGTCGAAGCGGAACCGGCCCGGCTGGTTCTCGGAACCGGCCTGGGCGGCCGTCGGGCCGAGGGCGTCGCGCAGGGCCTGGTGGGTGAGGTGGGTGGCCGAGTGGGCGCGGGCGATGGCCTTGCGGCGGCGGGAGTCGATCGAGGCGTGGGCCGTGGCGCCGACGGTGACCTCGCCGACCTGGACGACGCCCTTGTGAACGTACACACCCGGAACCGGCTTCTGGCAGTCGCGGACCTCGATGACGGCGCCGGAGTCCACCTTGATCCGGCCGGTGTCGCCGATCTGGCCGCCGCCCTCGGCGTAGAACGGGGTGCGGTCGAGGACGATCTCGACCTCGTCGCCCTCGGTGGCGGCGGGCGAGGACACCCCGTCGACGAGGATACCGACGACCCGGGACTCGCCCTCGGTCTGCGAGTAGCCGATGAAGTCGGTCTCGCCGGAGGAGTCGGCGATCTCGCGGTAGGCGCCGAGGTCCGCGTGGCCGGTCTTCTTGGCCCGGGCGTCGGCCTTGGCGCGCTCCCGCTGCTCCTTCATCAGGCGGCGGAAGCCGTCCTCGTCCACGGACAGGCCCTGCTCGGCGGCCATTTCGAGGGTGAGGTCGATCGGGAAGCCCCAGGTGTCGTGGAGCAGGAAGGCCTTGTCGCCGGGCAGGACGGTGGAGCCGGCGGCCTTGGTGTCGCTCACGGCGGTGTCGAGGACGTTGGTGCCGGAGTTCAGCGTCTTGAGGAAGCGGGCCTCCTCGGCGAGGGCGACCTTCTCGATGCGCTCGCGGTCGGTGATGAGCTCCGGGTACTGCTGGCCCATCATCTCGATGACGGTGTCGATCAGGTCCTTCACGACCGGTCCCGTGGCGCCGAGGAGCCGCATGTTGCGGATGGCGCGGCGCATGATGCGGCGCAGGACGTAGCCGCGGCCCTCGTTGCCGGGGGTGACGCCGTCGCCGATGAGCATCACGGAGGTGCGCATGTGGTCGGTGACCACGCGCAGGGAGACGTCGGAGGTGTGGGCCTCGCCGTAGCGGACGCCTGTGAGCTCCGTGGCCTTGTCGATGACGGCCATGGATGTGTCGATCTCGTACATGTTCTGCACGCCCTGCAGAATCATGGCGAGACGCTCCAGGCCGAGGCCCGTGTCGATGTTCTTGGCGGGCAGTTCACCGAGGATCGGGAAGTCCTCCTTGCCGGTGCCCTCGCCGCGCTCGTACTGCATGAAGACCAGGTTCCAGATCTCCACGTACCGCTCGTCGTTGACGGCGGGGCCGCCCTCCTCGCCGAACTCCGGACCGCGGTCGTAGTTGATCTCGGAACACGGACCGCAGGGGCCGGGGACGCCCATGGACCAGAAGTTGGGGCCCATGCCCAGGCGCTGGATGCGCTCGGCGGGGACGCCGACGACGTCGCGCCAGATGCGCTCGGCCTCGTCGTCCTCCTTGTAGACGGTGATCCAGAGCTTCTCCGGGTCCAGGCCGTAGCCGCCCTTGTCCTGGGAGGCGGTGAGCAGCTCCCAGGCGTAGGTGATGGCGCCTTCCTTGAAGTAGTCGCCGAAGGAGAAGTTGCCGCACATCTGGAAGAACGTGCCGTGCCGGGTGGTCTTGCCGACCTCCTCGATGTCCGGCGTGCGCACACACTTCTGCACGCTGGTGGCGCGCGGGTACGGCGGCGTGGTCTCGCCCAGGAAGTAGGGCTTGAAGGGCACCATGCCGGCGTTGACGAGGAGCAGAGTCGGGTCGTCCGCGATGAGCGACGCCGAAGGGACGACGGTGTGACCGCGCTCCTCGAAGAAGCTCAACCAGCGGCGGCGGATTTCAGCCGACTCCATCAGTGGTCCTCATTCCGGTTGTACGAGTACGACGTCCCCTCGACGACGTACGTCTTCGGCTTGTTGCGGTTCTCGATCGCGGCGTGACGCCGGGGGGCCGGGAGTTCGTGGTCGACGGACGCGTTCAGGCCGAGCGCGTCGCCGAGTTCGGCCTCGCGCTGGGCCATGCCGTCGCGGACGTCGCCTGCGAAGCCGACCGCGCGGTCCTTGAGCCGCTGGCCCGTCTCGATCGCCTTGTTCGCCGCTGTCGCGGCGAGACTCTCGGGGGTCAGCTGCCTCAGCTTGCGGTTGACCTTGGTGGTGGCCCACACGCCCGCGGCTGCGCCGGCGGTGAACCAGAAGGTACGGCGGAACATCGGTCAGTCCTTCTTGTCCCGGGTGTTCCGCTTCGCCCGCCGCGCGGACGGGACGGTGCGGCCCACGATCACGGTGCGTCGGGGCGCCTTGCCGGCGGGCTCGTCCTCACGGCGGCCCATGGCGCGGCGCACGCCGTAGCCGAACGCCGCCACCTTCACCAGGGGGCCGCCGAAGGTGGACGCGACGGTGGTGGAGAGCGCCGACGCGTTCGACGTGACCTCCTGGACGTCCGACGCGATCGCGTCGACCCGGTCGATCTGGGTCTGCGCGGAGCGAACCGCCTCGGAGGCGTCGGCGAGGAGCGGGACGGCCTGGTCGGTCACGTCCGCGACGAGCTTGGTGGTCGCCTTGAGCGTCTGGGCCAGCCTCGCCAGTGCGACGGCGAGGAAGGAGACCAGGATCGCCCAGAAGACGGCCACCAGGATCCCGGCCACCTCTCCACCGGACACTTGTGCACCCGCTCCCTGCAACACGTCGGAACATGCCTGAACGTCGAAAAGTCGTGCCCCCGAGCCTATCGCGCCGGGGGTGCCACTCCGTACCGCATTACCTGGCTCCGGCCCCTCCAGATACGAGAGCCCGCCGTCCCGTCCGCCACGGTGGGCGGGGAGACGACGGGCTGACGCGCGGAAAGTACTACGTCCGCTCGCGCTGTGGGGCGATCAGCGGGCGTAGTACTCGACGACGAGCTGCTCGTCGCAGATCACCGGGATCTCCTTGCGGTTCGGCTCGCGGTCCAGGCGGAACGCCAGGGCCTTGAGGTTCACCTGGAGGTAGCGCGGGGTCTCGCCGTCGGCGGCGAAGCCACCCTCGCGGGCGACCTCGAACAGCGGCTTCTGGCGGCTGCGCTCACGGACCATGACGACGTCGTCCGGCTTGACGCGGAAGGACGGCTTGTCGACCTTGTGGCCGTTGACCTCGATGTGGCCGTGGGTGACCATCTGGCGGGCCTGGTAGATCGTGCGAGCGATGCCCGAACGGAGGACCAGGGCGTCGAGGCGACGCTCCAGCTCGATGATCAGGGCCTCACCGGTCTTGCCCTGGACCTTGGAGGCACGCTCGTAGGCGCGGACGAGCTGGCGCTCGGACACGTCGTACTGCGCGCGCAGACGCTGCTTCTCCAGCAGACGGACCTTGTAGTCCGAGTTCTGCTTGCGGCCGCGGCCGTGCTCGCCCGGCGGGTAGGGGCGGGCCTCGAAGTACTTGACGGCCTTGGGGGTCAGCGCGATACCGAGGGCACGCGACTTCTTGACCTTGGGGCGGGACTGGTTCGCCATGAACCAAACACCTCGTGTTTCTCTTTTGAAATCGGCTTCACCAGGGTTAGGGGAGGTCGCATCCGCAGCCCGGGAAACCCGTGAGGCCGGTTGACGGGCCTGACGGGCAGCCGCTCCCAGGTCTGGGCACATACGTGCAGCACGCGAGTGGCCCACCGACCGTTTCCCGGGATTCGGGAGGGTGGTGGGCTGCCCGCGACACCTTCGACGGTGCGCGACGCTCCTGGATCCCCGGGGCCTCGCGGTCTCGGGGTTCCGGCTGGATGTCCCGCTCTGGTGGTGCCGACTCCTCTTGCGAGGTGCCGGGCGCGGGACGCAGCGCTTCGATTAAGTCTACAGCGTGGTCAGGACCGCTTCCGACCGAGGTGTTTCCGGGTCCACTCGACGGCGTCCGCGTAGCGTGCCTCGGCTCCGTGCCTGGTCGGGGCGTAGTACTCGCTGTCCTGGAGGGCGTCCGGGGCGTACTGCTGGGCGGCGATTCCCTCGGGCAGGTCGTGCGGGTAGACGTACCCCTGCGCGTGCCCCAGCTTGGCGGCGCCCTTGTAGTGCCCGTCCCGCAGGTGCGGGGGCACCGGACCGGACAGCCCCTTGCGTACGTCCTCCATCGCGGCGCCGATCGCCATCGTCGCGGAGTTGGACTTGGGGGCGAGGGCCAGGGCGATGGTGGCGTGACTGAGGGTGAGCGCGGCCTCGGGGAAGCCGATCATGGCGACCGCCTGGGCGGCGGCGACGGCTATGGGCAATGCGTTCGGATCAGCGAGGCCGATGTCCTCGCTGGCCGAGATCATCAGGCGGCGGGCGATGAACCGGGGATCCTCGCCGGCTTCGATCATGCGGGCCAGGTAGTGCAGGGCCGCGTCGACGTCGGAGCCGCGGATGGACTTGATGAGGGCGCTCGCCACGTCGTAGTGCTGGTCGCCGGAGCGGTCGTACTTCACGGCGGCACGGTCGACGGTCTCCTCCAGGGTCGTCAGGCCGATCTCCGTACCGCCCTTGTCGAGGGCGGCTCCGGCGGCGGCCTCCAGCGCGGTGAGCGCGCGGCGGGCGTCGCCGCCGGCGATCCGCAGCAGGTGCTCCTCGGTGTCCTCGGGGAGGGTGACGGCGCCTGACAGGCCGCGCTCGTCGGTGAGGGCGCGGCGCAGAAGCCCGCGCACGTCGTCGTCGGTGAGCGGTTCGAGGGTGAGGAGCAGGGAGCGGGACAGGAGGGGGGAGATCACCGAGAAGTACGGGTTCTCCGTCGTCGCCGCGATCAGGGTCACCCAGCGGTTCTCGACGGCCGGGAGCAGGGAGTCCTGCTGGGCCTTGCTGAAGCGATGGATCTCGTCGAGGAAGAGGACGGTCTCCTTGCCGAAGCCTCCGGTGGCGCGGCGGGCGCCGTCAATGACCGCGCGGACCTCCTTCACACCGGCGGTGATCGCGGAGAGCTCGACGAAGCGCTTGTCGGTGGCCTTGGAAACGACGTACGCGAGGGTGGTCTTGCCGGTGCCGGGCGGGCCCCAGAGGATCACGGAGGACGGTCCGGCCGGGCCGCCGCCGGACTCGCCGACCAGTCTGCGCAGGGGTGAGCCGGGCTTGAGCAGGTGCTGCTGGCCCACTACCTCGTCGAGGGTGCGCGGGCGCATGCGCACGGCCAGGGGACTGCCGGACGGGTCCTTCTCCTGGCGTTCTTCGGCGGCTGCGGTGAACAGGTCGGGCTCCACGTCCAAAACCCTATGTCACCCCACTGACAACGCCCTCGGGTGCCCGATCGCCGTCAGCTGGTCCAGAAGTCCCACCAGCGGGTCAGGATCAGCATGCCGATGATGCCGACGTGCATCACGGGCAGGACCCAGGTGAACTCGCCGAAGAAGCCCTTCAGCCAGTTCGGCGCGGGCAGGAAGCCCTGGCGGACGTTGAACGACGTCACGTACCAGAACATGACGATCGTGGCGACCCAGGCGAGGGAGCACCACAGGCACAGCGAGTTGATGTTGTACAGCGACTGGTACTGCAGCCAGGTGCAGAAGCCGACGCCGAAGACGGTGCCGGCGTTGAAGGTGAGCCAGTACCAGCGCGGGAACGTGGCGCGGGCGAGGAGGCTCATGCCGACGCAGATCACGATGCCGTACGCGACGAGGCCGAGCATCGGATTGGGGAACCCGAAGGCCGACGCCTGCTCGCTCTTCATGATGTTGCCGCAGGAGACGACGGGGTTCAGGCTGCACCCGGGCGTGAAGCCGGGGTCCTCCAGGAGCTTGAACTTGTCGATCGTGATGACCCAGGAGGCCAGCAGCCCGGCCGCGCCGGTGATCAGCAGGAGGACCGCGAAGGCGCGGCTGCCGCCCACGCCGCGCGAAGCGTCGGCTCGCTCCCGCTCGATGGAGACGTCCCTGACTGTCGTCTTGCTCATCTCGTCGTATCCGTAGCGTCGAAGGAGGGCTTCCGGGCATGGTCATTGTGCCGCACACGCGCGCGTGTCCACCGTTCGATGGACATAAGGAAGTACGCCCGGTCGTCCCGGAGTGTTCGGTTCAAGGCGACGCTCGACGGTATGACAGCACACGCGAACGATCTCGCGGTGGACGTACGGGGGCTGCGCAAGCAGTACGGGGACGTGACCGCGGTCGACGGTATCCATCTCGGCATCCGCCGGGGTGAGGTGTTCGGCCTGCTCGGCCCCAACGGCGCGGGCAAGAGCACCACGGTGGAGATCCTCCAGGGCAATCGGGCACGGGACGCGGGCGAGGTGTCCGTGCTCGGGGCGGACCCGGAACACGGCACGCGCGCGTGGCGCTCGCGCGTCGGAATCGTCTGGCAGGACGAATCCGCGCCCGCCGAGTTGACGGTGCGAGAAACCGTACGACATTTCGCCCGATATTACCCAAAGCCCAGAGACCCGGACGATGTCCTCGCTCTGGTGGGTCTCCGGGAGAAGGCGGGCAGTCGCGTCAAGGCCCTCTCCGGCGGCCAGCGGCGGCGGCTCGACGTGGCACTCGGGGTGATCGGCGGGCCGGAGCTGCTGCTCCTGGACGAGCCGACGACCGGGTTCGACCCGGCCGCCCGCCGCCAGTTCTGGGAGCTGATCCGTACGCTGGCCGACGAGGGCACGACGATCCTGCTGACCACGCACTATCTGGAGGAGGCCGAGGCGCTGGCCGACCGGCTCGCCGTCGTCACCAACGGCCGCGTGGTCGCCGAGGGCGAACCGGCCGCGCTGCGCGACCGCCACGGTACCGAGGCCACCGTCGAGTGGACGGAACCGGACGGCACCCCGCGCGCCGAGCGCACCGGGACGCCCACGCGCACGGTCGCCGAGCTCATGCGCCGCTTCGACGGGGAGATACCGGGGCTGCGGGTGAGCCGCCCGACCCTGGAGGACGTCTATCTCAGGCTGACGGGACAGAGCGACCAGGCCGTACAGGTCACGGAGGAGGACGAACGATGACGACGACCGCTGTACGGCCCCCGGAAGAGGCGCTCACCGAACGGCTGCCCGGCGCGTGGAGCATCGGCCTCAGCCGGGGCGCGCTGGAGATCAAGCAGTTCTTCCGGATGCGCGAACAGGTGGTCTTCACGTTCGCCTTCCCCGTGGTCTTCCTGTTCCTGTTCGCGTCGATCTTCAGCGACGACGTGGAGGGAGCGGGCGTCACCGCCTCCCAGCTGTACGTGCCCGCGATGATCGCCGCCGGGATCATGTCCACCAGCTTCCAGTCCCTCGGCGTCTCCATCGCCGTCGAGCGGGACGAGCGGGTGCTGCGCCGGCTGCGTGGCACTCCCATGCCCCCGGCCTCGTACTTCCTCGGGAAGATCTGGCTGGTCTTCGTCACCGGGCTGTTGGAGACGGCGATCCTCCTTCTGGTCGGCACGACGCTGTACGACGTGGACCTGCCCACGTCCGCCGGCAAGTGGTTCGACCTCGCCTGGATCTTCGTCCTCGGGCTGACGGCATGCGCGCTGCTCGGGATCGCGATCAGCTCGGTGCCGAAGTCCGGCAAGAGCGCCACCTCCGTGGTCGTCCTGCCCTTCCTGGTCCTGCAGTTCATCTCCGGGGTCTACATCTCCGTCGACACGATCCCCGAGTGGATGCTGAACATCGGTGCGCTGTTCCCGCTGAAGTGGATGTGCCAGGGACTGCGCGGGGTGTTCCTGCCGGAGTCGGCGCGCGTTCTGGAGCAGACGGGCGACTGGGAGTTCGGCCGCGTCGCCCTGGTCCTCGCCGCCTGGTGCGTCGGAGGATTGGTGCTGTGTCTGCTGACCTTCCGCTGGAAGAGCCGGCGCGACGGATGACGACGATGTCCGGCGCGTACACCTGGGACCGCACGTTCCGGCTCTGGGACTCGTATTTCGCCGTCGTGTGGGTGGCCACCCTGGTGTTCGTGCTCGGCGCGGGGCACACGGGGTGGCCGCTGCGCGCGCTCTCGGCCGGACTCCTCGTCCCGCTGGTTCCCTGGTACGTGGCGCTCGGGCGCCCGGTCATGCGGGAGAATCCGACCGACGAGCACCGGGCCCTCATCTACCTCGCCGGAACGGTCGCGCTGTTCCTGCCGTCGGCCCTCCTCGTCGGCGAGACCCGGCTGATGACCTTCGCACTGGTCCCCCAGTGCTTCATGTCACTGCGCCTGCGGTGGGCGCTGATCGCCGTCGCGTTCATCAACATCGTGCCGGTGGCGGGCTGGGCGCTGCTGTGGCGGCCCGATGGCGAGACCGTCTTCTTCAACTCCGTCTTCGCGGTCGTCACCCTCGTCTTCTCGGCGGCCCTCGGCAGTTGGATCATCCAGGTCATCGAACAGAGCCAGGAGAGGGCCGAGCTGATCGCCGAGTTGGACGCCAGCCGCCATGAGGTCTCCCGTCTCTCGGCGGCGCACGGCGCGCTGGCCGAGCGGGAGCGGCTCTCCCGGGAGATCCACGACACGCTCGCGCAGGGGTTCACCAGCCTCCTGATGCTGGTCCAGGCCGTGGACGCCGAGCTGGTGGACGATCCGCCCGCCGCCCGCCGCCACCTGGCACTGATGGAGGAGACGGCCCGGCAGAACCTGGCCGAGGCGCGTGCACTGGTCGCGGGTGGCGCACCCGCCGACCTGCACGATGCTTCCCTGCCGGACGCGTTGCGCCGGCTGGCCGCCCGGCACGGCGCCGAGGTGGACATCACCGGTCCGGTACGCGCGCTGTCCGCCGGGCCCGAGGTGGTGGCCCTGCGCTCCTGCCAGGAGGCGCTGGCCAACGTCCGTAAGCACGCGGGGAGTTCGACCGTGGTCGGCATCACCCTGGCCTACGCCGACGAGACGCTCACCGTGTCCGTCCGGGACGACGGCTGCGGCTTCGAGCCGTCCGCTGTGACGGACGGCTTCGGCCTGGCCGGCCTGCGCGCCAGGGCCGCCGAAGTGGGCGGCACGGCGTGTGTGGACAGCGCGCCCGGCACCGGTACAACTGTGACGGTGCGGCTGCCCGTCCCGCCTCCGAGGAGCACCCCGTGATCCGGATCATCCTCGCCGACGACCACCCCGTCGTGCGCGAGGGCCTGCGCGCCATGCTGAGCGCCGAGCCCGACCTCGATGTGGTCGCCGACGCGTCGAACGGCCCCCAGGCGGAGGCGCTGGCGGCCGAGTTGCGGCCCGACATCGTTCTGATGGATCTGCGGATGCCGGGTGGCGGGGGCGTCGACTCGATCGTGCGGATGACGGAGGCCGGGTTGTCGTGCCGCGTCATCGTGCTGACGACGTACGAGACGGACAGCGACATCCTGCGTGCCGTGGAGGCCGGTGCCGCCGGTTATCTACTCAAGGATCTGCCGCGTGGTGAGCTGGCGGAGGCCGTACGGGCCGCGGCGCGGGGCGAGACCGTGCTCGCGCCGTCGGTTGCCGCGCGTCTGGTCGACCAGTTGCGTACGAAGCCGGAGCGGCCGCGGTTGTCCGAGCGGGAGACGGCGGTGCTGCGGTTGGTGGCGGAGGGCTGCACCAACGCGGAGATCGGCCGTCGGCTGTTCATCGGCGAGTCGACGGTCAAGACCCATCTCCTGCGTGCGTTCGGCAAGTTGGGGGTGGACGATCGGACGGCTGCGGTGACGAGTGCGATGCGGTTCGGGTTGCTGGACTGAGGGTTCCTCGCCCCCGCCGCCCCTACCCGTCCCCTCCCAGGGGCTCCGCCCCTTCGACCCCGGCCAAGGG